>NZ_JBHVUS010000003.1:186831-585196 GCF_042884005.1 Kitasatospora sp. NPDC058162
GGCCTGCCCCGCCCCGCCCCGGGGGGGGGGGGCGGCATCGCGGGCCCCCCCCCCCCCCCCCCCCGGCTCAGGAAGTCGGCCCCGCCGACTTTCCACTCCGGCTCGGCGAGGACGCGCCGTCGGGGCCCAGCGCGCGGGCCACCCCCGCGCGGGACGACAGGCCCGCCGAACGGATGGCAGATGGGATCGCCAACCACACTCCCGGAACAGGAAGTCGACCCCGCCGACTATTCACCCCAGCCGGGGCTCGACGGGTGGCATCACGGTGGAGATACGGCCCAGACCGGCAGCAGCACCCGGCCCAGACGTGGGAAGCCGACGCCGTCGAGCTCCCACTCCGGCTGCGGCAGTAGTGGATCCGACTTGCAGCAACAGGGCTCGCCCACCCTGGAGCAGGAAAGTTGGCCCCGCCGACTTTCCACTCCGGCCGGGAACGCGCTAGTAGGGCCCAAAAGCGCTAACCGCTCCCGCGCAGGATGTCAGGCCTGCCGAACGAACGGCAGACCGATCGCCGACTGCACTCCCGGCGCAGGAAGTCGGCCCCGCCGACTTTCCACTCCGGCCCGGCGGGGATGCGCCATCGGGGCCCAAGCATGCGGGCCGACCCCGTGCGGGATGGCAGGCCTGCCGAGTAGACGGCGAGTGGGATCGGCGCAGGAAGTCGACCCCGCCGGCTTTCCACTCCGGGGCGGCGGGGGCCCGGGCGCGTGGGCCACCTCCGCGCGGGATGGCAGGCCTGCCGAGTGGACGGCGGGTGGGATCGGCGCAGGATGTCGGGTCCGCCGACTTTCCGCTCCGGCGCGGCGGGGGCCCGGGCGTGCTGGGGGGCGTAGGAAGTCGATTCCGTCGGCGGCAGCGGGGGCCGGGGGGTGGCTAGGTGTGGGTGGGGGGCCAGGGGGTGGAGTGGTGGGGGTGGAGGGTGGTGAGGGATTCGCGGAGGCGGCGGACGGCGGGGTGGTGGGGGCCGTCGCGGCGTTCGCGTTCGAGGAGGAGTTGGAGGAGCCAGTGCCAGGCGTTCTGGGGGTCTCCGGTGGCGGCGAGGTGGAGGCCGATGCGTTCGCGGAGGTCGTAGGCGCGCTCGGGGTCGGTGTCGAGGCCGGATTCGAGGCGGGCGGTGTGGGCGGCGAGCAGGGCCTGGAACTCGGCGAGGGCTTCGGGGCCGTGGCCGAGGCGGTCGAGGCAGAGGGCTGCGCGGTAGCGGTGGTCGAGGCCCTGGGGGCCGTGTGGGCCGCCGTCCGCGGTGGCGGCGAGGCGCCGGTACTCGGGGAGGGCCTGTCCGGGGTGGCCCTCGTGGAGGAGGGTGCGGGCGTAGATGGAGCGGATGGTGCGCACGAGGGGCGCGTGCTCGCCGAGTTCGGCCTCGGCGCGGGGCAGGAGGTGGGCGGCCAGGCCGAGGACCTCCGGGTGGCGTCCGGCGTCGACCAGGTCGGAGAGGCGGGCGCACTCCGCGCCGAGGTCCGGGCCGGCGGGGACGGCGGGGGGTGCCGGTGGGGCGGGCGGTATGAGGAACGGCCTGGGCTCCGACCGGACCGCCGCCGCCACGGTCGGTGGCTGCGGCTGCGGCTGCGGCTGGTGCGGGTAGCGGAAGGGGCGCGCGGGGTCGGGCAGGGGCGTGAGGCGGGGCTGCGGCGCCTGTTCGGCCGCGGGCAGCAGCGGGAGCAGCCGCGCGTACACGGTCTGGGCGTCGGCGGGGCGGTCGGCGGGCTGCTTGGCGAGGAGGTCGAGGACCAGTCGTTCCAGCGGCTGCGGCACTTCGGGGCGCAACTCCCGCAGCGGGACGGGCGGTTCGTCGACGTGGCGGCGCAGGAGGCCGAGCGCGGTGGGCGCCCGGAAGGGTTCCTCGCCGGAGAGCATCTCGTGCAGCAGGCAGCCCAGCGAGTAGAGGTCGCTGCGCGGGTCGGCGGTGGCGGCGAGGGCCTGTTCGGGGGCCATGTAGGCGGGGCTGCCGATGGGCACGCCGGTGAGGGTCAGGCGGGTGGTCTCGGTGTCGAGGGCGGTGGCGATGCCGAGGTCGAGGAGCACGGTGCGGCCGTCGGCGCGGACCATGACGTTGCTCGGCTTGAGGTCACGGTGGACCACCGGGATGGCGTGGACGGCCGCCAGCGCCCCGCAGAGTTGGGCGGCGACGGCCACCGCGCGCTCGACCGGGAAGGGCGCGTCCTCGGCGATCAGGTCGGCGAGGCTGATGCCGGGGACGCGCTGCATGACGAGGTAGAGCTCGCCCTCGTCCTCGCCCGCGTCGAAGACGGTGACCAGCCCGGGGTGGTCGAGCGCGGCCGTCACCCGGCACTCGCGCAGGAAGCGGCGGCTCAACTCGTCGCCGTGGCGGCGCCGTTCGGTGCTCGTGGCGCCGGTGCCGAACCCGCTGCCGGAGCCGCCGGGCAGCAGGTGTTCGGGGCGGAGCAGTTTGACGGCGACCTCGCGGTGCAGCCGTTCGTCCTGGCCGGCCCAGACCTGGCCCATGCCGCCGTGGCCGATCTTCTCGGCGAGCCGGTAGCGGCCGGCGATCAGCCTGGTGGCGGTCACGAGCCGCCCTCGCGGGCCTGGCGGCGCAGCAGTTCACCGAGTTCGCGCAGGTCGTGGGAGGTCTCGACGGCTGGCGCGGGGGCCGGGGCGGGGATCGGATTCGGGGCCGGAACCGGCGCCGGGGCGCCGTACCCGGGCGCGGTGGGCGCGTACGGCGCGGCGGCCTGCGGTGCGTACGGCGGGCCGACCGGCGGCCCGTACGAGGGGACGACGGCCTGCGGGGCTACGGGTAGGGGGCGGGACTCCCAGACCGTGCGACTGTCCAGGGCCAGGAAGTGCAGGGTCGGCGTCAGCCACAGCACGGCGAGGGTGATCGAGCCGGTGAAGTCGGCGGTCGGGTCGTTGAGGGTGCCCGCGATCCCGAGGGAGACGAAGAGCGTCAGCAGCAGCCCGCAGTACACCACCGCGCCGAGGATGTCGTAGGCCCGTCGGCGCCGGACGGCCAGCAGCAGCGACGGGACGACGCCGAGCAGCCCGAAGGACAGCAGCGGGACGAGCGCGCACACCACCCGGGCGGGCACCCCGAACCGGCCCGGGATCGGGGCCGGGCGGTACGGCGGGCCACCGGGCGTCGGTCCGTACGGCCCGGGGTGCTGCCCTGACATGTGTGCTCCTGAGCTGGAGGGAACCGGCGCCGACCGTCGCGCGGACGGCCCAGCACACGGTACCGCCCGGCCCGGCGGCGCCGGAGGCCTTCGGTCCGCTCGCTGCCGCTCCGACACCGGGCCGATGCCGGAGCGGTATTGAACCGGTGTCAGTCCTCCGGCGGCGCCATGGCGCCCGTCGCCAGCGCGTCCGTCGCGGCCCGGGCGAGGGTGTGGCCGAGGGCGGCGGCCCGGGTGAGGGCGGTGTCGAAGGCGGCGAGGCGGGCGAAGGCCGCGCCGAGGCGCTGTTGGGCGGGGAGCGGGAGGCGGGGCAGTTCGACGCGGCGGATGTCGAGGCGGGCGGTGGTGGTGGCGTGGCTGGCGGCGCGCCGGGTGCCCGCGGTGGAGCGGAACTGGCCGGCCAGGAACTCCGGGTCGAGCGCGGCCGGGTCGGGCCGCAGCAGGTGGAGCTGGCGGCCGAGGGCCGCGCCGACCAGCGGGCCTTCGGCGGGGACGACCAGGGCGGCGCCGCCGCCGAGGGCGGGGACCAGGACGTCGCCCGGCCTGGTCCGGACCTCCCCCGCCACCCCGGTTCCCCCGGCGCCGGAGGCCGTGGCGAGGACGGCACCGGGCAGGGCCCCGGTGGCGAGGTCCTGGTCGGTGATCACCGGGACGCCGCCCGGGGCACCGCCCGCCGGACGGGTGGCGGTGCCGGTGCCGGAGGAGTACACCTCCAGCGCGCCGCTGCGGACCAGCTCGCCCACGGTGACCAGGCCGGCCGGCGCCGCGCCGGCGGCCGTTTGCCCGCCGGCCCCCGGGAGCAGCGTGAGCGGGTCGGCCAGCTCGGCCAGCAGCTCGGCCAACCGGGCGCCGAGGTGCGAGAGTTCGGCCACCCCGCCGAGCCGGACGCCGGGCGGGACGTGCCGGGCCGGGGAGAGGTCGGTCTCGTCGTCCAGCAGGTCGATGGCGGCCATGGTCCGGTGGACGCCGGCCCGGTCGGCGGGGACGGGCAGGCCCTCCCGGGCGGCGAGGTCGAACCCGCGCCAGGAGTCCAGGACGGTCCGGCGCAGCTCGGGCCAGTCCACCTTGTCCCGGCCGCCCTCCGCGGCCGCCGGGCCCGGCGCCCCGACCGACGACCCGGTCGGCGCCGCCCCGGCGTCGACCAGCAGGACCTGCCGGAAGTCGTCGCCCGGCCTGGGGGCGCGCAGCACCCACAGGTGCAGCGGGACGCCGTACGGCGGGGCGGCCCCGGCGGGCAGGGCGATGACGGCGCGCAGGGCGCCGGTGCGGAGCAGCTCGGCCCGGATCCGGCGGCCGGCCCGGCGGGAGGCGACGGTCGGCGGGAGGAGCAGGGCGGCGAGGCCGCCGGGGCGGGTGTGGGCCAGGCAGTGCAGCACCCAGGCCAGTTCGGACTCGCCGCGCGGCGGGACGAGGCCGCCGGGCCAGCGGGTATCGAACTGCAACTCGTCGTGGCCCCAGTCGCGTTCGTTGTACGGGGGCTGGCAGAGCACCGCGTCGAAGGTGTCCCCGGGGTAGCCGTCGGCGCGCAGGGCGTCGCCGGTGCGCAGGTCCAGCGGGAGCGGGCCGGGTTCGTCGGCGGGGGTGTGCAGGGCGAGCCGGAGCCGGGCGAGGGCGGCCGCGACCGGGTCCGCGTCCTGGCCGTAGCGGCCGGTGGTCGGCGGGTGGGCGAGCAGCACGGCGCCGAGGCCGACGGCCGGGTCCAGCACGGTGGCGGGGACTCCGGCGACGGCGGCGAGCAGTTCGGCGGCCTCCGGCGGGGTCGGGCTCAACTGGCGGGTGTTGGCCTCGGCGTGCCGGGTGAGCAGTTGCTCGTACGCGGCCGTCGGCCCGGACTCGGCCGCGAGGGCGGCGAGCAGTCGGGCGAGGTCCAGCTGGGTGCTGCCGAGCAGGACGGGCAGCCGCAGCTCGCGCGGGCCGTCCGGGCCGAAGGCGTGGACGGCGGTGTCGGCGACGGCGCGGGGCAGCGCGGTGGCGAGCCGGCTGTCGGGCTGGTCGGCGAGGTCGGCCCAGTGCCCGGGGGCGCGGTGCAGCAGCAGGAGCACGGCGCCGGCCTCGACCAGCGGGGCGGCGGGGTGGCCGGCCGGGTCGCGCAGGGTGTCGACGAGCTGCCAGACCCGCTCCAGCAGCGGGAGTTCGGCGATCTTGCCCTGGGCGCGCAGCCAGGACCCGACCTCGTCGAGGGCGAAGGTCGGGCTGGCGTCGGTGCCGCCGACCGGGCGGGGGAAGTCGGCGTGGCGGCGGCGCCAGTTGCTGACCGCGGCCCGGCCGACGCCGGCCAGCCGGGCGATCTCGACGGCGGTCACTTCGGGGCGGTCCGGCACGGGAGGGCTCCTTCGGCAGGGCTGTGACCGCACAGCATAGCGAGGAGGGTCCTATTCGGAGTTCACATGTGAACAGAGCTCTTTTGTGAAATGCCGTTGACATGGTTCACGCCCGAGTGGTGTGATCTCTTCGTCGCCACCGGACGGGGGCGACGCCCAGGAAGACCACCGAGCACGGGAGAACAGCCATGTCCGCCACCGCCCGCCGCACCACCACTCGCCGCACCGCCGCCCTGCTCCTGGGCGCCGCACTGGTCGCCCTCACCGCGACCGCCTGCAACTCCACCGGCGGCGCCTCCGTCTCGACCGAGGCGAAGCAGACCGCGGCCGCCACCACGGGGGCCGCCAAGGCCGCCGACGCCCCCAAGGCCCCGGCCAAGATCGGCGACACCATCGCGCTCAAGGGCACGGACAAGGGCAACACCGCCGACGTCACCGCGGTGAAGGTGGTCGACCCGGCCGAGAGCGCCAGCGAGTACCTCAAGCCGGCCGAGGGCAAGCACTACGTGGCGGTGCAGTTCCAGATCAAGGCCACCGGCGCCCAGGCGTACGGCGAGGTCCCGGCCAGCAGCGCCAAGGTCGTGGACACCCAGGGCCAGGCCTACGGCCCGAACCTGGAGGACACCAAGGCCGGCCCGTCCTTCCAGACCCCCACCAACATCGCTCCCGGCGAGACCGGCAAGGGCTTCGTCACCTTCGAGGTCCCGGACGGCACCAAGCTCGACAAGGTCCAGTTCGCCCTGGACAACGGCTTCGCCCCGCAGACCGGCCAGTGGAAGATCGGCTGACCCTGGGCGCACCGTGCACAAGGCGCACCGTGCACAAGCAGAACGGCGGCCCCGGGCAGAGCCCGAGACCGCCGTGAACCACCGCCGCCGTGAACGCCGGCCGACGCAGACCGTCCGCCGACCGGCAGGTGCTACTTCTTCGCCCCCGCCAGGTCGTCGAACATCGCCGACAGGAACTCGGTGCACCAGCCGAGCAGCTCCCGCCCGACCAGAGGCTTGCCGCCGATCCGGCCGGTGCTCGGCCGCGGCACCAGCAACTGCTGGGCCGCCGCCTTGACCTGGCTGCGCGGGTAGAGCCGGTTCAGCCGCAGCTGCTGGGACTCCCGCAGCTCCACCGGACCGAAGCGGACGTTCGAGCCCTGCAGCGTGATGTCCGAGATCCCGCAGCGGCGGGCGAACAGCCGCAGCCCGGCGACCATCAGCAGGTTCTCCACCGGCTCGGGCAGCTTCCCGTAGCGGTCCACCAGCTCGTCCCGGACCTGCTGGATGTCCTCCTCCGAGTTGACCGCCGCGATCGAGCGGTAGGCCTGCAGCCGCAGCCGCTCGCCGGGCGCGTAGTCGTGCGGCACGTGGGCGTCGACCGGCAGCTCGATCTTCACCTCCAGCGGCTCCTCCTCCGGCTCGCCGCCGTTCGCCAGCGACTCGCGGAACTCGGCCACCGCCTCGCCGACCATCCGCATGTAGAGGTCGAAGCCGACGCCCGCGATGTGCCCGGACTGCTCGCCGCCGAGCAGGTTGCCGGCGCCGCGGATCTCCAGGTCCTTCATGGCGACGTACATGCCGGCGCCCATCTCGGTGTGCTGGGCGATGGTGGCCAGCCGCTCGTGGGCCGTCTCGGTGAGCGGCTTCTCCGGCGGGTACAGCATGTACGCGTAGCCGCGCTCGCGCCCTCGCCCGACCCGGCCGCGCAGCTGGTGCAGCTGGGAGAGGCCGAAGGTGTCGCCGCGCTCGACGATCAGGGTGTTGGCGTTGGAGATGTCGATGCCGGACTCCACGATCGTGGTCGACACCAGGACGTCGAACTCCTTCTCCCAGAAGTCGACGACGACCTTCTCCAGCTGGGTCTCCCCCATCTGCCCGTGCGCGGTGGCGATCCGCGCCTCGGGCACCAGGTCCTTCAGTCGGGCGGCCGCCTTGTCGATCGACTCGACCCGGTTGTGGATGTAGAACACCTGGCCCTCGCGCAGGAGTTCGCGCCGGATCGCGGCCGAGATCTGCTTCTCGTCGTACGGCCCGACGAAGGTCAGAACCGGGTGCCGCTCCTCCGGCGGGGTGGTGATGGTGGACATCTCGCGGATGCCGGTGACGGCCATCTCCAGGGTGCGCGGGATCGGCGTCGCGGACATGGTGAGCACGTCCACGTTGGCGCGCAGCTTCTTCAGCTGCTCCTTGTGCTCGACGCCGAAGCGCTGCTCCTCGTCGACGATGACCAGGCCGAGGTCCTTGAACCTGGTCTCGGAGGAGAACAGCCGGTGGGTGCCGATGACGACGTCCACCGAGCCCTCGAACAGCCCCTCCAGGACGGCCTTGGCCTCGCTGTCGGTCTGGAAGCGGGACAGCGCCTTCACGGTGACCGGGAAGTTGGCGTACCGCTCGGCGAAGGTGGAGAAGTGCTGCTGCACCAGCAGGGTGGTCGGCACCAGCACCGCGACCTGCTTGCCGTCCTGCACCGCCTTGAACGCGGCCCGCACGGCGATCTCGGTCTTGCCGTAGCCGACGTCGCCGCAGATCAGCCGGTCCATCGGGACGGACTTCTCCATGTCCGACTTGACCTCGGCGATGGTGGTCAGCTGGTCCGGCGTCTCCGCGTACGGGAAGGCGTCCTCCAGCTCGCGCTGCCACGGGGTGTCCGGGCCGAAGGTGTGGCCGGGCGCGGCCATCCGCGCCGAGTACAGCTTGATCAGGTCGGCGGCGATCTCCTTGACCGCCTTCTTGGCCCGCTGCTTGGTCTTCGCCCAGTCCGCGCCGCCGAGCCGGTGCAGCGTCGGGGCTTCGCCGCCGACGTACTTGGTGACCTGGTCGAGCTGGTCGGTCGGCACGAACAGCCGGTCGCCGGGGTGGCCGCGCTTGGCGGGGGCGTACTCCAGCACCAGGTACTCGCGGGTGGCGCCCTGGACGGTGCGCTGCACCATCTCGACGTACCGGCCGACGCCGTGCGCCTCGTGCACGACGTAGTCGCCGGCGGCCAGGGCCAGCGGGTCGATCGCGTTGCGGCGCCGGGAGGGCATCCGGCGCATGTCCTTGGTGGAGGACTTCTGGCCGGACAGGTCGGTCTCGGTGATGACGGTGAGCTTCAGGTCCTCGTCGACGAAGCCGTGCTCGATGGAGCCGCAGGAGACGTAGACGACGTCCCGGGTGGGCGCCTCGGCGAGGTCGGCGACCAGCCGGGCCGGGATGCCCTCGTTGCCGAGCACCTCGGCCAGGCGGGAGGCTGGGCCGTGGCCCTCCGTCACCATGACGACCCGCCAGTCGGCGGCCAGCCGCTCCTTGGCGTCGGCGATCGCCCGGGCGGTGTCGCCCCGGTAGGCCTCGACGGCGTGCATGCCGAGGGTCAGCGTGTTGACGTCGAACTCCAGCATGCCGTCGACCGTCGACTCGCTGGTCGCGAACGGGCTGACGGACCACCAGGGCAGCCCGATCTCGTCGGCGTGCTCGCGCACCTCGGCGAGCGAGCGCAGCGAGGCGGCGGAGACGTCGATGGCCTCCAGGTCGATCGGCCGGTCGCCGCCGGCCGCCGCGGCCACCCAGGAGGCCTGGAGGAACTCCTGGCTGGTGGCCACCAGGTCGGCGGCCCTGGTCCGGACCCGCTCCGGGTCGCAGACCACGGTGACCGAACCGAGCGGCAGCACGTCGAGCAGCAGCTCCATGTCGTCCACCAGCACGGGGGCCAGCGACTCCATGCCCTCGACCGCGATGCCCTCCGCGATCTTGTCCAGGATCTCGGCCAACCCGGGCTGCTGGACGGCCAGTTCGGCGGCCCGGGCGCGCACCGCGTCGGTCAGCAGCAGCTCCCGGCAGGGCGGCGCCCACAGTCCGTGCTCGGCGATCTCCAACGAGCGCTGGTCGGCGACCTTGAAGTAGCGGATCTCCTCGACGTCGTCGCCCCAGAACTCCACCCGCAGCGGGTGTTCCTCGGTCGGCGGGAAGACGTCCAGGATGCCGCCGCGGACGGCGAACTCGCCGCGCTTCTCGACCAGTTCGACCCGCGCGTAGGCGGCCGCGGCGAGCCGGCGGGCCACCTCCTCCAGGTCGTGCGACTCACCGCGCTGAACGGCCACCGGCTCCAGCTCGGCCAGCCCCTTCACCTGCGGCTGCAGCACCGAACGGACCGGGGCGACGATCACCTGCACGGGCCCGGCCGCCGGGTCGTCCGCCCGCGGGTGCACGATCCGGCGCAGCACGGCCAGCCGGCGGCCGACGGTGTCCGAGCGGGGCGACAGTCGCTCGTGCGGCAGGGTCTCCCAGGCGGGGTACTCGGCGACCGCGTCGGCGGGCAGCAGCGAACGCAGCGAGGCGGCCAGGTCCTCGGCCTCCCGGCCGGTCGCGGTGACGGCCAGCACCGGGCGGCCCCGCTCGCCGGCCGCCTGACCGGCCAGGGCGCGGGCCAGCGCGGCGACGGCGAACGGCCGGGCGGCGGGCGGTCCGACCAGGTCCAGGTGGCGGCGGCCGCCGGCCGCGGCTCCGGTGGCGGTGGCCGCCTCGATGGCCTCGGCGAGCGCCGCGTCCCGCGCGACGACATCGAGCAGTCCGGTCAGACTCATCTGGGGTCTCTTCTTCGTGCCGTGGCTGGTGCTGCCTCCGGGCGGCGGGCAGCCCGCCGGGGCAACGCGAACGGCCCGGCGCGCCGAGCGGCCGGGGGTCTCCAGCCTACGCCGCGGCACCGACGGGCACGCGGCGTACGAGCCGGGCGGGGCCGCGCCGCCCGGGCGACGGACCGCGCGGGGACGAACCGGCGGCCGTACGCGTCGCGCGGCCGGGAGCACGACCGCGGACGAACCACTGGACGGAACACCGGACGGGCCGGTGGGCGAACCGCTCGGGCGCCGGTCCGGACCGGGCTCCGCATCCGCCACGAACTGGACATACTCCTGTCACTGGCCGTCCATGGAGATCGCGCACCATGGTGAATGTGCCCGCCGCACCCAACCGTGGGGGATGGCTGTGGCGGCACTGTCGCACCCCCGATGGGGGTCGGAGGTGCGAGGCCGGGCGACCCTGGGTGGGGGCGCCCGCCCAAGCGCCGGGAACCGTGGCGCCCTTTCCTGGAGGGCGCCACGGGTCTCGGCCTCTTCGCTTTCGCGCGCCGGTGCTCCGCCGCCCCGGACGTCCGCACCCGCCCGGAGCCGGCGCCCGGGCCTACCAGCGGGACAGGTTGATGTCGTACATCATCACCTGGTGCCCCTGGCTGGCGTTGAAGTCGTAGCGCTCCCAGGTGAAGACGGTCCAGGAGCCGAGCCCGCCGCCCAGGTAGGTGATGACCTTGTTGTTGCCCGCGTCGATCCGGTCCACGTTGTAGACGCGCAGGGACATCCAGCCGTCGTTGGCGAAGCAGAGCTGCCCGCTGTAGCCGTAGTTCCAGACCTTCGCGAAATCGTCCCGGTTCCCGCAGTCGACCCGGTCGACGGCCCGGGCCGCGGTCGTCGGCAGCAGGGTCGCGGCGGCGGCCGTCAGAACCGCCAGAACACCCATGCGACGGGCCTTGCCATTTCTGTTCCGGAGCGCGGATCGGGGATTAGTGCGGCGATTCATGTAACCCCTCCATCGATAGCGGCTGGGTTCCCGAGATTTGCATGGCGGGCCTGCACGGCACAGCTGTTTTCCAGCCAAGCCGGTCTTCGCCCAGCGCCCGGGGAACGTACCCGGACGAAATGAGCTATGGTCCCAACACGCTTGCCGCGCTTGAGGATCGGAGCAGAAGCTTGGCACGTCCCGCCCAATTCGGACGATTCACCGCCCTCACCCTCACGGCCGTTCTGTCGGTATTGTCCGCGGGTTGTTCGGACAACTCCGGGAAGGGCTCCGCGGAATCCGCGCCGACCCCGCCGGAGCTCGGTTCGACGGCCGCTCCGGAATCCGGTCGGGGCGGATTGACCGGACTTCCGCTCTCCGCTTATCAGGCCGACGACCGGTCCTCGGTCAAGGAGATCCAGGCCCGGAACGCGCTGATCGTCGGGTGCATGCACCGGGCCGGTTTCTCCGCGTTCACCGGGGACGGACTGCAGGCCGCGCAGCCGCCGGACAACGCGACCGCGCTACCGGCCGGCCCCTGGGGCTACCTCGGCCCCCAGGCCGCCGCGACCCTGGGCTTCCACCCGCCCAAGCGGACGGCCCCCCGGCCGGACCCCGCCCCGGCCGGCTCCGGCGAGGCCTACGACGGCGCCCGGGTGGACTGCGACCGACAGGCCGCCGAGCGGATCGGGTCGCCGCCCGCCGCGGGCAGCCGACTGGTCGACCAGCTGTTCGACGAGTCGACGAAGGCCACCGCCAAGGACGCCCGGGTGGTGGCGGCCACCGGGCGGTGGACCGCCTGCATGACGGCCGCCGGATTCACGGCCACCACCCCGGAGGAGCTGTCGCACCAGTACCAGACCACGCCGGAGGCCACCCCGGCCGAGCTGGCCGCCGCCCGCGCGGACGCCGACTGCACCGCCCGGTCCGGGCTGGCCGGCCTCTGGTTCGCCGTACTGGCCGGCTACCAGCGCCAGCTGATCGACCGCAACGCGCAGGCCCTGACCGCCCAGCAGGAGGCGGTCAGGGCCCAGGACGCGAAGCTCACCGGCCTGATCGCGGGTGAGGCCGGTGGCTGACGGCAAGGGCCTCTCTTTCGGATCTTGGCGGATCAGCGCGCGGCGTTGGGCGCCCGGCTGGGCGTGCCGGCGGATCGTCCTCGTACTGGGCGTACTTGGATGATTCGCCGGTGCGTCCAGGCGGGATGCCCGGCGTCGCGCGCCCGGCAAGATCCGAAAGAGAGGCCCTAGCGGCGGCGGTAGGACACCGTGTTCGGGGGCGCGTAGCCGACGCCGTCGTCCACGATGATGATCTTCGGGATGATCCGGGTCTCCTCGGCGCCCTCCGTGCCTTCCACGCTGGCCGCACCTTCCGCAGCGCCCGCACCGGCCGCGGCCGCCGCACCGTCCCGCCCGGCCACCGGCCCGGGCGGCGCGGCCGGCTTCGGCGGCACCGCGGCCGGGGCGACCGGACCGGTCACCACCGGGTCGGCGGCACCGTCGGCCGCGCCCTCGGCGCCCTTGGCCTCCGCGGCCCTGCCGCCGAGGGCCCGGGAACCGGCCCCGGCACCGCCGACCACCGGCTGCCGCAGCACCGCCGTCGCCCCGGCCTTCGCGCCGGACCCGGCGACGGCCGGACTGTCCGCCGGAACGTCGACCGGAACGTCGACCGGGACATCGGCCGGGCCGTCGACCGGAGCAGCGACCGGAGCAGCGGCGGCAGCCACGCCCGGGGTGCCGGCCGGCGCCGCGGTCCCGCGCAGGTCCGGCAGCGGGATCTCCCCGGTGTCCGCCTCCGAGTCGACCGGCGCCGCATCCGCGACCGCGTCCACCACCGCGTCCACCGGACCGGCCGCCGCGGCCTCGGCGGCCGCCCCGGCGGCGGCCGCGACCAGCCGCTCGGGCTCGATCTGGCCGACCGCCGCGCCGGTGAGCGAGGCCAGGGTGGCCTTGATGTGGTCCAGGTGCTGCTGCACCGTCTCCAGCCGGGCGTCGAACTCGCGCTGCTCGCGCTCGCTCTCCGCGTTGATCTTCTCGGCCTCGCGGCGCGCCTTGTCGACCAGCTGGTCGGCCTTGGCCTGGGCGTCGGTCTCCAGCTGCTTGATCCGGTTCAGCACCGTCTCCCGGTGCTGCTCGGCCTCCTTGACCCGGCGCTCGGCGGTCGCCGAGACGTCCGCGTCCTCGGCGTCGGCCTTGGCCTGGGCCTCGGCGAAGGTCTCGTCGGCCTTGCGGCGCTTGGCGGCCAGCTCGGCCTCGGCGTGCTCCTCGGCCTCGGCGGCGGCCACCCGGACCTTGGCGGCGTAGGCGGTGGCGCCGTCCCGGGCCGCCCGGCTCTCCCCGTCGGCGTCGGAGCGGATGCCCTCGGCCTCGGCCCGGGTGCGCTCGTCGGTGCGGCGGGCGGCGGCGTCGGCCTCGGAACGGGTGGCCGCGGCGTACTCCTTGGCGGCCCGGTCGGCCTCCTGCCCCGCCTCGTACACCTCGTCCCGCAGGTCCTCGGCGAAGCGCTCGGCCTTCTCCTTCACGGCGCCGGCCTCGTTCCGGGCCATCTCGGCCAGTCCGGCGGCCTGCTCGCTGAGCACCTGGTAGTCCGGTTCCGGGGCCTCCTCGGCGGCCTGGCGGATGGCGTCCAGCCTGGTCTCCATCTGCCGGATCCCGGCACCCAGGACGCTCAGCCGTTCCCAGGCCTCGTCGCGTTGCGCGGTCAGGGCGACCAGCGCCCGGTCGACCTGCTCGGGCGCGTAGCCGCGCCGGGCCTGGGTGAAGCCGTACTGGGGGACGGCGTCGCTCATGGGCTCTTCCCCTCGTTTCGCGGGCTGCGGAGCCCATGATCGGACGGACTGGGCGGATCCGGAACCGGTTGGGACACCGGGGCCGAATCCGGTCGTCGTGCGGACCGGAATGCGTCGAGGACGGGACGAATAGACCCATCCTCTTGACCTATTTTGCGCAGATCCGGACGAAACCCCAACGAGGCACAGCTGCCGGGGCATGCCGAAGGGGTCGTTCCGGACACCGGAACGACCCCTCCCACCTGCGGGGATCCGCGACGGTCCGCTACAGCAGGCCGTCCCAGAACTGCTCCAGCAGCACGGCCCACCAGGTGTCCGTGGTCTGCAGGGCCGCCGGGTCGATCGCGGCGAGCTGGGCCTGGAAGTCGGTCGTCCAGCGACCGGCCTGCTCCGGCGTCAGCCCGTACCGCAGCCGCCACATCCGGCCCAGCAGGGCCAGCGCGCGGACGAACTCCGGTACACCGCTGTTGACGAAGCGCGGCGGCTGGCCGGTTCCGTCGACATCCACGGCGACCACGTTCGCGGTGCCGTACTGGACGCACAGCTGACGGCCGTAGTCGTTGCCGAGCACCAGGTAGCCGCCGAAGTCCGCCGCCGCCGGCAGCCCGCGCTCGGCGGCCAGCTCGGCCAGCGTCGGGATCGGCCGGCCCTCCTGCGCCTGGGCCCAGAAGAACGGCCCGAAGTCGCGCGGCAGCCCGGCCCACATCAGCGTCTGCGACACCGGCTCCGGCACGCCCTGGCGGGAGACGGCGCGCTGCTCGTAGCGGAACAGGTTCTGCCCGAAGGCCGTCCCGAGCTCCTGGGCGAGCTCCTGGGGCGGCAGCGGGGGCAGCGCCTGGACCGTCCCCGGCGCGGGCAGCGGAACCCGGAACGGGCGGACCCGCTGGGCCCCGGAGGCCAGCTGGTGCAGCTCGTCCAGGTGGTCCAGCAGCTCGGCCATCCCGGCCTGCCGGGAGGCGTGGTCGCGGCCGTACGGGGCGGTGTGGGTCAGCCGCACGTTCGGCCAGGAGGCCGCGATCATGCGGTTGCAGTAGCCGCCGGGCAGATCACACGACTCCAGCTCGGTGTAGAGCTCCAGCACCTGCTCCGGCGGCACGTTCAGCCGCCGCAGGTCCTGGAGGATCTTCCACTCCGGGTGCGGGGTGCCGGGCTCGCTGCGGTGCAGCAGCTTCTGCTCCGAGCCGTCCGGACCCCGGTAGCTGAGCGCGGCGAAGTAGCCCGGGCCCACTGCGGGCACCCCGGGCGGCACCGGCGCGCCCGGCGGCGGGCCGGTGACCGGGGTCGGCGGGACGACGCCGGGCGCGGCACCCGCGTTCGGGTAGCCGTACCCGGCCGCGGGCGCGGCCGGAGCCGCCGGGCCACCGGGCGGCGGCGGGACGGCGGGGCCGCCGGACGGCGGGGTGCCCGGGTCCGCCGGGCCGCCGAGCAGCGCCGGGTCGATCGCGCTCGCGAGCTGGGTCGCCTCGTACGCCACCCCGGCGGCGGCCGGGGCGGGCGCGCCCTGCGGCGCGGGGGCCGGGGCGTCGCCGGAGCGCAGGCCGGCCGGCGGCGGGGGCGGCGGGGTCGAACCGCCCGACCGGCCACCCGGGCCGGCGGCGGGCGTGCCCTGGCCCGGGGTCTGCCGCAGCCCGGCGGGCGGGGGCGGCGGCGGGGCCGAACCGGAGTTGCGACCCAGCCCTCCCGCACCGGGCGCACCGGTACCGGACGAGCCGCCCGGACCACCGCGCAGCGCGGCCGGCGGGGGCGGCGGCGGAGCCGAACCCGGGCCGCGGCCGAGACCGCCCTGGGCCGCGGCGGCGGGCGGCGCGGCCGGACCGGGGGCGCCGGGCAGGCCGGCCAGCCCGCCGGGCGAGGCCAGCATGGTCGGGGCCTGCTCGACCGGCGCGCCCTGCGGGGCGGGGGCCGGGGCGCCGGGCAGGCCCATCAGGCCCGGCATGGCGCCCGGCGGCGCGAGCAGCGTCGGCGCCGGCTCGGCGGCCGGGGCGGGCACCGGGGCCGGCGGGGCGACGGGCGCCGCGGCCGCGGGCTGGGCGCCCGGAGTCTGGGCATGCGGAGTCTGGGCAAGCGAGGCCTGGGCGATCGGGGCCTGGGCACCGACCGGCGGGACCGGCGGCATGCCGTAGCCGCCGCTGCCCGGGGGCATCAGCACGGTCGCGGCCTCGGCACCGGCCGGGGCGGGCGCCTCGGGCAGGTCCGAACCGGAGGTGCGCAGGCCCTCGGGCATCAGCACGGTCGCCGCCTCGGCACCGACCGGAGCGGCCGGCGGCGTCGGGGCGACCGGCGGCACCGGCGCGGCCGGGGGCAGCGGGGCGGCGAACGGGTCCTCACCGGGCGGCGGCGCCAGCATGGTCGGCGCGTCCCCGGCGGGCCGGTCGGAGACCGGCGGCTCGGTCAGCACCGCGGGCCCCGGCGGCACCGGAACCGGCGCGGACGGCACCGCCGCGGGCGCGACCGGCACCGGCGCGGGCGGCAGGTCAGCGGGCGCAGCCACGGGCGCAGGCGCCGGGGCCTCGACAGGAGCCGGGGCCGGAGCCGCAGCCGCAGCGCCCCCCAGCTTCTCCGCCTCCGCGGCGAGCGCCGCCGCCCCCGCCTCCTGCAGCCACTGCGGCGGGCTGAGCAGGAAGGAGGTCGCCTCCACCGGCCCCGGCGCGGGCTTCGCCGCCCCGGCCGGGTTGGCCGCGACCGGCCGCCCGTACACCTCCTCGAACTGCCGGACCACCTCGTTGACGGGCAGCGCGGGCCACAGCGTGCTGGCGCCCGAGTCCCGGGCGATCACCAGCCGCGCCCCGCCCGCACCGGCGCCGCCGTCGGCACCGGCGCCGGGCCCGCCCGCCGCGTCCGCGGGCGACACCGCCCAGCAGACGAAGCCCAGGTCGAACTCCCGGACCCGCACCTCGCGCTGCTGCCCGTGCGGCACCCCGCCGTTGATCCACTCCTCGGCGAGCTCCTGCGCCTGCGCGTACGTCACCACGCCCGGTTCACCCCTGTCCCCGTCGTCCCCACTCGTTCCCTCAACGCCGTTCCCGCGGTCACGTCAGTCCACCGGGACGGCCCGGGCGAACCCGCCGTCCACCATCAGCTCCGCGACCGTCTCCAGCTCCGGCGGGCTGCCGGCCAGCCGGAGCAGGAAGGCGTCGAAGTCGTCCCCGCAGGGCAGCAGCAGCCGGGCGCAGCGGTCCTCGGGGGCCTCCGGCCCGCCGGCGTCCCGGGCGTCGTCGTACAGGTGGAACCAGACCGAGCCGACCTGGTCGCCGCGCACCTTGAGGGCGATGATGCCGCCCTGCGCGTAGGCGATGCCCAGGTAGTCCTTGGTGAGGTGGTCGCGCAGGCACTTGTTGGCGTAGACGACGTCCTCGGTGCCGTACTCCTCGGTGAGGGTCAGGAACGGCTGGTCGAGCAGCATGCCGAGCTCGGTGTCCAGCGCGACCCCGACCGGGCCGCGGCCGCCGCCCAGCTTGAGGAAGGTGCGGTAGGCGGCGGGGAGCCGGTAGCCGAGGCGCTCCTCGGCGCGCTGCACCAGGTCCTCGGGGACGCCGATCGGGTCGCCGCCGTCCTTGGCCAGCGAGAAGTGGACGGGCCGGCGCTCCTGCAGCGGGCGGGTGCCCCGGCGGGTGTGGTCGGCGGGCGAGGTGGCCAGGCCGCCGTGGTGCCGCAGCAGGGCCTTGACCTCGACCGGGACGAGCTCCATCCGGCGCCAGCCGGGGGCGGCCCGGCCGACCGCGTGGTGCCAGGTCCAGCCGGGCGGGGTGGCCACGGCGGTCTCCAGGTCGGCCCAGAGCGGGTGGCCCTGGGTGAACAGCGCGGCGTTGGCCGAGACGTAGTCGGTCAGGCGCAGTTCGTCCACGCCGAAGCCCTCCGGCGGGTCGGCGACCTCGGCGGCCGCGGCCGCGTACGGACCGAAGTCCGGGTAGCCGGCCTCGTCCACCCGGACCCCGGCCGGGTGCCGCTCGGCACGGACCGGGTCCGGGAACTGCACCACCTGACCTGCGTACGCCGCGTTCGGTGCGGCGGTGACGCCGGGCCGACCTGTCGTCATCTGGGAGCCCCCACTGGCTGCTGCAATTCTTCGGTGCGCTTGCTCGGCACCAAGAGTAGGGGGTCACCCGCCCGGCCGAGCCCCCGCACCCAGGGCCCGGCGCAACACCTCCACGACCCGTACCTGCTGGGCCTCCGTGAGGTGGGGGTGCAGCGGCAGGCTGAGCAGTTCGCCGGCCGCCCGTTCGGCGACCGGGAAGGCGCCCGCGCCGTACCCGAGCGGGCGGAACGCGGGCTGGAGGTGCACCGGGACGGGGTAGTGCACCCCGGCGCCGATGCCGGCGGCGTGCAGCGCGGCGAGCACGGCGTCGCGGCCGCGGGCGATCCGCACCGGGTAGAGGTGGCGGACGTGTTCGTTGCCCGGCGCGGTGCCCGGCGGGGTGACGCCCGGGAGGCCGTCGAGCAGCCGGTCGTAGCGGGCCGCGGCGGTGCGGCGGGCGGCGTTCCAGTCGGGCAGCCGGCGCAGTTTGGCCCGCAGGACGACGGCTTGCAGGGCGTCCATCCGGGAGTTGAAGCCGAAGCGCTCGTGTACGTACTTGTCGCGGGCGCCGTGGTCGCCGATCAGCCGTACGGCGGCGGCGAGTTCGTCGTCGTCGGTGAGCACCGCCCCGGCGTCGCCGTAGCCGCCGAGGTTCTTGCCCGGGTAGAAGCTGGTCGCCGCGATCCGCCCGTACCGGCCGCGGCCGTGCCGCCGGGCGCCCTGGGACTGCGCGGCGTCCTCCACCACCGGGCGGCCGTCGGCGAGTTCCAGCAGCGCCTCCATCGGCGCGCACTGGCCGAACAGGTGCACCGGCAGCAGGGCCGCCGCCCCGGGCAGCACGGCGGCGGCCCGGTCCGGGTCGATCAGCAGGTGCTCGGGGTCGACGTCGACCGGCACCGGGCGCAGCCCGGCCCGCTGCACGGCCTCGGCGGTGGCGACGAAGGTGTTGGCGGGCAGCACCACCCCGGCGCCGGGCGGCAGGTCGAGGGCGCGCAGGGCGAGTTCCAGGGCGTCGGTGCCGTTGGCGGCGCCCACGCAGTGCCGGACGCCCGCGAAGGCGGCGTACTCCCGCTCGAAGGCGGCCACTTCGGGGCCCTTGACGAAGGCGCCGCTCGCCAGCACCCGGTCGAAGCCGGCCCGCACCTCGGCCTCGATCTCGGCGTGCGCGGCGGCCAGGTCGACCAGGGGGATCTCCGCCGTCACCGGACCGCCTCCCGCTCCCCCGCGCCCACCGGCACGGTGACGCCGCCGAGTTCGAGGCTCAGCGAGGCCGCCTCCAGCAGTTCCAGCACCCGCACCCCGGCCCGCCCGTCGGTGAGCGGGGCCCGGCCCTCGACGACGGCGGCCGCGAACTCGGCCATCACGTTGCGCAGCGCCTCCTGCTCGACCAGCGCGGGCGCGACCATCTCGCCGACCCGGTAGGAGATCAGCGCCCGGCGCCGGATGGCCTCGGTGAGCTGGTCGGGCGGGGTGAGGTCCACCCCGCGGTCGTGCACGGCCAGCCGGGCCTGCGGGTTGAGGTCGTCCCAGACCAGGGTGCGCCGGGAGCCGCCGATCAGCGTGGTGCGGACCTTCGTCGGGGAGAGCCAGTTGACGTGGCAGTGCGCCAGCGCGCCGTTGCTGAGCCGCACCGTCAGGTAGGCGACGCAGGCCCGGCCGGCCCCGATCGGGTCGGCGCCCTGGGCGGAGACGCCGACCGGCACGACCCCGGGCGGCAGCACGAAGTCCAGGATGGACAGGTCGTGCGGGGCGAGGTCCCACAGCACGTCGACGTCCGGCTGGACCAGGCCGAGGTTGATCCGCACCGAGTCGAAGAACTGGACGTCGCCGATCTCCCCGCCGTGCACCAGCTCGCGGATCCGGCGGACCACCGGGGTGTAGCAGAAGGTGTGGTCGCACATCAGCACCAGCCCGGCGGCCTCGGCCAGTTCGACGAGTTCGACGGCCTGGGCGGCGGAGGTGGTGATCGGCTTCTCCACCAGCACGTGCTTGCCGGCCTCCAGCGCGGCCCGCACCAGCGGGTAGTGGGAGCCCGCCGGGGTGGCCACCGCGACGGCGTCGACCCGTTCGTCCGCCAGCACCCGCTCGTACCGGCCGGTCGCCCCGACGGTGCTGTACTCCCCCAGCACGGTACGGGCCTTGGCCTCGTCCAGGTCGCACAGCCAGTGCAGCCGCAGCGCCGGGGTGTGCTGGGCGTTGCGGACCAGCTTCGGCCCCCAGTAGCCGGCCCCGACCACCGCGAGGCCCACCGGCCGTTCCGGCACCGGCCGGGGCACCTCGCCCGGGGTGGGCAGGTGGCCGCCGGGCGCCTGGTTGGCGGTCGCGTCCGCCCACGGCTTCGACGTCATCGCTCGGGCCCCCTCAATGGAAGGCCCGGCTGGACCCTCCCTGGCTCCGGCGCCGGGGCGGGCCCGCGCCCGCCCCGGCGGCCTCAACGTCCGGTGCGGGCACCGGAGTCGGCCCGGCCGGTCGGTGTCCGCACGGCCGGGCCGGGGTCCTCCTCGGCTCGCTGCCGGAACCGTACCGGGCGGGGCCGGGGGGAGGGGGCGGTTTCGGTAGATCGGCGGACAAGTCAGGACGACGCTGTGCGGATCCGGCCCCGGTACGGCCAGGATTCGGGGTGGGACGGGCACCCGGCCCCGGCGACCGCACGGGTGTTCGGCCCGCGCCGCACCCCGGTTGTGCGGTTGTCGGTGTCAAATGACAGGCTTGCCCCGGGACCGACCGGAGCCAACGGGAACCGGACCGCCAGGAACGAGGAGGAGGACACCGCATGACCACCGGTGAGCCGGCGGGCCCGCCCGTGCTGCGCCACCACCGCGACAGCCTGCTGCCGGCCGTCGCCGCCGCGCTGTCGCTCAAGGGCGGCGAGGTGCACACCCTGGCGGGCGACAAGGACGACCGGCGCCCGGTCCTGCACGCGCTGGTCGGCGAGTTCCTGGACACCCTGCCGGTCGAGGCCCGCGAACGGTTCACCGGCCGCTGCCCGGAGGCCGTCCTGCTCTCCCAGTACCTGACCACGGTCGACGGGAAGCGCTCCAAGCGCGCCGCCCGCAAGCCGATGAGCCTGCACGAGGCCCGCAAGGCCCTCAAGGGCTCCCGGATGACGACGCTCCGGATCCGCGAGGAGGGCGACCCGGCGCACGGCACCCACGCCCCGCCGTGCCGCTCCTGCGGCCCGATGCTGGAGCACTTCACGGTGCTGAGCGTCGCCGTCGGGCCGCCCGCGCGCTGAACCGTCCGCACGCCGGGCGCCCGCACCCGGCCGCCCCTCGTACGCCCCCCTGTCCCCGAGCCCCGGAGCACGCCCTGAATCCGCCCAGCCCGCCCCCGCCCCCGCCGGCCACCCTCGCCCCGACCATCCTGCCCCCGACCGGCCCGCAACCGGCCGGCCCCGCCGGGCGGACCCGACCGCGCTTCCCCGCCGACGTCGCCGCCGAACTCAAGGCGGCCGGCTGGCACCCCGGCCGCTGGCAGATCCGGCAGGCCGAGGAGTGGGCCGACGCCCTGGTCGGGCACGGCGGCCCCGGCGGCGTGCCGCACGCGGTGTTCCCGGCGGCCGTGGAGGCCTGGGCCGAGTTCGGCGGCCTCGCCTTCGACCTGTCCGGGCCGGGCCGCCAGCTGGCCCGCACCCCGTTCCTGATCGACCCGATGTGCGGCGTGCACCAGCCGCGCACCCTGTTCGACCTCGGCCGGGCCCTGGGCTGCAAGCTCGCCCCGCTCGGCGAGGAGGCGTACGGGCAGGCGCTGCTGGCCGTCGACGAGGAGGGCCGGGTCTACAGCCTGGACCACACCGGCGAGTGGTTCCTCGGCCACGGCATCGACCAGGCGATCAGCGCGCTGGTCCTGGGCACCGCCCCGGAACGGCTGCGCACCGCCGAGGAGTACGGCGGGGAGTACGTCTAGCGGCCGGGCCGCGAGGGTCGGCCGCCGAGGACGGGCCCTAGCCGAGCCGGTCCCCGCGGACGGCCAGCCGGGACGGCAGCACCGCCTCGACCCGGAAGCCCCCGTCCGCCTCCGGCCCGGACGAGAAGGTGCCGCCCAGCGCGATCACCCGCTCCCGCATCCCGACCAGCCCGTTGCCCCCGCTGGGCAGTTGCGCGGAGCCCCGCTCCCCGCCCGGGCAGGCGTTCACCACGCTGACCCGCACCCCGTTCGGCGCGTACGCCAGCAGCACCGACACCTGCGCCCCGCCCGCGTGCTTGTGGGCGTTGGTCAGCCCCTCCTGGACGACCCGGTAGGCGGTCTGCTCGGCCTCGGCGGTGAACTCCTGCCGGCTGCCGCTGACCGTCAGGGTCACGGCCATCCCGGCCGCCCGGGACTGGTCCACCAGCCGGGGCAGCCCGACCAGCGAGTCCGGCTCCTGGGGGCGCTCGTCGTCCATCCGCAGCACGCCGAGGATCTCGCGCAGCTCGTTCAGCGCCTGACGTCCCACCTCGCCCATCAGCCTGGCGCTCTGCGCGGCCTTCTCCGGGTCCTTGACGGCTATTCGCTCCAGCGCCCCGGAGTGCACCACCATCAGCGAGACCCGGTGCGCGACCACGTCGTGCATCTCCCGGGCTATCCGGGTGCGCTCCTCCAGCCGGGCCCGGCGGGCGCGTTCCTGGGCCTGCTCGGCCAGCAGGTCCAGTTCGGTCTCCAGGCCGTGCGCGCGGTCCTTGAGCGACTCGATCAGCCGCCGCCGCGCCCCCACGTACAGGCCGGTCACCACCGGGGCGACGGTCAGTCCGACCGCGACCATCAGCGACAGCACGACCATGCCCCACAGCGGCGGCCGCTCCGCCGCCATCGAGTCGTCCGGGGTCATCAGCTGCAGCGCCATCACGGCGCTCGCCTCGGCGAAGGCCAGCCCGGACAGCGCCACCACCCGGCGGCGCCGGGAGGGCCACTCCCAGGTCGCCGCCAGCGTGTACATCGACACCACCAGCAGCACCACGCCCAGCATCCCGGGCATCACCAGCAGGGTCGCCACCACCGGGACGGCCGGGCACCGCCGGCGCACCACCAGCGAGCCGCCGGCCACCGTGCCGAGCACCGCGACCCCGATCGCGCCGAGCGTGGTCACGTGCATCCGGGCGGACAGGAAGGCGATCGTGCTGGCCGAGCACTCGACCGCGGCGAGCAGCGCCAGCCCGATGTCGAGGAGGGCGCTGCGCCGCCGCTCCCACCACCAGAACGACCGGACCGGCACGCGCTCCCCAGGCGACTTGCTCATGCCTGACAGATTAAGCGGCAACCCCTCCCCGTCCCCACCCGGATTACCCGGTACGCCCCCGACCCCCCTCAAGTGGTCCAGACCACAGGTGGTTTTCGGCAGCCCTGTCCGCCATCCGGCCACCTCGCGGACAGCGACCGCCCCGACACCTATGCTGGTCGCGTCGGACAGCGCGGTCCGCACGCGTCACACCCGCCACACTGCGCGTGGACCTGTGACGATGAGCCGTTGCCGAACCCCACCACCTCAGGGAGCCAGCCGTGACCGCTCCGGTCCCCGCCCCGGCGGACAGCCCCACCGCCGTCGCCGACAATGCCGCCCTGCGCGCGGACATCCGCCGCCTCGGCGACCTGCTCGGCGAGACGCTGGTCCGCCAGGAGGGCCCCCAGCTGCTGGGCCTGGTCGAACAGGTCCGCCTGCTCAGCCGCACCGACGGCGAGGCCACCGCCGAACTCCTCTCCGACATCGACCTGGACACGGCCGCCAAGCTGGTCCGCGCCTTCTCCACCTACTTCCACCTCGCCAACGTCACCGAGCAGGTGCACCGCGGCCGGGAGTTCGCCACCCGCCGGGCCCGCGAGGGCTCGCTGCTGGCCCAGACCGCCGACCAGCTGGCCGAGGCCGACCCCAAGCACCTCCAGGACACCCTGGCCCACCTCGCGGTCCGCCCGGTCTTCACCGCCCACCCCACCGAGGCCGCCCGCCGCAGCGTGCTCAACAAGCTGCGCCGGATCGGCGAACTCCTCGACCGCATCCACCGCGAGGAGCTCAGCAACGGCCTGGCCGCCGCCGACCCGGCCCGCACCAGCAGCGCCAAGCGCTCCGCCGACCGCCGCCTCGCCGAGGTCATCGACCTGCTCTGGCAGACCGACGAACTGCGCATCGCCCGCCCCGAGCCCACCGACGAGGCCCGCAACGCCGTCTACTACCTGGACGAGCTCTACCGCGAGGCCGTCCCCGTGGTGCTGGAGGAACTGCACGAGGAGCTCGCCCGGGTCGGCCTCAACCTGCCCGACGGCGTGCGCCCGCTGACCTTCGGCACCTGGATCGGCGGCGACCGCGACGGCAACCCCAACGTCACCCCGCAGGTCACCTGGGACGTCCTCAACCTCCAGCACGAGTACGGCATCAAGGACGCCCTCGCCGCGATCGACGACCTGCGCAACACCCTCTCCACCTCCGAGCGGCTGGCCGGCGCCTCGGTCGACCTGCTCGCCTCGCTCAACACCGACCTGCACCGGCTCCCCGAACTCAGCCCCCGCTACAAGCGGATGAACGCCGAGGAGCCCTACCGCCTCAAGGCCACCTGCATCCGGCTCAAGCTGGAGAACACCCGCGAGCGCCTGGCCGGCGGCACCCCGCACGTCGAGGGCCGCGACTACGTCGGCACCCGCGAACTGCTCACCGACCTGCGGCTGATCCAGGACTCGCTGCGCGCCCACCGCGGCGAGCTGATCGCCGACGGCCGCCTCGCCCGCGCCATCCGCACCATCGAGGCCTTCGGCCTCCAGCTCGCCACCATGGACGTGCGCGAGCACGCCGAGGCCCACCACCACGCGCTCGGCCAGCTCTTCGACCGCCTCGGCGAAGAGGCCTGGCGCTACGCCGACATGCCCCGCGAGTACCGGCAGAAGCTGCTCGCCAAGGAGCTGCGCTCGCGCCGCCCGCTGGCCCCCACCCCGGCCCCGCTGGACGAGGCCGGCACCAAGACCCTGGGCGTCTTCAACACCATCCGCCAGGGCTTCGAGCGCTTCGGCGACGAGATCGTCGAGAGCTACATCATCTCGATGTGCCAGGGCGCCGACGACGTCTTCGCCGCCACCGTGCTGGCCCGCGAGGCCGGTCTGATCGACCTGCACGCCGGCATCGCCAAGATCGGCATCGTGCCGCTGCTGGAGACCACCGACGAGCTCCAGCAGGCCGACCGCATCATGGACGAGATGCTGTCCGACCCCTCCTACCGGCTGCTCGTCTCGCTGCGCGGCGACGTCCAGGAGGTCATGCTCGGCTACTCCGACTCCTCCAAGTTCGGCGGCATCACCACCTCCCAGTGGGAGATCCACCGCGCCCAGCGCCGACTGCGCGACGTCGCCCACCGCTACGGCATCCGGCTGCGCCTGTTCCACGGCCGCGGCGGCACCGTCGGCCGCGGCGGCGGCCCCTCCCACGAGGCCATCCTGGCCCAGCCCTGGGGCACCCTGGAGGGCGAGATCAAGGTCACCGAGCAGGGCGAGGTCATCTCCGACAAGTACCTGCTCCCCTCCCTCGCCCGGGAGAACCTGGAGCTGACCATCTCCGCCACCCTCGCCGCCTCCGCGCTGCACACCTCCCCGCGCCAGGCCCCCGAGGAACTGGCCCGCTGGGACGCCGCGATGGACCGGGTCTCCGAGGCCGCCCACACCTCCTACCGCGCCCTGGTCGACCAGGAGGACCTGCCGAAGTACTTCTTCGCCTCCACCCCGGTCGACCAGCTCGCCTCGCTGCACCTGGGCTCCCGCCCGTCCCGCCGCCCCGACTCCGGCGCCGGCCTGGACGGCCTGCGCGCCATCCCGTGGGTGTTCGGCTGGACCCAGTCCCGCCAGATCGTCCCCGGCTGGTACGGCGTCGGCTCCGGCCTCGCCGCCGCCCGCGCGGCCGGACTCGGCGACGTGCTGGACGAGATGCACGGCCAGTGGCACTTCTTCCGCAACTTCCTGTCCAACGTCGCCATGACGCTGGCCAAGACCGACCTGCGGATCGCCCGCCACTACGTCGAGCAGCTGGTGCCCGGCGAGCTGCGGCACATCTTCGACCAGATCGTCGCCGAGCACGACCTCACCCTGCGCGAGGTGCTGCGGCTCACCGGAGAGAGCGAACTGCTGGAGCACAACCCGGTGTTGAAGCAGACCTTCACCGTCCGCGACGCCTACCTCGACCCGATCTCCTACCTCCAGGTCGCGCTGCTGCGCCGCCAGCGCGAGGAGGTGGCGACCGGCCGCCCGGAGGACCCGCTGCGCGCCCGCGCGCTGCTGCTCACCGTCAACGGCATCGCCGCCGGCCTGCGCAACACCGGCTGACCGGGAACGACGGAGGGCCGGTGTCCACCCCCGTGGGACACCGGCCCTCCGTCGTGCTCAACCGCGGTGGACGACCTCGGCCACCAGCGAGCCGTACCGGTCGGTGAACTCCGCCCGCACGCCGTCGGCCGGCTGGGCGACGTCCACCCGCACGCCGGCACCGTCGGTGCACACCGCGACCCCGACGACCGTCACGCCCCGGGACTTCCAGTACGTCGGGGCGTCCGCGGCGATCCGCGCGGCCAGCGCGTCCAGGGCGACCCGGCTCCCGGCGGCGTCCCGGAACTCGATCCGCACCTTCGCCGAGGTCACCCGCTCCCGGACAGCCTGTTCGAAGTCGCCCGCACCGAAGGTGCGCATCACGTAGAGCGTGTGGGCGGCTTCGTCGCTGCACATCCCGAAGTACTGGTCCCGGTACGGGCCGACGGCCAGGTCCGCGATGTCCCGGGAGGCCCGGTAGAGGTCGGGGTCGAACGGGAACCAGGCCCGCGGCTCGGCCGGCGTCACCTGCGGCGGGGGCATGCCCGGCATGCCCGGCTGCGCCAGCAGCGCGGACGGCCCGCCGGTGCCGCCCGGGCCCGAGGTCCCCGACGCCGGCGTTCCGCTCGACCGCACCGGCGGGTAGAAGCCCGGCGTCCGCAGCGAACTCGGGCCCGCCGAGCAGCCGTTCACCGGCCCGGCCGACCACCACGGCGCCGACCCGGTGGCCGCCCCGGCCGTCGGCGTCCCGACCGGCTGCCGCGCCCCGTCCGCGCCCCCACCCAGCTGCCCCACCTGCCCGAGCACCCCCGTCCCGGCCGCCAGCAGCGTCACCGCCGCCACCCCGCGCACCGCGGCCCGGCGCCGCAGCCGCCGCCGTCCGGCCTCGCGCAGCGCCGCCAGCGGCGGGGTGCCGCCCACCGAGCCCGCCCGGGCCCCGAGCCGGGCGACCAGCTCCTCCTCGAATCCGTCCGGTCGCTCAGCCGACATTGCTCATCAACTCCCTCTCGCCGGCCAGTTCCTGGCGAAGCGCCTTCATCGCCCGGGCGAGGTGGGTCTTGGCCGTCGGCAGCGAGCAGCCCAGCTCCTCGGCCACCCTGGCGACCGGGAGGTCCACGTAGTAGCGCAGCACCACCGCCGCCCGCTGGCGCCTGGGCAGCGCCCGCAGCGCCCCGGCCAGCCGCTCGTCCTCGACGTCCGCCGACTCACCAGGGGTATCCGGGAGTTCGGGGGTCAGCACCTCGCGCCGGGTCCGCCGCCAGCGGGACACGTGGGTGCGGACCATCGTGGTACGGACGTACCCCTCGGCGGCCTCCGGGTCGCGGATGGCCGAGCGCCTCGGGTAGACCCGCGCCAGGGCGTCGTGCAGCAGGTCCCGGGCGTCGTGCACGTCCCCGGTGATCAGGAAGGCGCTGCGCAGCAGCGCCCCGTACCGCGCCGCGACGAACTCGTCGAACGGATCGCCGCCGACGCCCTCCGGCCCCCTCGAATCGCGCTTCATACCCACAGGACGCACCGGCCGCCGGAAACGGATGACAAGACGGCGAGGGGCCGGCGCCCACTCCCGTGGACACCGGCCCCTCGCCGCACGTTCCTACTCCGCGGGCTCACCCGCGCGCCGGCGCTTCAACCACAGCGCCGCACCGCCGGCCGCGACCACCAGGCCGCCGCCGACCGCCAGCAGCCCCGCGTCGGGGCCGACCGAGTCGCCGAGCACCGGACCGAACTGCGCCGCCGCGGGCTCCGGCGAGACCACCGGGTCCGGCTCGGCCACCGGATCGGCGTGCGCCACCGCACCGCCGGACAGCAGCATCCCCGCCGCCCCCAGCGCACCGGCCGTGCCGACCCGCCGTCCGAACTGCTTCAGCCGGACCACCCGGAGCCGCCGAAGTCGGCGGACCGGACGCAATCTGCGCATCGAGAACTCCCCAGGACCCGTTCGCGTACCAGGCCGACGCTATCCGATCCCGCACAGGGTTCTCACATGGATTCAGGTTTGCCGGGCAAGCGTTGTACGACTGTTGTGTACCCGGCACACCGCGCACATGACACCGCGTCAGGAACGGTCGGGGTCAGGAGTTGTACGAACCCTGCGCGCGCTCCAGCCCCTCGGACAGCAGCGCCTCCACCGCGTCGGCCGAGCGGTCCACGAACCACTCCAGCTCCTTGCGCTCGGTCGAAGAGAAGTCCTTCAGGACGAAGTCCGCGACCTCCATCCGGCCCGGCGGACGGCCGATCCCGCAGCGCACCCGGTGGTAGTCCGGGCCCAGCGACTTGGTGATCGACTTCAGCCCGTTGTGGCCGTTGTCCCCACCGCCGAGCTTGAGCCGCAGCGCCGCGTAGTCGATGTCCAGCTCGTCGTGGACGGCGATCAGCGCCGAGGCGGGCGCCTTGTAGAAGTCCCGCAGCGCCGTCACCGGCCCGCCGGAGAGGTTCATGAAGGACATCGGCTTGGCGAGCACCACCCGCTTGCCCGCCAGCCGCCCCTCGGCCACCTGCGCCCGGCTCTTGTGCGCCTTGAACTTGGCGCCCATCCGCTGCGCCAGCAGGTCCACCACCATGAACCCGATGTTGTGCCGGTTCCGGGCGTACTGCTCGCCCGGGTTGCCCAGCCCCACCACCAGCCAGGGGCCCTCGTACTCGTCCGCCATCACGCCCTCACTCCTCGCCTGCACGCTCGACGTCATCATCCCGGACACACCACTGCCCCGGCCGCTCCGTCGGGAGCGGCCGGGGCAGCGGTCACAGCTACGGCTTCGTCAGCCGGCCAGGGGGGAGGCTCAGGCCTCGGTGCCCTCGGCCTCGGCGGCCTCGGCGTCGGCGTCGGCCTGCGAGGCCTGGGCGCCGATGACCTGCAGCACGACGGCGTCGGCCTCGACGGCCAGCGAGGTGCCCTTGGGCAGCTCGATGTCACCGGCGGTGATCGAGGCACCGGCCTCCAGGCCCTCGACCGAGACGGTGACCGACTCGGGCAGGTGGGTGGCCTCGGCCTCGATCGGCAGCGCGTTGAGGACGTGCTCCAGCAGGTTGCCGCCCGGGGCCAGCTCGCCCTCGGTGAGGACCGGGATCTCGACGGTGACCTTCTCGCCACGCTTGACCAGCAGCAGGTCGACGTGCTCGATGGTGCGCTTGATGGCCTCGCGCTGGACGGCCTTCGGCAGGACGTACTCGTCCTTGCCCTCGATCGGAACGACCAGCAGGGCGTTCGGGGTCTTGAGGGCCATCATCAGGTCGTGGCTCGGCAGGTTCAGGTGAACCGGGGTGTGGCCGTGGCCGTAGACGACACCGGGGACGAAGCCGGCGCGGCGGGCGCGACGGGCGGCACCCTTGCCGAACTCGGTACGGGTCTCAGCGGCAAGGCGGATCTCGGACACGACTGCACTCCTCGGGAAGACTGGCGCGGGGGTGCAGGCAACGCGAAAAACCGCCGGGACCACACCCTCAGTACGTTCGGGGGTCACTCGGCGGCAACGACTTCTGCCGGCGGACGGAATCCGCTACCGGCAGCGCGTCGATCACGGAGTCGGTGTCCGTCGAGCGGGCACACGACATCCCTCGCCGAGCAGTTTCACGAGTCTAACCGCACCGGCCCCCTCCCGCGAAATCGGCCCCGGCCGGACCCGCGGGAGGGGGCGGCGCCGACCGGCGAACCGCAGGCGGCCCCGGACCGAAGTGGTCCGGGGCCGCCTGTGCGGGCTTCGTCAGTGCACGCCCTCGAAGAGGCTGGTGACCGAGCCCTCCTCGAAGACCTCGCGGATCGCGGCGGCGATCGACGGGGCGATGGACAGCGTGGTGATCTTGTCCAGCTGGAGCTCGGCCGGGGTGGGCAGCGTGTTGGTGAACACGAACTCGCTCACCCGCGAGTTCTTCAGCCGGTCCGCGGCCGGGCCGGAGAGCACGCCGTGGGTGGCGGCCACCAGGACGTCCGCGGCACCGTTCTCGAACAGCGCGTCGGCGGCGGCGCAGATCGTGCCGGCCGTGTCGATCATGTCGTCGACCAGGACGCAGACCCGGTCCTTGACGTCACCGACGACCTCGGCCGACAGGATCGTGTTGGCCTGGGTCATGTCGCGGCGCTTGTGGATGATCGCCAGCGGCGCGTCCAGCCGGTCGCACCACTGGTCGGCCACCTTCACCCGGCCGGCGTCCGGCGAGACGATCGTCAGCTTGGCGCGGTCGACCCGCTCGCCCACGTAGTCGGCCAGCATCGGCAGCGCGAACAGGTGGTCCACCGGGCCGTCGAAGAAGCCCTGGATCTGCGCGGTGTGCAGGTCCACGGCCATCAGGCGGTCGGCACCGGCCTGGCGCAGCAGGTCGGCGATCAGCCGGGCCGAGATGGGCTCGCGGCCGAGGTGCTTCTTGTCCTGGCGGGCGTAGCCGTAGAACGGCAGGATCGCGGTGATGCTCTTGGCGGAGGCCCGCTTCAGAGCATCGATCATGATCAGCTGCTCCATGATCCACTGGTTGATGGGAGCCGTGTGGCTCTGCATCACGAAGCAGTCCGCGCCGCGCGCGGAGTCCAGGAAGCGGACGTAGATCTCGCCGTTGGCGAAGTCCAGGGCCTTGGTCGGGACCAGCTCGGTCCCCAGCGCCTCGGCCACCTCCCTCGCCAGCTCCGGGTGGGCACGGCCGGAGAAGAGCTTCAGCTTCTTCTCACCCGACGTCGTGATCCCGCTCACTGCACCGTCTCCTCGCGTCGCGAACGCTGAACCCCGTCCCCGAGGAGGGCAGGCCAAGCCCGCGCTCACGGGGGATCAGGGAAATGTCGGTACGCCTGGACACGGGCGGTAAGCCCAGTGGCGCACGTATGTCCCCAAGGTTACGCGCCCGCGCAGAAACCGTCCGCCCCGGGATCGACCCGGGGCCGCCCGGCCGGGCGGTCAGGCCTCCGCGGCACCGTCCGTCGCGGCCTGCGCGGCCTGGGCGGACACCGTTCCGGGGCGCTTGCGCTCGACCCAGCCCTCGATGTTGCGCTGCTGCGCGCGGTTCACGCCGAGTGCGCCGGGCGGGACATCGGTGGTGATCACCGAGCCCGCGCCGGTGTAAGCGCCGTCACCGATGGTGACCGGGGCGATGAACATGTTGTCCGAGCCGGTGCGGCAGTGCGCGCCGATCACGGTGCGGTGCTTCTTGACCCCGTCGTAGTTCACGGTGACCGAGGCCGCGCCGACGTTGGTGCCCTCGCCGATCGTGGCGTCGCCGATGTAGGAGAGGTGCGGCACCTTGGCGCCCTCGCCCAGCTCGGAGTTCTTGACCTCGACGTAGGTGCCGACCTTCGCCTTGCGGGCCAGCTTCGCCCCCGGCCGCAGGTAGGCGTACGGGCCGGTGGAGGCCAGCTCGCCGATCTCGGCGCGGTCGGCCGTGGTGTTGCTCACACGGGCGCCGGCGCCGACCAGGGTGTCCTTGAGGGTGGAGTTCGGTCCCACCTCGCAGTCCTCGCCCAGGTGGGTCGCGCCCTGCAGCTGGGTGTTCGGCAGCACGACCGCGTCCGGCTCGTACGTCACCTGGACGTCCAGCCAGGTGGTGGCCGGGTCGACCACGGTGACGCCCGCGCGCATCGCCCGCTCCAGCAGGCGGTCGTTCAGCAGCCGGCGGGCCTGCGCCAGCTGGACCCGGTCGTTGATGCCCAGGATGTCCCGGTGGTCCTCGGCGACCACGGCGCCGACCCGGTGCCCGGCCGTGCGCAGGATCTCCAGGGTGTCGGTCAGGTACTCCTCGCCCTGCGAGTTGTCCGTGGTGAGCTCGGCCAGCGCCTCGGTGAGCAGCTTGGCGTCGAAGGCGAAGACGCCGGAGTTGATCTCGGCGATGGCGCGCTGGGTGGCGGTGGCGTCCCGCTCCTCGACGATCGCCGCGACGGTGCCGTCCTCGTCGCGCAGGATCCGGCCGTAGCCGAAGGGCTCGGGGACGACGGCGGTCAGCACGGTGACGCCGTTCTGCTGCGCCTCGTGCGAGCGGGCCAGCCGGCGCAGGGTGTCGCCGGTCAGCAGCGGCGAGTCCCCGGCGGTGATGATCACGGTGCCGTCCAGGGTCACGCCGTCGGCGGCCAGCGCCTCCAGCGCGGTGCGGACCGCGTGGCCGGTGCCGTTCTGCTCCTCCTGCACGACCGGGCGCGCGACCGGGTAGTGCGCCGCCAGGTGCTCCTCGACCTGCTCGCGCTGGTGCCCGACCACCACGACGAGCTGCCCCGGCGTCAGTTCCCCGGCCGCCGACACCGCATGACCCACCAGCGAACGGCCGCACACCTCGTGCAGCACCTTGGGCAGCTTGTTCGACTTCATCCGGGTCCCGCCACCGGCGGCGAGCACGACAACGGCGGCAAGCGAATTGGCACCCATGCGGGGAGGCTCCTCATTAGGTTCACAGAGAGGCAGAGCAGGCCAGAACGCGGTCCGCACATGTGCTCTGGCAGTTCGAGGATAGTGCGGGGCAGCCGGCCGGAATGCCAGCGGCCCGGCCCGCGCATGCCCGCCCGCGGCCGTACTCAGTGCTCCCGGAGGAGGATTCGAACCCCCATAAGCTGGACCAAAACCAGCTGTCCTGCCCTTAGACGATCCGGGACCGGAGCTCCGCCGCCGGAGACCCGACGGCGCGCTGGGCCAAGACTACGGGGTAGCGCGCCTCACATCTACCACCAATGCCGACCCTCCTGGCCCGTCCGATCCCGGCACGGGAGGGGCTCGGGGTTCATCCATCCAGTCGGGTGAATTCACTCAAGCGCCGCGCGGCGGTGTGTTCCCCTGGACACGGAGCGCAACCTACGATGCCGTAGGTTACGCCAACGTAGGTCCGCTCTGTCCCGCTCCGGGACGCCGCGAAGGGACGCCCATGACCATCCAGGCCGGCGAGGCGAGCGCGGGGGCCGCCGCGCTCCCCGATCCCTCCTCCGATCCCTCCGCCGACGCGGCGACCCGGCTGTCCGCCACCCGCGGCGGGGAGAAGCAGGGCGCCGCCGAGCGGATCGCGCTCGGGCTCTTCATCCTCGTACCGTTCGCCGCCCTGGTCGCCGCCGTCCCGGTGGCCTGGGGGCGGGGGCTGGGGTGGACGGACGTGGCGGTCACCGTCGCCATGTACTTCCTCACCTGTCACGGCATCACCGTCGGCTACCACCGCTACTTCACCCACGGCGCCTTCAAGGCCCCCCGCCCGATGCGACTGGCCCTCGCCGTCGTCGGCAGCCTCGCGGTCGAGGGCCCGCTGGTGCGCTGGGTGGCCGACCACCGCAAGCACCACCGGTTCAGCGACAAGGACGGCGACCCGCACTCGCCGTGGCGCTACGGGGAGAGCGTCCCGGCGCTGATCAAGGGCCTGTGGTGGGCCCACATGGGCTGGATGTTCGACGAGGAGCAGACCCCGCAGCTCAAGTACGCCCCGGACCTGGTCCGCGACCCGGCCCTGCGGCGGATCTCCCGGCTGTTCTGGCTCTGGACCACCATCTCGCTGCTGCTGCCCGCGCTGGTCGGCGGCCTGGTGAGCCTCTCCTGGGAGGGCGCGCTGTCCGCCTTCTTCTGGGGCTCGCTGGTCCGGGTCGCCCTGCTGCACCACGTCACCTGGTCGATCAACTCGATCTGCCACGCCGTCGGCCGGCGCCCCTTCCGCTCCCGGGACCGCTCCGGCAACGTCTGGTGGCTCGCGGTGCTCTCCTGCGGCGAGTCCTGGCACAACCTGCACCACGCCGACCCGACCTCGGCCCGGCACGGCGTGCTGCGCGGGCAGATCGACTCCTCGGCCCGGCTGATCCGCTGGTTCGAGCTGGCCGGCTGGGTCCGGGACGTCCGCTGGCCGGACGCGGAGCGGATCGCCGCCCGCCGCGCCGCATGAGGCGGCGCTTCCAGCATGATGTAGGGGTGAACGGGAGCAGCGCAGACAGCACAGGCGGTCACCACAGCACGCGGACGGACGCGGCGCCCGGACCGGCGCCCGCCCGTCCGCGGGCCGCTGCGACGCCGGGCGCGGCCTCCGACGGCGGCGCCGAACGGGCGCCCGACACCGCCGCCGGCCGGTCCGCGGCCGCCCCGGCCCCGCGCCGCCGGGGCGGCCGGGTCCGGATGACCGGCAAGCAGCGCCGGGAGCAGCTGCTGGAGATCGGCCGGACGGTCTTCGCGGAACGCGGCTACGACGGCACCTCGGTGGAGGAGATCGCCGAGCGCGCCGGGGTGTCGAAGCCGGTGGTGTACGAGCACTTCGGGGGCAAGGAGGGGCTGTACGCGGTGGTGGTGGACCGCGAGATGCAGCTGCTGCTGGACATGGTGACCGGGGCGCTGACCGGCGGGCACTCCCGCGAGCTGCTGGAGCAGGCGGCGTTCGCGCTGATGGACTACATCGACACTTCGACGGACGGCTTCCGGATCCTGGTCCGGGACTCCCCGGTGGCCCAGTCGACCGGCACCTTCGCCTCGCTGATCAGCGACATCGCCACCCAGGTCGAGGACATCCTGGGCCTGGAGTTCAAGTCCCGGGGCTTCGACGCCCGGCTGGCCCCGATGTACTCGCAGATGCTGGTCGGGATGGTCGCGCTGACCGGCCAGTGGTGGCTGGAGGTCCGCAAGCCGGACAAGGCCACGGTGGCGGCGCACCTGGTGAACCTGGCCTGGCACGGACTGGAGGGCCTGGAGCGGCACCCGCGGCTGGTCGGCGAGCGCTCGGCCTGACCGCCCGGGTGCCGCTCGGTCCGGGCTAGCGCTTGACCCCGACGGCGAAGATCCGCCGGAACGGGAAGACCGTCCCGTGCGGCCCGGCCGGGTAGGCCTCGCGCAGCAGCAGCCCGTACTCGGCGAGGAAGGCGGCCCGGTCGGCCGGGTCGGTGAGCCGGCCGAGGACGGGCCGCAGCGCGGTGCCCTTGACCCACTCCAGCACCGGGTCCGGCCCGGGCAGCAGGGTGCTGTAGGTGGTCTCCCAGACATCAGCGGCGCAGCCGGCCGCGGCGAGGGCGTCCAGGTACCGCCCGGGCGGGTGGACGCCGCCCCGGACGGCGTCGGTGCCGAGGGCCTCGCGCCAGCGGGCGCTGCGGCGCAGGTCGGCGAGCAGGGTGTGGCTGGGGGCCTCGAAGTTGCCGGGCACCTGGACGGCGACGACCCCGCCGGGCCGCAGGGCGTCCGCCCAGCGCGCCAGCACCGCCAGGTGTCCGTCCACCCACTGGAGGGTCGCGTTCGAGGCGATCAGGTCGGGCGCGGCCGGGGCCGGGTCGTAGTCGCGGGCGTCGGCGAGCAGGTAGTCGGCGCCGGGCTCGCCCGCGGTGCGGGCGGCCTCCAGCATCGGGGCGGAGTTGTCGACGCCGGTGAGCCGGGCCTCGGGCCAGCGTTCGCGCAGCACGGCGGTGGAGTTGCCGGGGCCGCAGCCGATGTCGAGGACCGTCGGGGCGGGCTCGTTCGGCAGGGCGGGGACCCGGGCGAGCAGGTCGCGCAGCGGGCGGGTGCGTTCGTCGGCGAAGCGCAGGTACTGCGCCGGGTCCCAGACGGGGCTGGTCATGGTTCACCTCGCAGGTATCTCGACATCAAGATATCTCCGAAAAGCCTCGCTGGCACATTTCTCGATGTCAAGAGACTTCACATCGACACATCCACCGATACACTGATCGTCATGGAGGACGAGGTCGACAGGCTGGTCGCAGCGTGGCGCCGGGAGCGCCCCGACCTCGACGTGGAGCCGCTGGAGGTGCTCAGCCGGGTCAGCCGGCTCGCCCGCCACCTCGACCGCGCCCGCCGCACCGCCTTCGCCGAGCACGGCCTGGAGCCCTGGGAGTTCGACGTCCTGACCGCCCTGCGGCGGGCCGGCTCCCCGTACCAGCTCTCCCCCGGCCAGCTGCTCACCCAGACCCTGGTCACCTCCGGCACCATGACCAACCGGATCGACCGCCTCACCGGCAAGGGCCTGGTCAAGCGCCTGCCCGACCCCGACGACCGCCGCGGTGTGCTCGTCCGGCTCACCGACGACGGCCGCGACCGCGCCGACCAGGCCCTGGCCGGCCTGCTCGCCCACGAACGCGAACTGCTGGCCCAGCTCAGCTCCGGCCAGCAGGGCGAACTCGCCGCCCTGCTGCGGCTGCTGGTCGCCCCCTTCGACAACATCCCGGGCTGAACGGGCCGAACGGGCTGCGCTGGCTGCGCTGGCAGGACGTCCCCGACGGCGTCGCTACGGCGCGGAGGCGATCGACGGCGGCACGGCCGGCTCCGCCGGACTGACCCCGGCCCGCCGGGCCACCGCCACGGCGGCCAGCGTGGAGTGCACCCCCAACTTCCCCAGCACGTTCTGCATGTGGGTGCGGACGGTGTGCGGCGACAGGTACAGCCGCTCCGCCACCGCCTGCCGGCCCAGGCCCGCCACCATGCAGCGCAGGATCTGCTTCTCCCGCGGGGTCAGGGTGTCGACCAGCCGCTCGCTCTCGGTGCGGTCCCGCCGGGCGGTGGTGAGCTCGCGGATCACCCCGGTGAGCAGCGCCGGCGGCAGATGGGTCTCGTCCCGCAGCACGCCCCGGACCACCGCGAGCAGCCGGGCCAGCGAACTCTCCTTCGCCACCCAGCCGGTGGCGCCCGCGTGCAGCGCCCGGGCGGCCCGGTGCGGGTCGTCCGCGGTGGCCAGCACCACCGCGCGCAGCCCCGGATGGGCCCGGCGGAGCCGGCCCAGCAGGGCGATGCCGTCCGGCGGCGGGGCCGCGGGCCGCAGCTGCTCGGCGCGCGGCTGGTCGGCGGTGCGGGCCGGGACCGTCGGGACCGTCGGCACGATGCCCGTCCGGCGCGGCGGCGGCACCGCCGGGGCCGGGCGGCGCCGGGCCTCCTCGACCGCTTCCGGCCCGGGCCGGGCCCGGGCCGCCGGGGCGGCCGCCTCGGCCCCCAGGTCGGCGTCGATCAGCGCCACGTCGTAGCCCCGCCCCTCGGTCGCCGCGCGCTCCAGCGCCCGCTCGGCGGCGGCCGCGCTGCCCGCCGCGCCCACCTCCACGTCGGGCTCGGCGGCGAGGGCCGCGGCCAGTGCCTCGGCGAAGATCCGGTGGTCGTCGACCACCAGGACCCGGATCCGCCCCATCGTCACTACCCCCTGCTCAGAGCGCCCGAGCCCGGGAGCGGGGACCGGTCCGGCGTCCGCGTTCCGGACCCGCCGTTCCGCCCGCCCACCGGTGGCCGGTGAAGCCGAAAGGACGCCGGCCCCCACCGGTACCGCACTCAGCGTACGGGCCGGGAAACGCCCCCGTGGCGGTTCGGTGAAGTTTCGTCAGGAGGTACGTGAGGGGCCGGACCCGCCCGGCCGGACGGCCCCGGGACGCGTCGCCACGCCCCGGGGCCGTCCTTCGACCGCGTGCCTACCGGCCGCTCTTCTCCAGGGCGAACTTCCAGGCGTCGGCGACGATGTCGTCCAGCTCCGGGCGGCGCGGCGTCCAGCCCAGCTCCCGGTGGGCGCGCTCGGCGGAGGCCACCAGCACGGCCGGGTCGCCCGCGCGGCGACCGGCGACCTGCACCGGGATCTCCCGGCCGGTGACGCGCTTGACCGACTCGATCACCTCGTGCACCGAGAAGCCGCTGCCGTTGCCCAGGTTGCAGATCAGGTGCTCGCCCGGCTTGGCGGCGTCCAGCGCCAGCAGGTGCGCGTCGGCCAGGTCCGCGACGTGGATGTAGTCGCGGATGCAGGTGCCGTCCGGGGTCGGGTAGTCGTCGCCGAACACCGAGATGTGCGGACGCTGACCGAGCGCGGCCTGGAAGACCAGCGGGATCAGGTGCGACTCGGGGTCGTGCCGCTCGCCGTAGACGCCGTACGCGCCCGCCACGTTGAAGTAGCGCAGCGAGACGGCGGCCAGGCCGTGGGCGACGGCCTCGCTGGTGATCATGTGGTCCATGGCGAGCTTGCTGGCGCCGTAGGTGTTGGTCGGCGAGGTCCGGGCGGTCTCGGCGATCGGCACGACCTCCGGCTCGCCGTACACGGCCGCGGTGGAGGAGAACACCAGCTTGCGCACGCCCGCCGCGCGCATCGCGGTGATCAGCTCCAGCGAGCCGGCCACGTTGTTGCGCCAGTACTTCTCCGGGTCCACGACCGACTCGCCGACCTGCGAGGAGGCGGCGAAGTGCAGCACGCCGTCGAAGGAGCCGTCCAGCACCCGGCCGGCCTCCTGGATCCGGCCCTCGACGAACTCGGCTCCGGCCGGGACGCCCTCGCGGAAGCCGGTGGAGAGGTCGTCCAGGACGGTCACCTGGTGACCCGCCTCCAGCAGGTGAGCGGCCACCACGCTGCCGACGTAGCCGGCGCCACCCGTGACCAGGTACTTACTCATGATGAGACCTCCAGCGGGCGATGGTCCGCCCGGTCGGCGGCGCCATCGACGGAATGCGTACGACTGCGCTCAATTGTCCCTGCCCGTCGGGGTGCTCCCGACCACCGGGGCGCTCGCTCCCGCGCTTTCTCACCCACTCCTCAGCCGGGCTCCACGCCCTTCCTCAGCCGCCGGCCATCCGCTCCAGCAGACCGGTGCGCGCGGCCACCGCGGCCGCCTCCAGCCGGGTCCGCGCGCCGAGCTTCATCAACACCCGCTGCACGTGGGTACGGGCGGTGCTCGCGGCGATCCGCATCCCGGCGGCGATCGCCGCGGTGTCCTCGCCGTCCGCGATCCGGGCCAGCACCTGCACCTCACGGCGGGTCAGCAGCCGCAGCAGCCGGACCGCCTCGTCGTCCGGCTCCGCCACCGGGCGCAGCAACTGGTCGAAGGCCCCGCGCAGGACGTCCACCGCCACCGCGGCCTCACCCGCCCGGGCCCGCCCGATCGCCCGCTCGACCACCTCGATCCGCTCGTCGCTGGGCACGTAGCCCGCCGCCCCGGCCGCGAACGCACAAGCCACGCCCCGGAGTTCACCGACCGGCCCGAGCACGATCACGGCCACCTCGGGGCGCTCCCGGCGGATCCGGCGCAGCCCGTCGAAGGCCCCCGGCTCGCCCGGCGCGGTCACCCCCAGCAGACACACCTCGGGCCGCCGCCCAGCCACCAGATCGGCCGCGACACCGGCCGGCGAGCCGACCGCGAGCACCCGGTGGCCGCGCAGTTGCAGCGCGGTGGCCAGCGCCTCGGCCAGCAGCCGGTGGTCGTCGACCACCACGAGTCGAACACCCATGACGCCCTCCCGGTCGGGGTCCGGCTCGCGCCCGCACCCCTCGGGCGGGCGGCCGATGACGCACCATCACAGCGCATTCCGTGCCCGACCCGCTAGGTCACCGCGTGTCGCGGGCCCGCACCGCATCCGTTGCGCAGAACGCGAAAGACCCCCGCCGCGAGGCGAGGGTCTTTCAGTGGAGCCCCCATGCGGAATCGAACCGCAGACCTTCTCCTTACCATGGAGACGCTCTACCGACTGAGCTATAGGGGCTTGGCCTTGCGTTTCCGCCTGGCCGGTCGAACAAGGAAGACATTACACGGCCGTCGGCCCGGAAGGGAAATCGGCTCCGCACCGGGCGCGCGCTGCGGCCGGCCCTCGGCGTGGGCCGCGGTCAGCCCCGACGTGCACGGCGGTCAGCCCTCGGTGTGCGCGGCGCTCAGCCCTCGGCGTGCGCGGCGCTCAGCCCTCGGCGTGCGCCGCGTCGAACTCCTCGCGGGCCGCGAGCATCTGCCGGGCGCGCCGCTCCGTCCAGTGCCCGAGCGGGGCGACCAGCTCGGCCAGCTCCCGACCGAGCGGCCGCAGGTCGTAGACCACCCGCGGCGGCGTCTCCGGGAAGACCGTGCGCAGCACCAGGCCGCTGCGCTCCAGGTTGCGCAGCGACTGGGTGAGCATCTTGCGGCTGACCCCGCCGACCCCGCGCTGGAGTTCGGAGAAGCGCTGCGGCCCGCAGGCGGACAGGCTCATCAGGATCAGCATCGACCACTTGTCGGCGAGCTCCGCGAACAGCTCGCGGCTGGGGCAGAGCTGGGCGAAGACGTCGAGCTCCAGCCTCCCGCACTGTTCGGCCCCGGTTTGGACCGTTTCCTCCGTCGTCATACGCCCAGGGTAGACCCGTGGTCTCCGATCCGCACCTGGTCTCCAGCAGAGACCTGGTCTATATTAGAGACTGTTCGACGGACCGGGTCCGCCCCGATCCGTCACCTTTGCCCCTCGCCCTCACGCCTTCCGCCCACAGGAGTGCCCGCATGACCGCCGTCCGCCCGACCGTCGCCCTCGCCTACCACTCCGGCTACGGCCACACCGCCGTGATCGCCGAGGCCGTCGCCCGCGGCGCCGCCGCCGCTGGTGCCGAGGTCATCACGATCGCCGTCGACACCATCACCGACGAGCAGTGGGCCCAGCTGGACGCCGCCGACGCGATCGTCTTCGGCTCCCCCACCTACATGGGCACCGCCTCCGGCGCCTTCCACGTCTTCGCCGAGGCCACCAGCAAGCGCTGGTTCACCTACGCCTGGAAGGACAAGGTCGCGGCCGGCTTCACCAACTCCGCCTCCAAGAGCGGCGACAAGGCCGGCACCCTCGGCTTCTTCCAGACCCTCGCCGCCCAGCACGCCATGACCTGGGTCAACCTCGGCCTCAAGCCCGGCTGGAACGCCACCACCGCCTCCGAGGACGACCTCAACCGCCTCGGCTTCTTCAACGGCGCCGCCGCCTCCTCGCCGTCCGACGCCGGCGCCGAGGGCGTCCACAAGGCCGACATCGCGACCGCCGAGCACCTGGGCGAGCGCGTCGCCCAGCACACCGCCATCGTGCTGGCCGGCCGCGCCGCCCTGGCCGGCTGACCCCACCCCCGCACGGCTACGCCGCCGGGTCCGTCCCCAGGACGGGCACCCGGCGGCGTCCGCCGTCCACCGCCGCCAACTCGGCGCCCGTGGTGTCCGGCAACAGCCACAGACACCCCAGGGCCAGCAGCCCCAACACCGCCAGGTACCAGCCGACCGGCTGCGCCGTCCCGTACTCCTCCGTCAGCCGCGTCGCCACCAGCGGCGTCATCCCCCCGCCGAGCACACCGCCCAGGTTGTACGTCAACGCGGCGCCCGTGTAGCGCACCCGGGTCGGGAACAGCTCCGGCAGGAACGCCGCCACCGGGCCCATCAGGCACCCCAGCACCACCAGCGCCCCCGCCAACGCCAGGAACATCAACGGCCGGCGCACCGTCTCCAACAGCGGGAACAGCACCAGCGACCACCCCGCCACCAGGCCCGTCGCCCACCGCATCGTCCGCCGCCGCCCCCACCGGTCACTGTGCGAGGCGCTCAGCCACACCGTCGCGGCACCACCCACCGAGCCGACCAGCAGCATCGCCAACACCAGCGTGCTCGCCACCCCCAGACCGGACGTCGCGTACGCCAACGCGTAGGTGGTGGTCAGGTAGAACAACGCGTACCCGACCGTGATCGCCCCGCCACCCGCCAACACCGGCCGCCAGTGCTCCCGCAGCAGCTCCACCACCGGCGGACGCTCCCGCCGCTCGTCCGCCCGGAACAACGGCGTCTCCGCCAGGCGCAGCCGCACGAACAGCCCCACCGCCACCAGCGCCAGCGAGGCCACGAACGGCACCCGCCACCCCCACGCCCGGAACGACCCCTCGTCCAGCCCCAGTTGCAGCGCCAGGAACGCCCCGTTCGCCAACACGAACCCGCCCGACGGCCCCAACTGCAGGAACCCGCCGTACCGCCCGCGCCGCCCGGGCGGCGCGTTCTCCGCGATCAACAGCGCCGCCCCGCCCCACTCCCCGCCCAACCCGACGCCCTGGCACACCCGCAACACCACCAGCAGCGCCGGCGACCACCACCCCCACACCGCGAACCCCGGCAACAACCCCACCGCCGCCGTCGCCAAGCCCATCAGCAGCAGCGACACCACCAACGTCGCCTTCCGCCCCACCCGGTCCCCGAAGTGCCCGAACACCACCGCCCCCAACGGCCGGGCCAGGAACGCCACCGCGTACACCGAGAAGGCCGCCAACAGCGACCCCACCCCACCCAGCCCGGGAAAGAACACCGGCCCGAACACCAGGGCCGCCGCCGTCCCGTACAGGAAGAAGTCGTAGAACTCGATCGCCGTCCCGATCAACGCCGCAGCCGCGGCCCGCCGCAACTGCCCTGCCCGCCAAGCACCCTCCGCATCCATACCGCCACCCTCACCGCCACCCAGGCCCCCCCACCAGCCCCCACCCGAGTGACTCCGGCGCACACCCCAACCCCCCACGCCCACCAAAAAGCCCGGGCGCCGCCCCCGCGACACCCGGGCCCATCCGCCCCCAACCCGCCTACCGCGCGTACGGGTTGTCCCCCGGCGGCACCGGCGGCTGGTACGCCGGCGGCACGGCCGCCTTCCGCCGCCTCAACACCGCGAACACCACCCCGGCCACCACCAACAGCCCGGCCACCACCCCACCCACGAGCGGCAGCGAACCACCCGACCCGGACGACGCCTCACCCTTCGGCTGCACCGTCGGCGCACCCACCGCCACATCGGATGGACTTCCGACGGGGCTCGGCGCCGACGACGGGGCCGAGGAAGCAGCAGACGCAGACGGGCTCGCCGAGGGCGCAGGATCCGTCACCGGCACCGGAGACACATCCGCCGGGCCGGGATCGCCCGGATTCGTCAGAGCAACCCGGGGCCGCACGGAACCGTAGCCCCCGAGATCGTTACGGACAGACCCGTCCTGAGCCTTCCCCGCCGTATTGATAAGAACCCGAAGAATCTGATTCGCAGTCCAGTCCTTGTGAACCGACCAGACCAAAGCAGCGGAAGCAGATACCAGGGCTGCCGAGTCGGATGTGCCGTGACTCTTGCAGTATCCGGTATCGGCAGCGCAAGCGGCAACAATATCCATACCGGGCGCCGTGAGAATAACCTGCGGCCCCTGCTCCGATTCGGAGGTCACCATCGCATCGTGATCAACTGCCCCGACGCCGACCACATTCGGCAGGCCCCCGGGGTAGGAGACCGGGTTCCCCGACTGCGCCTCATTCCCCACACTTGCCACGACCAACGCCCCCCGGGCCCTCGCCTGCGCGAGAATCCGGCTCAGTTTCGCCACGTCGTCCGGAGAAAACCTGACCTCATCCATTCCTTGCGAGATATTGATGACTTTTGCGCCCTGGTCCACCGCATAAGTCACCGCCTGGCCGATCTGGTCAAGAAAATCGGTCGGAGATGCCCCTCCAACCGAACCGTTATTAATCTTGAGCGGAAGGATCTTTGCCCCTGGAGCCAGGCCATAGGCGCCTGTTCCTCCCACACTCCTACCGGTGCCGGCGATCAGGCTCGCCATCTCCGTACCATGCCCGTCAGCATAGGAGCCCACACCACCAGAGCTGCCGCTGAAGTCCTTGCCGGGCAGGAACTGACCCACCAGGTCCGGGTGATCCAGCTTGAATCCCCCGTCGATCACCGCAACGGTGATCCCCTGCCCGGTGGAAATCCTCCACATGTCGGGAGCCTTCATGGCATCCAGGTGCCACTGCCGCGCGCGCACCGTATCGTCTGCGACGGCCGGCCCAGCTGCACTCCCCACCACGCACAGGCCCGCGATCCCGACAGCCCCAAGCCGCCGAGCCCACATCCAGCGACTCCCCACCCGATCCCCCCACATACCAGCCTGAACTACCTCGCGTACGGGTTGTCCCCCGGCGGAACCGGCGGCTGATGCGACGGCGGAGGCGGCAGAGTCGGCGTGCCCATCGGCGCCTGCGGAACCACCGGCGGCAGGGCCGCTTTCCGCCGCCGCACCACGGCGAACACCACCCCGGCCACCACCAACAGCCCGGCCACCACCCCGCCCACGATCGGCAGCGAACTGCCCGACCCGGACGACGCCTCCGCCTTCGGCTGCACCGTCGGCGCAGCGGCCGCAGCTCCAGCCGAACTCGGCGACGAAGACGGCGGGACAGACGCACTCGCCGACGCCGACGGCGACGGCGACGGCGACGGCGCAGCCGAAGGCGTCACCGCATCAGCCGGAAGCGGCGACACATCCGCAGGCCCGGGATCCCCCGGATCCGTCAACGCGATCCGCGGCCGAACCGCACCCCAACCCGCACCGTCCGTACGGCTGGTCCCGCCGTTGGCCCTACCCGCAGTGTTGATGAGCACCCGCAGGATCTGGTTCGCCGACCAGTCCTTGTGCACCGACCACACCAACGCCGCCGAAGCGGACGCCAGAGCGGTCGCGTCGGACGTGCCGTGGCCCTGGCAGTATCCAGACGGCTCCGTACAGGCCGCGAGTGTGTCCACGCCCGGCGCGACGAGCGCGACTTGCGGCCCATGTTCCGACTCGTCCGTCACGGTCCCGGTCCGATCCACCGCCCCGACTCCGACGACGTTGGGGAGGCCGCCGGGATAGTCGACCGGATTCCCCGACTGCGCCTCATTCCCCACAGCCGCGAACACCAGAGCGCCCTTCGCCCTCGCAGCCGCAAGGATCCTGTTCAGCTTGACCACGTCATCCTGGGAGGCTGTCACCGCAGCCGCGCCTTGCGAGATGCTGATCACCTTGGCGCCCTGATCGACGGCATAGTTGACAGCCTGTCCGATCTGGTCGAGGAAGTCGCTCGTTTCGGACGTTCCCACAGACCCGTTGTTGATCTTCAACGGAAGGAGCCTCACACCGGGCGCAAGGCCGTAAGCTCCATTCCCCCCACGGCTCTTCCCTGTTCCGGCAATGAGGCTGGCCATCATCGTGCCGTGCCCATCGCCGTAGGAACCCACGCCGCCCGAGCCGCCGCTGAAGTCCTTGCCGGGCAGGAACTGACCCACCAGGTCCGGGTGATCCAGCTTGAATCCCCCGTCGATCACCGCAACGGTGATTCCCGTTCCCTTCGAAACCTGCCACATCTCCGGGGCATGCATGCCATCCAGATGCCATTGCGCGGCACGGATCGATTCATCGGCGACCGCAGGTGCAGCAACCGGGCCAATCACAGCTCCGGCAGCTAGGAGCGCCGCCGCGAAAACTCGTCGACGCCCTTGCACATGCCCCATCACAACTCCTCGTCGATCGTTCCGCCGGCTGAAATCCGCGCCGGTGACAGAGCTGCCCGGCCACCAGCAGGGCGAAGTGGCCGGGCAGTCATTTGTTACCTACTCAATCACGTCCGGGTTGCTGTCCGGCGTACCGCTGGTCCAGGTCTCCTCGTCCTCGTGGAGGTAGTCCGCGCGGTTGCGGCGGTCGCGTTCCTTCCGGTTTCCGTGACCGCCCGCGCCCGGGGCCATCATGCCGTTCTGTCCGGACCGGGCACCGCCCTCGGCGGCTCCCGCCGCGGCCGCACGGATGCGCAGGCCCGTACCGCCCGGGGTGAACTCCCCACCGGCAGCGGGGCCCTTGCGGCCGCCGACCGTACCGCCGGGGGTCGAGGTCAGCCCGCGACCACGCGAGCCGCCGACACCGCCGCCGCCGACACCGTGGCCGCCGCCCATACCCGGGTGCATGCCACCCATGCCGCCGCCCGGAGTCGTTCCTCCGACCCGACCTCCACCGATCGCGCCCTCACGGCCGAAGACCGCTCCGTTCGGGAGACCGGGGGTACCGGCCTTGCCGGGAACCGAGCCACCGCTGAACGGGCCGGTACGGAGGGGAACCGAGCCGCCGCCCTTACCGGGAATGCTGCCGATGCCCCTGGTCGGGACGGAACCGCCGCCGGTCCCGCCGGGGAAGCCCGCGATCGGCCCGCTGCCCGGCAGGCCGGGCAAGCTGCCGGGGCCACCGGGCCCACCCGGGTAGGTGGGAGTTCCGCTCGGGCCGCTCGGCAGCACGGGGCCGCTACCGGGGCCGACCGGGGTGGTCTGGTCCGGCAGGGTCGGGATGCTGTCGAGGCCGGTACCCGGGCGCGTGACCGGGTCCGACGGGTGGGACGGCGGGGTGGGGGTGCCCGGGTCCTGCGGCGGCGGAGGCAGCTGGCCACGGTCGTACGGGGGAACCGGTCCGGGGTGGGTCGGGTTGGACGGGTCCTGCCAGCTCGTTGCCGGATCGCGGGGCCTCATGGTGGCGCCACCGTAGCTGCCACCGGACGGGCTGTAGCTCCCACCGGCGCTGCCGCCGTTCGTACGGGGGCTGCGGAGGGCGCCTCTCGAGCCAGAACCGTAGCCACCACCGCCCGTGTATTCCGATTCCCCGCCCTTGTTCCGCTCTGCATCGGGCGTCCCCGGCAACGTCACGTCGGCGGGAATCCCGTTCAGCGTCGTCGTCGCCGCGCTGTACGCCTGGGCCAGGTTCCCGACCTGCTTGGCGGCCTCCTGCTGCTCCGTCTGGATCGTCGCCTTGAACGCCTTGTACTCGCCGTCGCTGACCCAAGCGTCCTTGAGCTTCGCCTTCATGTACTCGTCGGCGGTGCCCCCGACCGCCGAGACCTTCGCCTGCACGTCCGGGGGAATCGTCTGCTTCTCGTAAGCGGCGACCTTGTCCATCGCCTGCTGGGGAATCTGGGGCATCGCGACCTTGGCCGTGCTGAGCGCTTCACCCGCCTGAGTCATCGCCCCGCCGGCGGTCGTGGAGTGTTCACCGATGATCGCCGCGGACTTGTACAGGTTCCCGACCCAGGTCTTGAAGTTCTCGCCGGCCTGCCCCTCCCAGGTGACCGTGCCGAGGTGGGCCTGGAGGGCCGTACTGAGTTCCGTCAGAACCCGACCGGCGTCCTGGAGCTTGCCGGCTCGCTTCAGCAGCACGTCAGGCGTGGTGCGGTCGACCAGCGCCTTGAGTTCGGCGTGCTTCATGTCGTTGTATTCGTCTGCCATGACCTGTTCCCCGTTTCCCCGTGAGCCTCTCCCGCGCCGCCGTCAGAGGTTCGTCTTTTCCTTCGGCCCCGTGACGCCCGCGCTCCTCGCCACTGCGTTCTGGTCGGCGGCCGCGTTCTCGTCGCTGGTCCCGTAGGAGCCCGCCGACTGGACGACGGCCTTCTGCATCGCCTGGATCTGCGCCTTGAAGTCCTTGTGGAGCTGGACGAGCTGGCGGTGGACCTTGTTGTAGGCGGAATTCAGGGCCACTGCCTCCGAGAGCGCCCCGGGGTTCTCCCCGCTGACGAAGTTCGCCTGGGTCAGCTTCTGCGCTTCGAGCTTGTACGGCGCGGCTTCCGAGCCTTCCATGGCGGCGAGCAGGGCCTCGACCTTCGTGGCGAACGCCGTGAGCGTCTGAAGCTCGACCTGGACGTCGTTCTTCCCGAAGGCCGCCACCAAGTCGCCCGCGCTGACGCTCGTCTGCACGGTGCTGACCACAGGGGCGATCTTGATCCCGTGCCCCCAGGGCAGCGGGATCGTCGGCCCGTCCAGCATGAACGGCGTCGCGTCCGGCGTCCCCGGCGCTGGCGTCCCCGGTGCCGGCGTCGTACCCGCGCCCGGCGTGGTCGTCGGCTCTCCCACAGCAATCCACCTCTCCCCCGTACGGCCGGCCGCTCCGGGCGTCTCCCGGGCTTCCGTACCGCAACACACCGTCAACTTCTGGCTGGTGCCGTCCTGGTCGGTGCGACCGCCCGCCCTGGGGTCGGCCCCCGCCTCTGTCATGGTAGCCATCGCCTCTGTCGGCCCGGCAGGGCCCATGGTCCGCGCGGGCGCGATCGGTACGAACTTGACACGTACAACCCGGGGTCGGGCCGCTGGATAGACTGCCCCGGTACGCCCCATCTGCCGTGCAATGTCGCTCAGCAGCGAGCCGTGGCCGCAGAACGGACGTGTGACGACATGCCTGAACACAAGCCGAATCCAGATGCGACCCCCTGGTGGGCCCGGGCCGTACGGCCCGCGCGGCCGCCGGTGCCGGTGGTGTTGATGGTGCGGGCGGCGGTCGGGATGGCGGTGCCGCTGGCGGTGGGGCTGGGGGCGCACCGGCTGGATCTGGGGGTGTTCGCCGGGCTGGGGGCGATGCACGCGACGATGAACGACCGCGTGGAGCCGGTACGGCTGCGGACGGCGCGGATCGGGTCGGCGGTGTCGGCTTCGGCCTTGGGGATGCTGATCGGTACGGCCTTGCAGCACGCCCACGCGGGGGCGGTGGCACTCGGGGTCGGGCTGACGCTGACGGCGTTCGTGTCGGGCGCGCTGAGTGCGACGGGCCCGCGCGGGTCGGCGGCGGGGATGCTGCTGCTGGTGTCGGCGGCGTTGGGCAGTGGGATGCCGTTGCCGGGGCCGTGGTGGGCGGCGGCGCCGATGCTGCTGGCGGGGGCGGCGTTGGTCGTGCTGCTGGGGCTGCCCGGTCGCGCGGGCGATCCGCGCACCCGGGCGTTGGCGGCGGTGTACGAGGCGCTCGGCCGGGTGCTCGTCGATCTGGGTACGGCGCGGGGTGCGGAGTCCCGCCGGGTGTTGACGGCCCGCCTGGACCAGTGGCAGGACCTGCTCCCCGGGCACGGCAGGACGGCCCTGCGCCCGGTGTACGAGGCGGCGCTGACCGCGACCGAGGCGGCGACGGGCCTGTTGTGGGCGCGGCGGCCGGTGCCGCCGGAGGTGGCGGCGGTCCCGGACCGGCTGGCGCAGGCGGTGCGGCGCGGCGGTGGCGAGGTGGTGGTGCCCGAGTGGCGGCCGGACACCCCGGCGCGGCAGGCCCTGGACGTGGCGCTGCGGGCCGCCGCGGACGCCGTCGCGGGCCGGCCGGCCCGGATCGCCGCGGCTCCCGCGCCGCCGCCGGACCCGTGGCGGCTGCGGGGGAGGTTGTGGTCCGGCCCGTCGGTCCGGTACGGGCTGCGGGTGGCGCTGTGCATCGCGGCGGGTTCGGCGGTGACGGCCAACTACCCGCTGAGCAAGAGCTACTGGGTGCCGATGACGATCGCGTTCGTGCTGAAGCCGGATCTGGGTTCGGTGTTCCTGCGGGCGGTGAGCCGGGCGGTCGGCACGGCGCTGGGCGTGGCGGTGACGGCGGCGCTGCTGGCGTGGACCACCGAGGAGTGGGCGCTGACGGCGGTGGCGGCGCTGTGCGTGGCCCTGCTGCCGTACGTGACGGCGGCGCACTACGGGCTGAACACGGTGGCGATGACGCCGATGGCGCTGGTGCTGCTCCAACTCGGCGGGCAGAGCAGCGCGGCCGAGTTCCGGCCGCGGGTGCTGGACACGGTCCTGGCGAGCGCGATCGTGCTGCTGTTCGGCTACCTGTTGTGGCCGGAGCGTCCTCGGCACCGGATCGAGCCGCGGCTGGTGACGGCGACGACCGCCCTGCGCGCCTACCTGGACGCGGTGACGGAGCACCGGACCGGCGAGGTGTGGCTGCGCCGTACGGCCTACCGGTCGTTGGCGGACGCCCGGCAGGAGGTGCGGCGGGGGCTGGCCGAGCCGCCGCCCGCGGGCCGGTCGGCCGAGCAGTGGCTGCCGGCCACGGCGGCACTGGAGCGGCTGGGCGGGGCGGTGGCGGCGTTCGCCGCGCAGATCCGGTACGGCGGCCGGGTGCCGGATCCGGCGGAGACCGAGCGGGTCCGCCGGGCCTTGGACGAGTTGGCGGCCGCCGCCCGGGAGCACCGACCGCCGACGAGGCCGCCGGCCAGGCCGGTGTCCGGTGCTCCCGACGCGCCGCACGACCCGGCGCTCAGTGCGCTGGGCCGTGCGGCGGATGAGTTGGAACTCCTGCTCAGGCAGCGGTAGTTCGGGAACGTCGAGCAGGTCAGACCTGCTCGGCCAGCTCCAGCCAGGTCATCTCCAGCTCCTCCTTCTCCTCCCGGACGGTGCGCAGCTTCCCGTCCAGTTCGGCGACCTTGGAGAAGTCGGCGGCGTGCTCGGCGAGTTGGGCGTGCAGCTTGGACTCCTTCTCGTCCAGCTTGGCGATCTGCCGCTCGATCTTCTGCATCTCCTTCTTGGCCGCCCGGAGGTCCCCGCCGGACAGCCCGGCGGCGGCGTCGACGGCCGGGGCCGCGGCGGCGGGGGCGGCCTGCGCCGCGGCGGCGGCCATCCGGGCCCGCCGCTCCAGGTACTCGTCGACGCCGCCGGGCAGCATCCGCATCTTCTTGTCGCCGAGCAGCGCGTGGACGACGTCCGTGGTCCGCTCGATGAAGAACCGGTCGTGGCTGATGACGACCATCGAGCCGGGCCAGCCGTCGAGCAGGTCCTCCAGCTGGTTGAGGGTCTCGATGTCCAGGTCGTTGGTCGGCTCGTCGAGGAACAGCACGTTGGGCTCGTCCATCAGCAGCCGCAGCAGCTGGAGCCGGCGCCGCTCGCCGCCGGACAGGTCGCCGACCGGCGTCCACTGCTTGTCCTTGCCGAAGCCGAACTGCTCGCACAGCTGGCCGGCGCTCATCTCCCGGCCCTTGCCGAGGTCGACCCGGGAGCGGACCTGCTCGACGGCCTGCAGCACCCGGGTCGTCGGCTCCAGTTCGGCGACCTCCTGGGACAGGTAGGCCAGCCGCACGGTCTTGCCGACCTTGATCACACCGGAGGTGGGCTGCACGTCGCCCTCGCTGGCGAAGGCGTCGCGCATGGCGCGCAGCAGCGAGGTCTTGCCGGCGCCGTTGACGCCGAGCAGGCCGATCCGGTCGCCGGGGCCGAGCTGCCAGGTGAGGTTCTCCAGCAGCAGCTTGGGGCCGGCCTTGACGGTGACGTCCTCCAGCTCGAAGACGGTCTTCCCGAGCCGGGCGTTGGCGAACTTCATCAGCTCGCTCTTGTCCCGGGGGTCCGGCACGTCGGCGATCAGGGCGTTGGCTGCCTCGATCCGGTAGCGCGGCTTGGAGGTGCGGGCGGGGGCGCCGCGGCGCAGCCAGGCCAGCTCCTTGCGGGCGAGGTTCTGGCGCTTCTGCTCCTCGACGGCCTCGATCCGGGAGCGCTCGGCGCGGGCGAAGACGTAGTCGGAGTAGCCGCCCTCGTACTCGTGCACCTCGCCGTGCTGGACGTCCCACATCCGGGTGCAGACCTGGTCGAGGAACCAGCGGTCGTGGGTGACGCAGACCAGCGCGGAGCGGCGCTTCTGCAGGTGCTGGGCGAGCCAGTTGATGCCCTCGACGTCGAGGTGGTTGGTGGGCTCGTCGAGGATGATCAGCTCGGGGGAGCCGAGCAGCAGCTTGGCGAGGGCGATCCGGCGGCGCTCGCCGCCGGAGAGCGGGCCGATGACGGTGTCGAGGCCGTCGGCGAAGCCGGGCAGGTCGAGGCCGCCGAAGAGGCCTTCGATGATGTCGCGGATCCGGGCGTCGCCGAGCCACTCGTGGTCGGCGCGGCCGGCGATCACCTCGTGCCGGATGGTGGCCTCGGGGTCGAGCGAGTCGTGCTGGGTGAGGACGGCCGGTTCGAGGCCGCCGTTCCAGGTGATCCGGCCGCCGTCGGGCTCCTCCAGCTTGGCGAGCATCCGGATCAGGGTGGTCTTGCCGTCGCCGTTGCGGCCGACGACGCCGATCCGGTCGCCCTCACTCACGCCCAGGCTCACACCGTCCAGCAGGGCGCGGGTGCCGTAGACCTTCGTGACGGACTCGATGGTGGCGAGGTTGACGGCCACGTGTGCTGCGCTCCTGGGTTCGGCGGTCGGGGGCGGGCCCAGCCCGCCCCGCTCTCGGGGACGCCCCGATCACCCCAGCCTAATGGGCGGGCCGCCGCACCTTCACCGCCCCGAGGCGGCACCCGCACCACCCCTGGGCGGCATCCTCGCCGCCCCGAGGCGGCGCCCGCACCGCCGCACGACCGCCTTACGGCAGCACCGACGCCCCCGGCACCGGCCCGTACGTGGCGTGCGCGGCCCGGCAGGTGCCGGAGGCCAGCAGCGCCTCGGCGACGGCGGCGGCCGCCTCGGCGTCCTTGACCAGGAAGGCGCAGGTCGGCCCGGAGCCGGAGACCAGGGCGCCGAGCGCACCGGCCTCGGTGCCGGCTCGCAGGGTGGCGGCCAGCGCGGGGCGCAGCGAGAGCGCGGCGGGCTGGAGGTCGTTGGTGAGCGCGGTGGCCAGGGCGACGGCGTCGCCGTCGGCGAGGGCGGCGAGCAGCGCCGGGTCGGCGTCGGGCGTGGGCACCTGGACGTCGCTGGAGCCGGTGCCGGCCTCCTCGCGCAGCCGGTCGCACTCGCGGAAGACGGCGGGGGTGGACAGGCCGCCGTCGGCGACCGCGAAGACCCAGTGGAAGGTGCCGGAGACGGTGACCGGCTCCAGGATCTCGCCCCGGCCGCGGCCCAGCGCGACGCCGCCGAGCAGGGCGAACGGCACGTCGGAGCCCAGTTCGGCGGCCAGGTCCAGCAGCGTGGCGAGGGGGGTGTCGAGCTTCCACAGCGCGTCGCAGGCGATCAGCGCGGCGGCGCAGTCGGCGCTGCCGCCGGCCATGCCGCCGGCGACCGGGATGGCCTTGGCGATGTGCAGGTGCACGCCCGGGTCGGCGATCCCGTGGTGGGCGGCGAGCAGCCGGGCGGCGCGGGCGGCGAGGTTGCCGTCGTCGAGCGGGACGGCGCCGGCGTCGGGTCCGGAGCAGCTGAGCGTGACGCCCTCGCCCCGGCTGGCCGTGACCTCGTCGCCCAGGGCGACCGCGAAGAACACGTTGGCCAGGTCGTGGAACCCGTCGGCGCGCAGTCCGCCGACCCCGAGCTGGACGTTGACCTTGGCCGGTACCCGTACGGTGATCACTCGTCGTCCTCAGCAGATGCGGCAGACGTGGCGGGCGCAGCCGGAGCCACCGGCCCGACGGGCTTGTGCTCGGCGATCGCGGCGAACTGCTCCACCGTCAGCATCTCGCCCCGCAGCTTGTGGTCGATCCCGGCGGCCGCGAGCGCCTGCTCGGCCCCGGCGGCGGAGCCGGCCCAGCCGGCCAGCGCGGCGCGCAGGGTCTTGCGGCGCTGGGCGAACGCGGCGTCGACCACCGCGAACACCTCCGTGCGGCTGGCGGTGGTCTTCGGCGGGTCGCGGCGGATCAGCGAGACCAGCCCGGAGTCGACGTTGGGGGCGGGCCAGAACACGTTCCGCCCGATCGCGCCGGCCCGCTTCACCTCGGCGTACCAGTTGGCCTTGACCGACGGGACGCCGTACACCTTGTTGCCGGGCTTGGCGGCGAGCCGGTCGGCGACCTCGCTCTGCACCATCACCAGGGTCCGCTCGATGCTGGGGAAGGTCGCCAGCATGTGCAGCAGGACGGGCACGGCCACGTTGTACGGCAGGTTGGCGACCAGCGCGGTGGGCGCCGGGCCGGGCAGCTCGGTGACCTCCATCGCGTCGCTGAACACCAGGTCGAAGGAGTCCGCCTTGCGGGGCATCCGGGCCGCGACGGTGTCCGGCAGGTGCTGGGCGAGCACCGGGTCGATCTCGACCGCGGTGACGTGCCGGGCGACCTCCAGCAGCGCCAGCGTGAGCGAGCCGAGCCCGGGCCCGACCTCCACCACCGCGTCCTGCTCCGTCACCTCGGCGGCACGGACGATCCGCCGCACGGTGTTGCCGTCGATGACGAAGTTCTGCCCGCGCTGCTTGGTCGGCTTCACGCCGAACGCGGCCGCCAGCTCCCGGATGTCGGCGGCGCCCAGCAGGTGGCTGTCAGGGGTGGGGTCGGTGGTGCTCACGCGCCAAGGATACGGGCGCGGGCGGCGCCGTCCGGACGCGCCGGACCGCGCCGCCCCGCCCGGCCGGGGCTCGGCCGGGCAGGGGACGGTCAGCGGACGGCCAGCGGACGGCTCAGTACCCGAAGGCCCGCGCCGTGTTCGCCGCGATGGCCGTCGACAGCTCGTCCTCGTGCAGCCCCAGGGTGGCGGCCATCGAGCGGACCGTGACCGGGATGAGGTACGGCGCGTTCGGCCGCCCCCGGTACGGGTGCGGGGTGAGGAAGGGGGCGTCGGTCTCGACCAGGATCCGGTCGAGCGGGGTGGCGAGGAGGGCGTCGCGCAGCGGCTGGTTGGCCTTGAAGGTGACCGGGCCGGCGAAGGAGAGGTACCAGCCGTGCTCGGCGCAGGTCTTCGCCATCCCGGCGTCGCCGGAGTAGCAGTGGAAGACGGTGCGCTCCGGGGCGCCCTCGGCCAGCAGGACGGCGATGACGTCCTCGTGGGCGTCGCGGTCGTGGATGACCAGCGCCTTGCCGTGCCGCTTGGCCATCTCGATGTGGCGGCGGAACGACTCCTTCTGGATCTCCACGCCCTCCGGCCCGGTGCGGAAATAATCCAGGCCGGTCTCGCCGACGGCGCGGACCTGCGGCAGCGCGGCCAGCGCGTCGATCTCGGCGAGCGCCTCGTCCAGCGCCGCCTGCCCGCCCGCGAGCCGCTGCTGTCCGGACCACCCGTCGGCGTCGCCGAGGAAGATCCGCGGCGCCTCGTTGGGGTGCAGGGCGACGGCCGCGTGCACCTGCTCGTACCGGGCCGCCAGTTCGGCGGCCCAGCGCGAGCCGGGCACGTCGCAGCCCACCTGCACGACCGTGGTGACGCCGACCGAGGCGGCCCGGGCGAGCCCCTCGGCCGGGGTGCCGGCCTGCATGTCGAGGTGGGTGTGCGAGTCGGCCACCGCCACGGCCAGGGGTTCCGGCAGCGGCGGCGGGGTCGACCGGTCGTCGTCCTTGGCGGGCATCAGGCGGTCGGCTTCTCTTCGAGGCGCGGGAACAGGATGTCGCCCTTGGTGACGGTGGCACCGGCGGGCAGCCGGCCCCAGTCGCCGGCGGTGGCGACGCGCTGGTCGGCGAGCGCGCCGAGGCCCTCGGCGGCACCGAGCGAGGCCCACAGCTTCTCGGCGGTGGACGGCATCACCGGGTTGAGCAGCACGGCGGTGCCGCGCAGCGACTCGGCGGCGGTGTAGAGGATGGTGGCCAGTCGGGCCTGCCCCTCGGCCGACTCGTCCTTGGCGACCTTCCACGGCTCCTGGGTGGTGAGGTAGCCGTTGACCTGCTTGACGAACTCGAAGATCGCCGCGAGGCCGCCGGCGAAGTCCAGCTCCTCGCCGATCTTGGCGTCGGCGGCGGCGACGGCCGCGGCCAGCCCGTCCGCGACGGCCTGCTCGGCCTCGCCCGCAGCGGTGGCGGCCGGCAGCGCCCCGCCGAAGTACTTGCCGACCATCGCGGCGACCCGGGAGGCCAGGTTGCCGAAGTCGTTGGCGAGCTCGGAGGTGTAGCGGGCGGTGAAGTCCTCCCAGGAGAACGAGCCGTCCGTGCCGAACGGGATCGCCCGCAGGAAGTAGTAGCGGTACGCGTCGACGCCGAAGTGCGAGGTCAGGTCGGTGGGCGCGATGCCGGTCAGGTTGGACTTGGACATCTTCTCGCCGCCGACCATCAGCCAGCCGTTGGCGACGACCCGCTTGGGCAGCGGCAGGCCCGCGGCCATCAGCATGGCCGGCCAGATCACCGCGTGGAAGCGCAGGATGTCCTTGCCGACCAGGTGGACGGAGGCCGGCCAGAGCTCGGCGAAGCGCTCCGGGTCGCTGCCGTAGCCGGCCGCGGTGATGTAGTTCAGCAGCGCGTCGACCCAGACGTAGAGGACGTGCTTCTCGTCCCAGGGCAGCGGGATGCCCCAGCTGAAGGTGGAGCGGGAGATCGAGAGGTCCTTGAGGTCCTGCTCGACGAAGCGCAGCACCTCGTTGCGGGCCGAGGCCGGCTGGATGAAGTCGGGGTTGGCGGCGTAGAACTCCAGCAGCCGCTCGCCGTAGGCGGAGAGCCGGAAGAAGTAGTTCTCCTCCTCCAGCCACTCGACCGGCTTCTTGTGGACCGGGCAGAGCTTCTCGTCCTCGGTGGCGCCGTCGAGCAGCTCGTTCGGGAGCTTGTACTCCTCGCAGCCGACGCAGTACGGGCCGGAGTAGCCGCCCTTGTAGATCTCGCCCTTGTCGAACAGCTCCTGGACGAACTCCTGCACCCGGTCGGTGTGCCGCTCCTGGGTGGTGCGGATGAAGTCGTCGTTGGCGATCTCCAGGTGCTGCCAGAGCGGCTTCCAGGCCTCCTCGACCAGCTTGTCGCACCACTCCTGCGGGCTGACGCCGTTGGCCTCGGCGGTCCGCATGATCTTCTGACCGTGCTCGTCGGTGCCGGTCAGGTACCACACCTTCTCGCCGCGCTGGCGGTGCCAGCGGGTGAGGACGTCGCCCGCCACGGTGGTGTACGCGTGGCCCAGGTGGGGACGGTCGTTGACGTAGTAGATCGGGGTGGAAACGTAGTACGCCGGGGTGCTCGCCCCGGTGGTGCTGTGGTCTGCAGTGGCCGCCATGGTCGGAAAGCTTAGTCGGGCCCGAACGCACCCCTCGACCGCATTACCCCGGCGCCGTGCCGGGCCCCGGCGCCCCCGCGCCCCGCCGGGCCCTCAGCACCTCCACGTACTGCGGGGCCGCCCGCCGCACTGCTCGCGGCGGGCGGCCCCGGTCGCGCTCCCCGGGCCCGTCGGCCCGGTCAGCCCAGGAGCCGCGACCAGAACCGGGCCCAGCGTCCCTGCGGCTCGGCCGCCCCGGACGCCGGGGTCGCCCCGGCCGGCTCGGCGTGCGCCGGGTAGCCGGGGGCGTGCTGCCAGGGCTGGTCGGCGACGGCCACCCGGCCCTCGCGCATGATCCGGACGGTGTGTCCACCGCATCCCGGGCAGGTCGGCTTGAGCAGCGGGGACGGCACCCGGACACCGTTGGCGTGGTACTCGAACACGGTGTGGCCGTCCCGGGCCACGTGGTGCTCGATGTCGTACGCCTGCTCCCAGCCGTACCCGCAGCGCAGGCAGGCGAAGGAGTAGGCCTCCCGCACGGTCTCGACGGGAGTGTGCGCCCGCCCCGCCAGGCCGGGGGCGCTCAGCGCGTTGCCACTGCGGGGGCTACCGATCGTGTCGCTCATAGCCAACTCCCAGTGCCCGTCGGGCCCTCGCCCGGCTGGGTCTTTCCGTTCAAGGAAATGCCCGTACCGCCCTGGCTGACGCCCTTCTTGTGAAGACTTGGAAGCGGGTTGGCGAGCCCTATACAAAGGGCGCGTCGCGAACCGGAATCCGGGGTCGAACCTTCAGCTCAGCGGGCGTTTAGCCGGGCCTTCACTCCAAGGTACGACTCCCCGCCCGCCACGCAACCCCCGGAATTCACCCCTTTTTCGGCGCCCCGTCGGGGCCGTCCTTCGGTCCGTCCTTCGGTCCGTCCTTCTTCGCCGCGACCACCGCGTCGAAGACCTCCCGCTTGGGCACGGACAGTTCGACCGCGACCGCCGCGATGGCCTCCTTGCGGTGTTCCCCGGCCTCCTCCCGGACGGCCACCAGCCGGGCCAGCTCGGCCGGGGTCAGTTCCCGGGGCGCGGCCGGCGGGGCGCCCGCGACCACGACGGTGATCTCGCCCTTGACGCCGTCCGCCGCCCAGGCCGCCAGCTCGCCGATCGGCCCGCGCTTGACCTCCTCGTAGGTCTTGGTGAGCTCGCGGCACACGGCGGCCGGGCGCTCCGGCCCGAAGGCCCCGGCCATCGCGGCCAGCGCCTCGGCGATCCGGTGCGGCGCCTCGAAGAAGACCATGGTGCGCGGTTCGGCGGCGATCGAGGCCAGCTGCCGGGCCCGGTCGCCGGTCTTGCGCGGCAGGAAGCCCTCGAAGGTGAAGCGGTCGACCGGCAGGCCGGACAGCGCGAGCGCGGTGAGCACCGCGGACGGCCCGGGCACCGCGGTGACCTTCACGTCCGCCTCGACGGCGGCCGCCACCAGCCGGTAGCCGGGGTCGGAGACGGAGGGCATCCCGGCGTCGGTGACCAGCAGCACCCGGGCGCCGCCGAGCAGCGCCTCGACCAGCTCGGGGGTGCGGCCGACCTCGTTGCCCTCGAAGTACGAGACGACCCGCCCTGCCGGGGTCACCCCGAGCGCCTGGGTGAGCCGGCGCAGCCGACGGGTGTCCTCGGCGGCGATGACGTCCGCCGTCGCCAGTTCGTTGACCAGCCGGGGCGGGGCGTCCGAGACGTCGCCGATGGGGGTGCCTGCGAGAACCAGTACTCCTGTCACGGACCCCATCTTCGCAGCTCCATCGCCCCCGGAGCTTTGGTGACGATTCGGGCAGCTTCCGAGGGACCGCTCACCCGTACGAGGAGCGCCCCTACGATGTGGCGGATGAACGGCGACACGGCGGCGCAGACGCCCACTGGTACGGACCACTCCGCGCAGGGCGGTGTCGGCCTGCCGTCCCCCCGCTCACCCGAGTCCCCCGTCGGCTGGCGGGAGCGCCTGGCCGGGTACGGCTACCGGGCCCGCCCGACCGGCACGCTCACCGAGCGCCTCGTCCCGCCGATGCCGGACGGCCCCCGGGTGACGGCGCCCGACGTCGCGCAGTCCCCGCTGCTGCTGCGCCTGGGCCTGCGGCTGCCGCAGGGCCTCTGGTACTTCCTGTGCCGCTGGTCCGGCTGGCTGGGCCCGGTCGCGGTGGCGGTGTTCGCCGGGCTGCTGCGGTTCACGGACCTCGGCCAGCCGCACGCGATCATCTTCGACGAGACGTACTACGCCAAGGACGCCTACGCGCTCTGGCACGGCGGCTACGAGATCAACTGGCCGGAGGACGCCAACACGACGATCATGACGCCGGGCGCGGCCGTGCCGTACCGCCCGACGCCGTCGTACGTGGTGCACCCGCCGGTCGGCAAGTGGATCATCGGCGCGGGCGAGCAGCTGTTCGGCATGAACCCCTTCGGCTGGCGGTTCGCGGTGGCCCTGCTCGGCACCCTGTCGGTGCTGATGCTGGCCCGGATCGCCCGCCGGATGTTCCGCTCCACCCTGCTGGGCTGCGTGGCCGGGCTGCTGCTCTCGGTGGACGGCCTGCACCTGGTGCTCAGCCGGACCGCCCTGCTCGACCTCGTCGTGATGTTCTGGATGCTCGCCGCCTTCGGCTTCCTGCTGCTGGACCGCGACCACACCCGGGCCCGGTTCGCCGCGAAGCTCGGGGGGACCGAGAACCCGCTGCTCGCCCAGCGGCTCAACCTGGGCTGGCGCCCGTACCGGATCGCGGCCGGCGTCTGCGTCGGCCTGACCTGCGCCACCAAGTGGAGCGGCCTGTACGTCGCGGCGGCCTTCGGCGTGCTGACGGTGCTCTGGGACGTCGGCGCCCGCCGGCTGGCCGGCGCCCCCCGCCCGTACCTGGCGGTGCTGGCCCGGGACGTGGTGCCGGCCTTCGTGTCGGTCGTCGTGGTGTCGGTGGCCGTCTACCTGGCCTCCTGGTGGGGCTGGTTCGCCAGCAGCAACGCCCCCGGCCAGGGCGGCTGGGGCCGGGACTGGGCGGTCGGCCGTTCCACCGACTACCCGTGGATACCCGAGGGGCTGCGCGCCCTGTGGCACTACCACTCGACGGTCTACGAGTTCCACACCCACCTGACCGACCCGCACACCTACCAGTCGAACCCGTGGTCCTGGCTGGTGCTGGGCCGGCCGGTCTCCTTCTACTACGAGTCCCCCAAGCTCGGCCAGAACGGCTGCACCGTCACCGACTGCGCCCGCGAGGTGCTGGGCATCGGCACCCCGCTGCTGTGGTGGACGGCCGTGCTGGCGCTGGTCTACTGCCTGTGGCGGTGGGCGTTCCGCCGGGACTGGCGGGCCGGCGCGCTGCTGTGCGGCCTGGCCGCCGGCTACCTGCCGTGGTTCCTCTACCAGCAGCGGACGATCTTCCTCTTCTACGCGGTGGTCTTCGTCCCGTTCCTGGTGCTCGCCGTGACGATGCTGATCGGCGCGCTGATCGGGCCGGCCGGCGCCTCCCGGGACCGCCGGATCATCGGCTCGGCCGCGGCCGGGCTGCTGGTGCTGCTGATCATCTGGAACTTCCTCTACTTCTTCCCGCTGTTCACCGGGCAGACCATCCCGCTGGAGCAGTGGCGCAACCGGATGTGGTTCACCAGCTGGATCTGAGCGGCCCGCACACGGTCCCCCCGAACCGTCCGTACGCGGTCCACGACACGTACCAGATCCGTCACAAGTCCCCGGCCTTTCGTCGGCGCACCGATCCCGCCTGCCTAGGGTGGGGGACGTACCGCGTTTCCGGCCCCGCCGGTTGCGCCCGGCCGCGAGACCCCTGGGGGATTTGCACCATGCGCAGTGGCGCGAAGATCGGCATCATCACCGGCGTGTCCATCGCCGTCCTCGCGGGCGGCGGCTACGGGGCCTACAGCCTGGTCGGCGGCTCGGACTCCGGGTCCTCGGGCGACAAGAAGCCCCGTACGGTGGTCGCCGAGCCGCCCTCGGCCGATCAGGCGGCGAACGGTGCGAAGGACTTCCTGGCGGCCTGGGCCTCCGGCGACATCGCCAAGGCGGCCTCGCTGACCGACGACCCGGCGACGGCCACCACGGCGCTGACGGCCTTCAAGGACCAGGTGAAGCCGAGCGCGCTGACCCTGACCCCGGCCGGCCCGGCCACCCCGCAGGCCTTCGCCTCGGCGACCGGCACCCCGACCCCGGCCAAGCCCACCGGCGCGGCCTCCGCGACCCCGACCGCGGGCGCCACCCCCGGCGCCACCGACTCGCCGTCCGCCGCCGCCCCGACCGGGCCCACCGGCGTGCTGATGGGCTTCAAGGCCCGGGCCGAGTTCGCCGGCACCAGCCGGGTCTGGGACTACAACGGCTTCCTCGGCGTCGTGAAGATGAGCGACAACACCCCGGCCGTGCACTGGGCGCCCTCGGTGATCCACCCGCACCTGTCCGGCAACGAGACCATCGCCACCCAGCAGGTCTTCGCCCCGCCGTCCTCCGTGGTGGACCGCAACGGCAAGGCGCTGCAGGGCGCCTCGCTCACCCCGGCGCTGATGGCCACCCTCCAGGACAACGCCCACAAGCTGCTGCCGCCGGACCCGAACAAGGACCAGGACGCGGGCACCGCGGTGGTGATCAGCGACCCGGCCGGCAAGACCGCCGCGGACAAGCTGTTCACCATCGTCGAGCCCAAGCCCGGCAAGCCCTTCAAGGTGACCATCGACAACACCCTCCAGGCCGCCGCCGAGAAGGCGATGACCGACCTGGGCGGCAAGTCGGGCTCCATCGTCGCCATCGAGCCGAGCACCGGCCAGGTGCTGGCCTTCGCCAACGCCCCGGCCACCGGCCAGAACCGGGCCTTCACCGGCCTGCTCGCCCCGGGCTCGACGATGAAGATCGTCACCTCGACGGCCCTGCTGGAGGCCGGCCTCGGCCCGGACTCCCCGGTGGCCTGCCCGGAGAAGAGCAGCAACCCGGTGGCGATCCCGAACGACTTCCCCGGCGCCTTCCCGGACTACACGCTCCAGAAGGACTTCATGGTGTCCTGCAACACCGCCTTCATCAACCAGGGCCTGACCAGCCTCAAGCCCGAGACGCTGTCCGGCACCGCCAAGGACGTGTACGGCATCGGCCTGGAGTGGAAGACCGGCCTGCCGAACGCCGACGGCAAGATCCCGGCGACCCCGGGCAGCAAGGACGAGCAGGCGATGAACTACATCGGCCAGGGCAAGGTCCAGATGAACCCGCTGGCCATCGCCTCGATCACGGCGACCGTCCAGAGCGGCGCCTTCAAGCAGCCCGTCCTGGTCGCCGGCCTGCCGCAGCAGCAGGCGGCCCGGCAGATCTCGCCGGACGTCGCCGCCAAGCTGCGCGCGATGATGAACGCCACCGCCGTCGGCGGCACGGCCAGTCAGGTGATGGCCGGGATCACCGACAACGCGGGGGCCAAGACCGGCTCCGCCGAGGTCCAGGGCGCCTCCACCACCAACAGCTGGTTCACCGCCTTCCGCGGCAACCTCGCGGTCGCTGCCGAGGTCCAGGGCGGCGGCCACGGCGTGGACGCGGCCGGCCCGGCCGTCGCCTCGCTGCTCAAGACCGGCAACAAGTGACCGCCTAGCGCCTGGCCGGTACGCCCGGACAGCCGGCCGGTACGCGGGGAGCCCGCCACGACGTCGTGGCGGGCTCCCGTGCGTCCGGGCGCGGTCAGCCCCGCGGCAGGACAGACCCCTAGGCGGGCCAGGGCGTCGCCGGGCGCCGGCTGCTCCAGCGCCGGGCCGCCAGCCGGGGCCAGATCACCAGCACGGCGGGCAGCGCCAGGTACCCGAACCGCCCGGCCGGGGCGAGCATGAAGGCGATCGCGAGCCCGGCCGCCAGCAGGTCGGCGGCGGCGATCGCGGAGACCGGCGGCCGGGCCACCAGCCAGATCGCCACCCCGATCAGGGCGAGGGTCATCAGCGCCAGCGAGACGGTGTGCCCGGTCGGCCCGAAGCCGGCCAGCACCTTGCCGGGCAGCGGGCTGCCCGCGGGGGTGCGGATCGCGGTCATCCCGAGCGGGAAGCGCACCACCTGGTCGCGCAGCGCCTCCGGCTGGGTCAGTACGGACGGCAGCAGCACCGCCGCGCTCACCCCGACCCCGATCAGCGCGGTGCGGGCGGCGGGCCGGCGCCCGTACAGCCGCCACAGCAGCAGGACGGCCACCGGCAGGGCGGGCCAGGCGGTCCACTTGAGGCTGCAGGCGAGGGCGAGCACCAGCCCGGCGGCGACGGTGCGGTCCCGCTCGGCGAGCGCCATGGCCAGGCAGCAGACCCCGATCAGCGGCAGGTCGACGCCGCCGACCACCAGGGCGAGCGCTATCAGCGGCGAGGCGGTGAGGACGGCCAGCGGCAGCAGCGGCGCCCGGTCCCGGTCGGGCCGGAGCAGCCGCCAGGCGGCCAGCAGGCAGACCACGAAGGTGAGGGCGAACCAGATCCGGGCGTCCCCCGCGACCCGGGCGAAGGCCGTGGAGCTGCCGAGCAGCTGGCGCGGCAGCCCGAACAGGGACATCGCCGGCAGGTAGGGGTTGTAGTCGGTGACCACCACGGGGTGCGCGAGGTAGACGTCGCCGGTGGTGAGCATCAGGTGGGCCGAGCGTTCGACCACCATCACCTCGGACTGGTGGCGGCCGGTCACCGCGAGCAGTCCGAGCGGCGCCAGCACGGCCCCGAGCAGGGCGACCACGGCGGCGGCCTCGGCCGCGAAGCGGCGCGGCAGGGTGAGGCAGAGCAGGCCGGCCACGACGTAGGCGGGGGCGGCGACGAGGCCCCACAGCCGCTGGTTGGCCAGGTCGGAGACGAGCGGGAAGGCCGCGGCCCAGCCGGCCGCGATCAGACAGCCGAGCAGCTGTACCCAGCGCAGCGAGGCGATCCGGGCGGGATTCCACCGATCGGGCGTGGGCGGAAAGGTGTTCTCACCACGCTGACGGGGGAACGGCCGGGTCGAGGAGCCGGCCGGGGGCCGTCCGGATCTGGCCGGCAGTTCGGCTCCGATGGACTGGGCCGGCGTTCTGGCGCGGCCGGTGAAGCGGCCGCGCGGGCGGGAGAAGCCGGGCGTGCGGGTGCTCACCATGGTGGAAGGTTATGGCGGCGAACCGGGCCCTGTCGCCACTGCCTCGGGTGCCGATCGGGACGCTACGCGCGTAGGGCCGCCGGGTGTCGTACCACGCGGCGGCCCTTCACGATTGGGTAACGGCCCGACGGCCGACGCCCCGGTCAGCCGGCGTCGGTGCCGGCCGGGACGCCCTGGCGCTCGGCGCGCTCCAGCCGGGAGTGCTTGATGCTGTACCCGAAGTAGACGGCCACCGCCACGACCAGGGCGATCGCGCCGGCCCGGAAGGTGTCGGCGTGCAGGCCGGTGATCAGGTAGGCGCAGAAGCCCACGCTGACCAGCGGGACGACCGGGTAGCCGGGGACCTTGAAGCCGCGCGGCAGGTCGGGCTGGGTGCGGCGCAGGACGATCACACCGATCGAGACCACGGAGAAGGCGATCAGGGTGCCGAGGCTGGTGATGTCGGCCAGCACGTCCAGCGGGATGAACGCGGCCAGCGCGCCCACGCCGACCCCGACCACCAGGGTGTTCCAGACCGGGGTGCCGGTGCGCGGGGAGAGCTGGGCGAAGCGCTTGGGCAGCATGCCGTCGCGGCCCATCGAGTACAGGATGCGGGTCTGGCCGTAGATCACCACGAGGGTGACGCTGAAGATCGAGATGATCGCGCCGACCGCGAAGATCATCGCGGGCCAGCTCTGGCCGGTGATGTCCTGCATGATCTGGGCGAGTCCGGCCTCCTGGTCCTTGAAGCCGGTCCACGGCTGGGCTCCGATGCCGGCCAGCGCGACCAGGACGTACAGCAGGGTCACCACGACCAGCGAGACGATGATCGCCATCGGCATGGTGCGGCGCGGGTTCTTGACCTCCTCGCCGGCAGTGGACACGGCGTCCAGGCCGATGAAGGAGAAGAAGATGCTGGAGGCGGCCATCTGCACGCCGCCGATGCCGAGCGGCATGAACGGGGTCAGGTTGCCGGAGTGGAAGCCGGTCAGGGCGACGCCGACGAACAGCAGCAGGATGAGGATCTTGATCCCGACCATGGCCGCATTGACCTTCACCGACTCGCTGACGCCGCGGATCAGCAGGAAGCAGATCATCGCGACCAGCAGCAGCGCCGGCAGGTTGAACCAGTGGGTGCTGTCGGGCGCGCCGGACAGCTGCTGGGGGATCTTGAACCCGAAGGCCAGGTCGAGGAACTTGTTCAGGTACTCGGCCCAGCTGACCGCGATCGCGGAGGCGGAGACGCCGTACTCCATCAGCAGGCAGATGCCGACGCCGAAGGCGACGCCCTCGCCGAGGGTGGCGTAGGCGTACGAGTACGAGGAGCCGGAGACCGGGATCGCGGAGGCCATCTCGGCGTAGCAGAGCGCGGTGAGCCCGGCGGTGACCGCGGCGATCACGAAGGACAGGATCACGGCCGGCCCGGCCTGCGGCACCGCACTGCCGAGGACGAAGAAGATGCCGGTGCCGATGGTGGCGCCGATGCCGATCGCGGACAGCTGCCAGAGGCCGATCGAGCGGCGCAGGTGGATGCCGGAGCGGCCGCCCTCCCCGGGTGCGCCGGCCGGGAGGTCCCGGCCCTCGCTCTCCGCGATCAGGGTCGAGACGGGCTTGCGGCGCAGCAGACGCGCACCGAGGGTGTTGCTGGCCAAAACTGCGGTCCTTCTGGGCGGGGGGAGGGTGTCCTGACGGCCGGTCACCCTGTGTGCACTGGGGGGTGCCTTCGGGGACCAACCGAACAAACATGGGACAGTACCCGGCAAAGGCACCAGTGTCGCAAACAAACAATATTGATCAGCGCATTGTACGAATCGGCGCATCAGAGCTCACAAACCGGACACTCCGCACGCGGCGGATCTTCCGGACATCGGATAGAAGAGCAGGTCGGCGGCCCTGTCCGGGTCAGCCGCCGAGCACCGCCCGCATCACCGAACGGGCGATCGGGGCGGCCAGCGCGCCACCGGTGACGTCCGTGGCGTCACTGTCCGCGACCACCACGGCCACCGCGACCGGCGGCACCGCGTCCGAGCCGGCCGGCTTGGCCCAGGAGATGAACCAGGCGTACGGCGTCCCGCTGTTGTCCACCCCGTGCTGGGCCGTCCCGGTCTTGCCGCCGACCACCGCCCCGGGGATCCGGGCGTTGCCGCCGGTGCCGTTCTCCACCACGTCCGTCATCAGCTTCCGCACCTGCCCGGCCACCGCCGGGGTCAGCGCCCGCCGGTAGACGGCCGGCTTCATCACCTCGACCTCGGTGCCGTCGCCCCTGGTCAGCCGGTCCACGAGCTGCGGCCGCATCACCGTCCCGTCGTTGGCCACCCCGGCCGCGACCATCGCCATCACCAGCGGGGTGGCCGCGGTGTCGAACTGCCCGATCGAGGAGAGCGCCAGCTGGGACGGGTCCATCGCGGTGTCGACGTTGGACCGGGCCGGGCGCACCGGCAGGTCCAGCCTCGGGTCGTTGAAGCCGAACCCCTCGGCCGTCGCCACCAGCTTCGACAGCCCGGTCCGCACCCCGAGGTAGCCCAGCACGCTGTTGCAGCTGGCGGTCATCGCCGCGTCCAGCGAGAGCCCCGGCCGGTCGCAGGCCGCGCTGTCGTTGACCAGCGGCGTGGTCGTCCCCGGCAGCACGTACGGGAAGGGCGCCCCGGTCGGCGCGTCCGGGTCGGTGACCGCCCCGGCCGCCAGCGCCGCGGCCGCGGTGACCACCTTGAAGGTCGAGCCCGGCGGGTAGGTCTGGCGCAGCGCCCGGTTGAGCATCGGCTGGTCGGTGTCGGCCTGCAGCCGGTTCCAGGCCGTCTGGTCGGCGGCGGCCGAGCCGGCGAAGCCGCCCGGGTCGTAGGAGGGGGTGCTGGCCAGCGCCAGGATCCGCCCGGTGGCCGGTTCGATCGCGGCGACCGCGCCCTTCTGGCCGCCGAGCCCGCGCATCGCGGCCTGCTGGGCCGCCGGGGAGATCGTGGTGTACACGTCCCCGCCGGGGTTGCGCCGGCGGGTGATCGCGTCCCGGAGCGACCAGCCGGTCAGCCGCCCGTCGGTGCCGGTCAGCAGGTCGTCCTCGGTGCCCTCCAGCTGGCTGTTGCCGTACGCCTGGGAGGCGAAGCCGGTCACGGCGGCGTAGGTCGGGCCGTCGGTGTAGGTGCGCTTGTAGGCGTACCGGCCGCCGGTGGGGCTGGAGCCGGTCACCGGACGGCCGCCGACCAGGAGGTCCCCGCGCGGCTGGGCGTACCGCTCGACGGTGAGCCGCTGGTTGGCGCTGTTGCGGTCGAGGTCCCGGGCCTCGAAGACCTGCACCCGGGTGGCCTGCACGCACAGCGCCCCGACCAGCAGCAGGCAGAAGGTGGCCGCCCGGCGCCCGGTCACCGAGATCCCGGGCAGCCCCTGCGGGCCGTTGCCCCGCGGCCGGAGCCCCACCATCACGGCACCTCCGGCACGGGCGCGGTCACCGGTGCGAGTACGGGCACCGGCCGCCGGGCGTCATCACTCATCCGCACCAGCAGCGCCACGATGATCCAGTTGGTGACGACGGAGGAACCGCCCTGGGCGATGAACGGCATCGTCATCCCGGTCAGCGGGATCAGCGCCAGCACCCCGCCCGCCACCACGAACACCTGGAGGCCGACGATCGCGGCCAGCCCGATCGCCAGCAGCCGGCCGAACGGGTCGCGCAGCGCGATGCCGGTCCGGAAGCCGCGCGAGACCAGCACCGCGTACAGCAGCAGCACCGCGATCAGCCCGGTCAGGCCGAGCTCCTCACCGATGGTCGCGAGGATGAAGTCCGACTTGGCGGCGAAGCCGATCAGCACCGAGTGCCCGTCGCCCAGCCCGGTGCCCAGCTCGCCGCCCCAGGCGAAGGCGAACAGCGACTGGGCGATCTGGTTGGCGCCCCTGCCCGCCGTGATCGAGCCCAGCGGGTCCAGCCAGTCCACCACCCGGCTGTGCACGTGCGGCGAGAGCCAGCCCACCGTCACCGCGCCGACCGCCGCCAGGCCCAGGCCGATCGCGATCCAGCCGGTGCGGGCGGTGGCCACGTAGAGCATCACCACGAACAGGCCGAAGTACAGCAGGGCCGTCCCGAGGTCGGTCTCCAGCACCAGCACCCCGACGAAGGCCGCCCAGATCAGCAGCACCGGCCCGAGCACCCGCCCGCGCGGCAGCTGCCAGCGCCAGACCCGGCGGCCGGTCAGCGCCAGCGCGTCCCGGTGCACCGCCAGGTAGGCGGCGAAGAAGACCGCGAGCAGGATCTTGGCGAACTCCCCCGGCTGGAAGGAGAGCGGCCCGACCACGATCCAGATCCGGGAGCCGTACACCGGCGGGAAGAAGATCGGCACCACCAGCAGGACCAGCGCCAGCAGCGCCCCGAGGTAGGCGTAGCGGCGCAGCCGCCGGTGGTCGCGCACCAGCAGCAGCACGGCGGTGAACAGCCCCACCCCCAGGGCCGACCAGAGCAGCTGGGTGGGGGCGGCCTCGCGGCCCGTGGTGGCCCGGTCCAGGCGGTAGATCACCACCAGTCCGATCCCGTTGAGCAGCACCGCGATCGGCAGCAGCAGCGGGTCCGCGTACCGGGCCCGCCACCGGACCACGCCGTGCGCCGCCAGGGCGAGCACGCCGAGCGCGGCCCCGTACTGGGCAACGTCGGCCGGCGCCTCGCCGTCGAGGTTCACACCGACCTCGACGTAGCCGAACACGGCGGTCAGGACGGCCGCCAGCACCAGCACCAGCTCGGTGGTGCGCCGAGTCCGCACCGGCCGGTCCGGCCGGGCGGCGGATCTCGTCACGGCGGAGGGTGTCGCCACGGACCGTCCTGGGGGGAGGCGGGAGTCGGGGAGGCCGGCCGGGTCCGGGCGCCGGTGCGGCGGGATCCGTGCCCCGGTTCGTCACCCTAACGAGCGCTATCCATATTTATTGGCTCTTCGCTGCGGTATGTCCGCTGGTGTCGCGATACCCCTCACTGCGGCCGCCGCCCGGCCAACGCCGCCACCCCGGCCCCGACCACGGCCAACAGGACGACGGACCACGGCAGTTCGCCCCAGTTCACGACGACCTCCCCGGTCCGGTCCGCGAGCACCAGCCCGCGCACCGCCGCGTTGGCCGGCGAGCCCGGCACCACCAGCACCGCCGCGGCCAGGCCCAGCGCGGTCAGGATGCCGTACGGCGAGCGGACCAGCACCGGCCGACCGGCCAGCGCCCCGACCAGCACCCCCAGCAGCACCGAGACCGCCGCGGCGAGCACCCCGGCCTGCAGCGCCTCCCCGGCCCCCGGCTGCCGCGGCGCCCCCGGACTGGCCACCGGCCCGTGGGTCCACCACACCAACGCCACCTCGCCCGCCGCCAGCAGCCCGGACACCGTCAGCGCCGCCAGCAGCGCGCCCAGGTGCACCCGCGCCGGGCCCGCCACCGCGACCAGGCAGGCCCGCGAGGCCGGCGGCTCGGCGTTCAGCGCGCCGCGCACGTACCAGGCGCTCACCGGCACCAGCGCCCCCGCGCCGAAACCGAGCCCGCCCAGCAGCGGATCGCCCGGCGCCACCCCGACCACCAGCAGCAGCGCGAGGGCCAGGAACGGCGGCAGCCAGGCGTGCGAGCGCACCAGCAGCTCCAGGTGGTACCGGGTCAGCGCCCCGACCTGCCTCACCGCTCCCCCTCCCGCCGACGCACCGCCAGCACCCGCAGCGCCGGGCGGCTCAGCAGCAGGCCGCGCAGCAGGGCGTCCGAGTGCCCGGCCGGCACCGTCAGCCGCACCGCCGTCCCGCCCAGCGCGGCCACCGCCGGCGCGCCGGGCAGCCGCTCCGGCAGCGGGGCGCCGTCCGGGAGGTCCACCTCCACCTCCACCACCGGCCCGCCCCCGTCGACCGCCGGCGCCTCCTCGGCCTCCGGCCGCAGCCCGCCGTCCGCACCGACCCGGTAGGCGGCGCTGGTCCGCCCGGCCAGCCGGGCCGGGTCGTGGTCCACGAACAGCACCGCGCCGCCCGCCGCCGCCCGCTCGGCGGCCGCGTCGTCCAGCACCGCCCGGGCCACCGGGTCCAGCCCGGTCCAGGCCTCGTCCAGCAGCAGCACCGGGGCCTCGGCGATCAGCGCCTGCGCCACCGCCACCTTCTGACAGGTGCCCTTGGACAACCGGCTCAACGGGGTGCCCGCCCGGTCCGCGACACCGAACCGCTCCAGCCACTCCCCGGACCGCCGCCGCGCCGCCTCCGCCGACAGCCCGTGCACCCGGCCCACCCGCAGCAGGTACGAGGCCGCGTCGAACGGCAGCGCCGGCGGGAAGCGCTCCGGCACGTACGCCGCGGCCCCCGGCCGCACCACCCGGCCGGTGCTCGGCCGCTCGATCCCGGCCACCAGCCGCAGCAGGGTCGACTTGCCGCTCCCGTTGGCCCCGGCGATCCGCACCAACTCCCCCGGCCCGACGGCCAGTCCGACGTCCCGCAGGATCCACCGGCCGCCCCGCCCGTACCGCTTGCCGACCGCGGTCAGCTCCATCCGCCCCCGCCTCCCTCCGATCCCCCGAAGGCTATCCGGCGCGGGTAAGGCCGCCGTGAGGACCGCACCGGGCAACCCCGTTACCGCGCACCGGAGTTCACCCCGGACGGGCGGGTGCACCGTCCGGTCCCGTTTGGCCTTGACGAACTGATGATCCCTAGGATCGGCCGGGTGAATACCGGACGACGACCGAAGACCAGGCTCGGCAGCCTGCTGGCCGCCCTGGCGATAACGGGCGCCTCGCTGCTCCTCGGCCTGCCCGCCCACGCCGACGAACCATCAGCCGGCGCCTCCCCCGCCCCGAAGGAGGCCCCCAAGGTCGACCTGATCCTGGACGTCAGCGGCTCCATGAACACCGCCGACATCCAGGGCAAGAGCCGCATCTCGGTGGCCCAGAACTCGCTGAACGAGGTGATCGACGCCCTGCCCGCGGAAGCCGACTTCGGCATCCGCACCCTCGGCGCCACCTACCCCGGCAACGACAAGACCGTCGGCTGCCAGGACACCAAGCAGCTCTTCCCGGTCGGAAAGACCAACAAGGTCGAGGCCAAGACCGCGGTCGCCACCCTGCGCCCCACCGGCTGGACCCCGATCGGCCTGGCCCTGCGCGGCGCCGCCCAGGACCTCGGCAAGGGCGACGCCACCCGCCGGATCGTCCTGATCACCGACGGCGAGGACGACTGCGCCCCGCCGGACCCCTGCGACGTGGCCCGCGAACTCGCCGCCCAGGGCATCCACCTGGTGGTCGACACCCTCGGCCTGGCCCACGACGACAAGACCCGCCAGCAGCTGCTCTGCATCGCCAACGCGACCGGCGGCACCTACACCGACGTCCGCACCGGCCAGCAGCTCACCGACAAGGTGAAGCAGCTGATCGACCGCAACGACGACACCTACACCGTCAACCCGGTCAAGACCGCCGGCACCGACAAGTGCGAGAGCGCCCCGGTGCTCACCCCCGGCGTCTACAGCGACCGGGAGAAGTTCTCCGAGCACCGCGTCTACAAGGTCCCGGTCAAGTCCGGCCAGGAACTGCGCGCCTCGGTCAGCGTGGGGCTCGACCGCGCGGTGAACCGCGACTACGGCGTCCTGCTCCAGGCCACCAGCGCCACCGGCCAGGAGCTGGTCCGCGGCACCGACGCCGGCAGCACCCGAACCGACGTCATCTCCACCGGCCTGCGCTGGTCCACCAACGACTCCAAGGGCTACGTCACCGCGAGCCCGACCGCCACGGCCAAGGACAAGCCCGACACCACCGTCTGCCTGGTGGTCAGCAACTCGCTCGCCCCGCAGGCCGGCGTCCACGTCGACCCCGGCATGCCGCTGGAGCTGACCGTCGACCTCGCCTCCGCCTCGCCCGCCCCCGAGGGCGCCGCCATGGGCCTCGGCCGCGGCTGGATCCTGCTGCTCACCCTCACCCTGGCCGGCCTGGCCTTCGGCCTGGTCTCGGGCTGGATCGCACGCTGGCGGATCGCCGTCTGGCGGGAGAACTGACCATGCGCACCACGATCCGCGGCGCCCTCGCCGCCCTCGCCCTGCTGCCCGCGCTCGCGCTGGGCGCCCCGGCCGCCTCCGCCGCCGCGCCGTCCCCGACGGCGACCGCGAGCGGAACCCCGGCCCCGGCCACCAAGGCCGGCACCTCCTTCCTGACCGCGGTCAACCTCTCCCCCGGCCAGGACGCCAACGTGGCCGTCTCCACCGGCGACTACCTGTACTGGGCCTTCGGCGCCTCCGAGGGCCAGACCCCGACGGTCAGCCTGACCGTCAACCTGGCCCCGGCCGCCGACCGGCACGGCCCGCAGACCTGGACCGTCGAGGTCTTCGACGGGCTGCGCCGCCGCCAGGCCTGCACGGCCGGCACCCAGAACGCCACCGGCGACCAGAACACCGCCTCGCTGACCCTGAACTGCACCCTGCGCGAGGTCCGCACCTGGGCCGAGCCGTGGTCCGGCGACCCGCTGCCCGGCACCTACTACGTCCGGCTCTCGGTCACCGACGCCCCGCAGCCCGACCTGGGCCTGGCCGCCACGACCCAGCTGCACGTCGCCGCCAAGGGCAACGCCGACAACGCCCAGCCCGAGGGCGGCGAGCTCAAGGCCCCGCTGGTCCCGCCGGTCGGCGGCGGCGCGAGCACGGCCAAGGCCGCGGCCCCGGTCGCGGCGCAGGAGCACTGGTACACCGGCTGGTTCTCCGGCTGGAACAGCCGCTGGTACTGGACCATCGGCGGCGGCTTCCTGGCGGCCCTGGCCGGCGTCCTCGGCTTCCACCTGACCCGCCACCCGCGCGGTCACCGCCCCGGCCACCACGGCCCCGTCCCGCCCCAGGGCTCGCACCACCAGCACGGCTCCTACGCCGAGCGCCCCTGACCGTCCACCCGCACGACGGTCCCGAGGGCCGGCCGGACACCTCCCGGCCGGCCCTCCGGCGTATCCGCACCCCGGCACCGCGCCTACCCTCGAACCATGCAGCCCGGCCGGATCGTGGTCGGCGTGGACGGCTCCGCCCCCGCCCGCGCCGCCGTCCGCTGGGCGGCCGGGCTGGCCGGCCGCACCGGCGCCCCGCTGGAGGCGGTGGCGGTCTGGGACTTCCCCTGCCTCTTCGGCGAGCACGGCCTCGTCCCACCCGCCCTGGACGGCTTCGAGCCGGAGCGCCGCGCCGCCGAGATCCTCGACGAGGCGGCGGCCGACTGCGCGCTCCCGCTGCGCCGCCGGCTGAAGGCCGGGCCGCCCGGCCCCGCCCTGGTCGCCGCCGCCGACGGCGCCGCCCTGCTCGTCCTCGGCAACCGCGGCCGGGGGAGCCCGCCGGACGCCCCGCTGGGCACCGTCGCCCAGTACTGCCTGCACCACGCGGCCTGCCCGGTGGCCATCGTCCGGACGGGCCCGGAGCGGCTCAGCCCTTGAACAGGTTGTGCCCCACGTCGGAGGGCACCTCGTCCTGGACCGGCTTGCTGCCCGGCCCCGGCACGTGCTCGCCCGGGATCGGCTCGTCGCCCTCCCGGTGCAGCAGCACCACCCCGTCCTCGGCCCAGACCTGCCGGTAGCCGTGCGCCAGCAGCAGCTGGATCCGGTCGGCCTGCTCCTTGTCCGTCTTGAACGGGAAGGACCGCTTGTCGGAGCGGGTCAGCACGTACGCGCGTCCGCGCGGCGTCCCGTCCACCAGCACCACGTCCGTGCGGGCGGTCAGCCGGGGCGCGATCTGGTTGTCCGCCTCCACCGAGGCGCCGTCCGGGATCAGCGCGGCCGCCCGGACCAGCGCGGCCTCGCTCGCCCGGGGCTCCCAGGAGGACGGCACCGCCAGCTGCAGCAGCCCGATCGGCACCGCCGCCACCAGCGCCACCCCGACCGTGCCCAGGCCCAGCAGCCGGGCCCGACGGCGGGTCCGTTCGGGCCGCCCGGTGCTGCTCAGCCGCCCCAGCACCTCGACCGTGGCGGTCAGCAGGACCGGCCAGAGCATCGAGTCGTAGTGCCGGGCGATCGACCAGTGGTTGGGGTTGCTGGAGAGGATCCGCTCGGCCAGCAGCGGCACCATGCACAGCACGGTGGCCGAGCGCAGCGGCAGCAGGAACAGGGTGCCGAACAGCCAGAGCAGCAGCAGCGGCTTCAACGGCTGGTCGAAGGCGGTCTGCACCAGCAGGAACGGGTTGTGCAGCAGGTTGCTGAGCGCCTGGCCGCCGTCGTCGCCGAGCGCCTTGTAGTTCCAGTAGTAGCCCGGCTCGCCGCCCATCGCCGGGATCAGCCACTTGATGGCCACCGCCGAGGCGAGCGGGCCGCCGAGCAGCAGGCCCAGCCCGGTGAAGCGCCCGGCCCGGTCCTCGGCCCGGTCTCCAGTACCGCGGGTGCGCAGCAGCAGCACCAGGCCGTACGCGCCGACCAGCAGGCCGAGGTCCTCCTTGGTGCAGCACAGCAGCACCGCGGCGAGCACCACCGTGCCGTAGCGGCGGGCCAGGCCGCGCTCCAGCATCAGCAGGGTCAGCGGGACGGCGAAGGCGACCTCGTGGAACCCGACCCGGGAGGCGACCAGCAGCGGCCAGCCGAGCGCGTAGACCAGCCCGGCCAGGTCGGCGGCCCGGCGGGCGGTGCGCGGTTCGGCGGCGGCGAAGGAGTGGGCGGCGATCCGGCGGATCAGCGGCACCCCGAGCGCGAACAGCAGCGCCTGTCCGATGATCAGCGAGCGCGGGTCGTCCCAGATCCAGTACAGCGGCGCGAGCAGCGCCAGGACCGGGGAGAAGTGGTCGCCGAGCAGCGAGAACCCGGGCGGGAACTCGTGGTGGTAGTACTTCAGCGTCGAGACCGGCAGGCCGAAGTGGGCGTAGCCGCGCACGCCCTGGTCGAAGATGCCGAGGTCGAAGCCGCCGAGCGAGACGGAGGCCCAGCCCTGCATGCCGATGGCGCACATCACCGCGAAGCACAGCAGGCTGAGCAGCACGGTGCGCCGGGCGGGCGTGCCCAGGACGGCCGCGGCCCTGCGGGCGGCGGCGGGTACGGCGGCCCGGGTCGTCGGCGGGATCGCGGTCTGGGTGGTCACGTCGGCTCTGGTCCGTCTCTGGTCCGTCAGGTCCGGTCCGTCAGGTCCGGTTGCTCAGGGCGGGGTCGCGGTCGCGGTCGTCGTCGCCGTGGTCGCGGTCGTGCTCGTGCTCGTGGTCGAGCTTGGCGCCGAGCAGCGCCCAGGCGCCGGCCGAGGCGGCCACGGCCTGCCGCCGGGCCCGGTACAGCCGCAGGCCGATCACGACCAGGACGGCGACGGCCATCGGCGGGTAGATCGAGCCGGGCAGCTGCCAGAACCAGTCGACGCCGCGGCCCCAGCGGTGCGGCACGGCCCACATCACGTGGGAGAGGAACACCACCGCGGTCACGCCGAGCAGCACCCGGCGCCCGGTGCTCCTGGCCTCCGCGGCCAGCAGGGCGAGCAGCGGGATGCACCAGACCCAGTGGTGGGTCCAGCTGATCGGCGAGACCAGCAGCGCGGTGAGGGCGGCGCAGACGCCGCCCCAGGCGTCGGCCCGGCGCAGCACCCGGGCGGAGCGCCCGGCGAGCACGGCCACCCCGAGGCCGAGCGCGGCGACCAGCGCGGAGGCGGTCAGCCCGACCAGGCCGGGGTCGTTGACGTCGAGCAGCCGGCAGACGGCCCCGCGCAGCGACTGGTTGTCGACCAGCACGGTGACGCCGACCCGGCTCGGGTCCCACAGGTACTTGGTCCAGAAGCCGAACGTGGCGTCCGGCAGCACGATCCAGCCGATCAGGCCGGCCGCCAGGAAGGTGCCGATGGAGACGAACGCGGCCCGGATCCGGCCGGTCAGGAAGAGGTAGACCGTGAACAGGCCCGGGGTGATCTTGATCGCGGTGGCCAGGCCGATGCCCACGCCCTTGAACCGGCTGCGGTCGGGGCGGGTGAGGTCCCACAGCACCAGGCACAGGATGCCGAGGTTGACCTGGCCGTACTGGAAGGTGGTGTACACCGGCTCCAGCCAGACCGCGAGGCCGGCGCCGAGGACGGTCGCGGCCGTCCGGTACCGCCGGGCGGGCCAGCCCGCCAGCTTGAGCGACAGGTGCACGGCCAGGCCGAGCAGCGCGTAGTTGCCGAGCGTCACCAGGACCCGCAGCGGGCTCACGTCGAACCAGGTGCTCGGCACGAACAGCATCGCGGCGAACGGCGGGTAGGTGGCCGGGAGGTCCCAGCCGGGCAGTCGCATCGCGTACAGGTCGTCACCGTTGACGACGGCCTGGCCCTCCGCCCGGTAGACGAGCATGTCGACCATGTTCGCCCCGTGCAGGTGCCGCTGGAGGACGAAGGCCGCCACCGACACCGCCGCGACGCAAGCCGCCGCGATGGTCCAGGAATTCGGTCTTCCGCTTGCCGGGCCGCCGCCGGGCCCCTCCGGGTCCGCCTGCCGCCCCCACCGTTTCAGACCGAACTCGCGCACCGCGATGGCACCCCGTTGAGATAGACCAGATCGTTCCCTCGTCACCGTCTGGGCCCAACCACCATAACCGACCCCCCTGAGACTCCCCTGAGTCCCAAAGCGCAACGAATTCCGCCCACCTGAGGGCGCTGTGACCTCCGTCACGACCGGGCGGACGACCCCCGGGAAGCACAAAACGCGAAATCCCGCCGGGAGTTGACTCCCGGCGGGATTTCGCCGTACCGGTCGGAACCGGTCCGTTGGGTGGAGCTGAGGGGATTCGAACCCCTGACCCCCTCGATGCGAACGAGGTGCGCTACCGGACTGCGCCACAGCCCCAACGAGAAGAAACTCTAGCACCTTTCGGAGGGGGTCCGTGACCACCCCCTGGTCGGGGTGGCCACGGCGGTCATTCGTTGGCCGCGCGGGGGCGGGACTCCGGGGCCGGAGCTTCGGCGTACTGGTCGAACAGCGGGGTGGTGCGGGACTCGGTGGGCCGTCCGGCGGTCCAGGTGCCGGGGGCCGACAGGTCCAGGCCGCGGGACACCCGGGGGGCGACCGGCGCGGTGACGTAGGTCGGCAGCGGGACGGGCACCGGCTCCCAGGAGTCGGGGCCGGCCGCACCGCGCTCGCGCATGCCGTCGACCCACTCCTCGTGCTCGGTCGCCTCGGCCACCGCGGAGGCCGAGGGCACCGCGACGGTGGGCTGTTCCGGGTCGGCGGCCAGCCGCAGGTGCGGGCGGCGGCCGGGCCGGTGCCCGGCGGGCGCGTCCGGGGCCGGCTCGGCCTCGGCGGGCGCCTCGACCGTCGGCCGGTCGTCCGCCGGGGCCTCGACGCGCTGCCGCTCGCGCTGGCGCAGCCGCTCGGCCGCCTGGGCGGCCCGGTTGCGGTCCAGCTTCACCTCGTACCGCTGGCGCTCCAGCTTGCGCAGGTGGCCGATGTAGAAGGTGAGGAGGAGCGCCGGGACAGCCGGGACCCAGAGGAAGGCGAGGCCCGCCACCGCGGCGACCACCGCGCCGAGCGCGAAGGCCAGGAACAGGGCGGTGACCATCCGGCGCCGGCGGGCCAGCAGCCGCGCCCGGCGCTCGGGACCGCCCTGCCGCACGGGGGCCGGCCGTTCGGCCGGACGCTCCGCCGGGGGTTCGGGCTCCCGCGTCGCGGGATCGCCGGAGGCGGCCCCGTCCCGCTCGGGAGGACCGTCGTCGCTGTGCTCGTCGTCACGCGGTTCGTCACCCAGGGCCCGGGCTGCCCGTCGCTCCAGCGCCGAACGCCCGGCCAGCAGGCGGATGGCGGTGCTGAAGCGTTCCGTCGGGCGCGCCTCGTTGAGTTCGTCCTGCCTGCGGAGCCACATGGGCACCAGATAGGCGGCCCAGGCCCCTACGATGACGGCGTAGATAAGGCCGCTACTGCTCACGATTCACACCGTACGGGCGCCGGGGAAGGCCTGGCAGCAATTTGGCGCGGCGTGTCGTGTGATCAAGCTGATTCTCCGACTATTTTGCCGGTGTTTGTGACGGTCCGCCACCGCGCCGATGCCATATCGATATTTATTTCGAACAAATATTCAATTACGCGGCTCACGGCCCGAACTGAGCGCCCGCCAGCGCTCCAGCATCCCCTCCGGGACCTCCTCGGCGGTCAGGGCGTAGACCAAGTGGTCCCGCCAGTCGCCGTCGATGTGGAGATAGCGCGGGCGCATTCCCTCCGCGCGGAAGCCGAGCTTTTCCACCACCCGTCGACTCGGGCCGTTCTCCGGGCGGATGCAGACCTCGATCCGGTGCAGCCCGAGGGTGTGGAAGCAGTAGTCCACCGAAAGCGCCACGGCCGTCGGCATGATGCCCCGGCCGGCCACCGCCTCGTCGATCCAGTAGCCGACGTTGGCCGAGCACATCGAGCCCCAGGTGATCCCGCCGACGGTCAACTGGCCGACCAGCTGGCCCTTGTGGAGCACCACGAAGGGCAGCATCCGGCCCGCCGAGGCCTCGCCGCGCAGGAACCGGACCATCTGCCGGTAGGTCGGACGGGGCCCCGCGGCCTGGCCCGCCGGGCCGGGCGGCACGGTGGCCTCCCAGCGCCGCAGCCAGTCCCGGTTGCGGCGGCTCACCTCCTGCCACTCGCGCTGGTCGCGCGCCCGGATCGGGCGCAGCACGACCTCCCCCTCGTGGAGCTCTACCGGCCAGCCGGCGTTCAGTGCCCTCTCCTCGATGTTGCGGTCCCGGAAGCCGGTGCGTCGGGCCGGGGGTGGTCCCCGCCGCCGAGCTGGTCGACGGCGTGGGCCAGCAGCGGCTCCAGGACGGCCAGGCCGTCCTTGACGCCGCCGGTCGAGCCCGGCAGGTTGACGATCAGGGTACGTCCGGCGAGCCCGGAGAGCCCGCGAGAGAGCGCCGCGGTCGGCACCTTGTCGCGGCCGTACGCGCGGACGGCCTCGGCGATGCCGGGGATCTGCCGGTCGATCACCCGGGCGGTCATCTCGGGGGTGAGGTCCATCGGCGAGATGCCGGTGCCGCCGGTGGTCAGCACCACGTCGTAGCCGGCCGCGACGGCCTCGCGCAGGACGGCCTCGACCGGCTCGCCGTCCGGGACGACCCGCGGGCCGTCGACGGTGAAGCCCATCGCGGTCAGGCCGGCCACCAGCAGCGGGCCGCCCTTGTCCTCGTACACCCCGGCCGAGGCCCGGTTGGAGACGGTGACGGCGAGCGCCTTCATGCGCCCACCTCCGGCGCGAACCAGTCGCCGCTCTTGCCGCCGGTCTTGCTGAGCACCCGGACGGACTCGATGGCGGCGGCCTTGTCGACCGCCTTGACCATGTCGATCACGGTCAGCGCGGCGACCGTCACCGAGGTCAGCGCCTCCATCTCGACGCCGGTGCGGTCGGCGGTCCGCACGGTGGCGGTGATCTCGACCGCGTCGTCCGCGACGGTGAGGTCGACCTTGACGCCGGAGACCGCGATCGGGTGGCAGAGCGGGATCAGGTCGGGCGTCCGCTTGGCGCCCATGATCCCGGCGATCCGGGCCACCGCGAGGGCGTCGCCCTTGGGCACGCCCTCGCCGCGCAGCAGTTCCACCACCTTCGGGGAGACCGTGACCCGCCCGGCCGCGACGGCGGTGCGCGCGGTGGTGGCCTTCTCGGAGACGTCGACCATCCGGGCGGCGCCCTGGTCGTCGACGTGGGTGAGGCGGTCGCCGGGATTCGGTGTCGTCACGGGTAACTCCAGGGGCGCGCAGGTCGAATACCGCGCTACCGTACCGCTCTGCTACTCGCCCCTCGCCTCCGGGCGCTCTTGACCCGCCGCCGGCGGTCGGCGCTCCGGCGCTCCTGACCCGCCGCCGGCGGTCGGCGCTCAGGAGTCCAGCAGCACCACGTCGACCTCGCTGCCGGCGGGCAGCTCGGTGACGTCCTCGGGGACGGTGATCAGGCAGTTGGCCCGGGCCAGCGCCCCGACCAGGTGCGAGTCGGCGCCGCCCACCGGCTGCACCGTGCCGTCCGCGGCGTAGCGGCCGCGCAGGAACTGCCGACGGCCCGCCGGGGAGCGCAGCGCGGACGGGCAGAGCGCGCGCACCACCGGGCGGTGGACGTCGGCCGCGCCCAGCATGGTGCGGATCACTGGGCGGACGAAGAGCTCGAAGGAGATGTAGGCGCTCACCGGGTTGCCCGGCAGGGCGAGCAGCGGCACCCCGGCCGCGCCGCCGATCCGGCCGAAGCCCTGCGGCTTGCCGGGCTGCATCTTCAGCTTCCGGAAGTCCACGCCCCCGTAGGACTCGAAGACCTCCTTGACCACGTCGTACGCGCCGACGCTGACCCCGCCGCTGGTGACGATCAGGTCGGCCCGGCCGAGCTGGTCCTCCAGGACGGCGCGCAGCCGGTCGGCGTCGTCGGGGACGGCCCCGACCCGGTAGGCGACGGCGCCGGCCTCCTGGGCGGCCGCGGTGAGGGTGAAGCTGTTGGAGTCGGCGATCTGCCCGGGCCCGACCGGCTCGCCGGGCTGGACCAGCTCGCTGCCGGTGGAGAGCACCACGACCCGGGGGCGCGGGCGGACCTTCACGGTGGCCCGGCCGATCGCGGCGAGCAGGCCGATCTGGGTGGGGCCGAGCCGGGTGCCGGCCTCCAGGACCGTGGTGCCGGCCGCGACGTCGCTGCCCCGGCGGCGGATGTGGGCGCCCTCGGCGACCGGGCGCAGCACCCGAACCTCCTCGTCCGCCACCGGCGCGGTCATCGCGGCGGCGGCGAGCCCGCTGCCGGTGCCGCCGTCCGTCCACTCGACCGGGGCGACGGCCTGGGCGCCGAGCGGCACCGGGGCGCCGGTCATGATCCGGGCGGCCTGGCCGGGGCCGACCTTGGGCAGCTCACCCGCGCCAGCGGCGATGTCGCCGACCACGGTGAGCACCGAGGGGTAGGCGTCGGTGGCGCCCCGGGTGTCGGCGGTGCGGACCGCGTAGCCGTCCATCGAGCTGTTGTCGAAGGGCGGCAGGTCGCCGGCGGCGACCACGTCCTCCTCCAGCCGGCAGCCCTGGGCGTCGAGCAGCCCGAGCTCGATCGCGGGCAGCGGGCCGACCGCGGCCAGCACGTCGGCGCGGTGCTCGTCGACCGTCCAGAAGCGAGGAGCCGCCGGTACCCGGTCCGCGGACCCGTCGCAGCAGGCTGCGGGGGTGGTGGTGTGCTCCGTGGACCGGGTCATCGGCGGCTCGCTCTCTGTGTCGTGAGATCAGTCCTGCAGCTCGGTACCGACGAACTCCCGCAGCCAGGAGCGGAACTCCGGGCCCAGGTCCTCGCGTTCGGCGGCCAGTCGGACGATAGCGCGCAGGTAGTCGGCGCGGTCGCCGGTGTCGTAGCGGCGGCCCTTGAAGAGCACGCCGTGCACCTGGCCGCCGGCCTCGGCGTCGCGGGTGGTCAGCTCTCGCAGGGCGTCGGTGAGCTGGATCTCGCCGCCGCGGCCGGGCGGGGTCTCGCGCAGCACGTCGAAGACCAGCGGGTCGAGGACGTAGCGGCCGATGACGGCGTAGTTGGACGGGGCCTCGCCGGGCTCGGGCTTCTCGACCAGGTCGGTCACCTGGAAGACGTCCTCGCCGAAGCCGTTGGCCTTGACGGCCGCGCAGCCGTAGAGGTGGATCTGGGAGGGGTCGACCTCCATGAGGGCGACGACCGAGCCGCCGAGCTCCTGCTGCACCTCGATCATGCGGGAGAGCAGCGGGTCGCGCGGGTCGATCAGGTCGTCGCCGAGCAGGACGGCGAAGGGCTGGCCGGCGACGTGCTGCTCCGCGACGGAGACGGCGTGGCCGAGGCCCTTCGGGTCGCCCTGGCGGACGTAGTGCATGTTGGCCAGCTCGACGGACTCGCGGACCCGGCGCAGGCGGTCCTCGTCGCCCTTGCGGACGAGCAGCTCCTCCAGCTCGTAGGCGCGGTCGAAGTGGTCCTCCAGCGCGCGCTTGTTGCGGCCGGTGACCATCAGTATGTCGGAGAGGCCTGCGGCGGAGGCCTCCTCGACGACGTACTGGATGGCCGGCTTGTCGACGACGGGCAGCATCTCCTTCGGGGTGGCCTTGGTCGCCGGGAGGAAGCGGGTGCCCAGTCCGGCCGCGGGTACCACGGCCTTGGTTACCGGAATACGGGAGGTGGTCGTCGTCATGCGTTTACCTTACTCAGGCACGTTTCCGCCTGGCCGAGCGCGCACGGACGGCTAGGACAGCACGTCCCGGGGCACGGCCACGGTGGCAGGCGTATGGGAAGCGACCGGCTGGGGAAGGGGGTCCCCTCCGGTACAGGCCGACAGACTACCCGGCTTTCCCGAACGGTCACGTTCGGCAGTCGGCGCCCGCTGCGGCGCGGAACCGGGCTGTTCACGGGGCCCGGCGGCGGACTGTCCGGAGCGCGGCGCGATCCGCCAGCAGTCGCCGCCGGACGCCCTGGCCGCGGCCAGCGCCCCGTCGGCGGAGCGCAGCAGGACGGCCGCGTGGGTGCCGTCCTCGGGGAGCACGGCGATGCCGACGGCGGCGGTCAGGCCGTTGCCCCCGGCCGGGCGGGGCGCCCGGGTGCCGGAGGACCAGTCGAGCAGCAGGTGCCGGCGGACCGACCAGACCAGCCGCTCGGCGACCTGCACGGCGCCCTCGGCGCCGGTGTCCGGCAGCACCACCAGGAACTCCTCGCCGCTGTAGCGGCCCAGGGTGTCGGCGCGGCGGATCTCCATCGCGAGCCGCTGGGCGAGGTCGCGCAGGACCGCGTTGCCGCGGGCGCGGCCGTGCTCGGCGAGGACCGCGTCGAAGCCGGCGATCTCCAGCAGCAGGACGGCCAGCGGGCGCGGGCCGTCGGCCTGGTCGGTGTGCTCGGCACGGCGGGACCGTTCGATCTCCCGGTCCAGGGTGAGCTGCAGGTGGCGGTAGTTCCAGACGCCGGTGAGCGGGTCGCAGGAGGCGGTGCGCTCCAGTTCGGCGCAGCGCTCCTCCAGTTCGGCGATCCGGCCGGTCAGCCGCTCCCGGTCCGCGGCGGCCCCGGCCCGCTCCCGGCGCACCCGCAGTCCGAGCACGGTGGCGCCGGCCAGTGCGGGGGCGCTCAGCGCGGCCAGGGCCTGGACCAGCAACGGGGTGGACAATCGGGGCGCCCTTTCGCGTGTCAGGCTCTGCGCGTCACGGTTTTCGGACGTGGAGGATCCGGTGCACAACGAGAAGAGCGACCTGAGGTCACGGCTGTTGACGCGGCGCCGCGCACTCACCGCCGAGGGGCGCGCGGAGGCGGCCCTCGCGCTGGCCGGACACGCCTGGGAGCTGGCCGCGCCCGGCAGCACGGTGGCCGCGTACGTCTCGGTGGGCGCGGAGCCCGGGACGCGGCCGCTGCTGGACGCGCTGCGGGAGAGCGGCGTACGGGTGCTGCTGCCGGTGCTGCTGCCCGACAACGACCTGGACTGGGCCGAGTACACGGGGCCCGGGGAGCTGGCGGCGGCCGGGCGCGGGCTGCTGGAGCCGGTCGGGCCGCGGCTCGGGCCGGAGGCCGTCACGGGGGCCTCGGTGGTGCTGCTGCCGGGCCTGGCGGTGGACCGGGGCGGGCTGCGGCTGGGCCGCGGCGGCGGCAGCTACGACCGGGTGCTGGCCCGGCTGGAGCGGGCCGGGGCGCGGCCGGTGCTGGCGGTGCTGCTGTACGAGCACGAGCTGCTGGAGCGGGTGCCGGCCGAGCCGCACGACCTGCCGGTGGACCTGGCGGTCACGCCCTCGGGGGTGCGGGCGCTCGGCTGAGGGCGCGACGGCCGGGACGGCGGCGGATGGAACGGCGGCGGCCCCGCTCTCCCCAGGAGGAGGGCGGGGCCGCTCGGGCTCGGGCCGGGCGTCAGCCGGTGGTGAGCACCAGCTTGTGCTTGGTGGCCTTCTCGACCGCGTCCGGCGTGTAGGCCCAGGTCAGCAGCTTGCCCTTGAGCCAGAGGTCGGTCTGGTCGTTGTAGTTCTGGTGGAAGGCGTGGCCGGAGGCGCCGCCGACGTTGACCCAGCGCGAGGAGTCCAGGTCGTTCAGGTCGACCACCATCCGCATCGACGGGATCCAGTCCACCTGGTAGCCCGCCGCCGCGTTCCAGCCCGCCGCGTCGACCGCCGCCGAGCCGCCGGAGAGGCGGTACGGGCCGCGGTTGAGCAGCTTGTGGACGACGCCGGAGGCGATCGAGGAGTCGTCGGTGCCGAGGGTCTGCTCGCGCAGCTCCAGCTTGTGCAGACGGCCCCAGCTCCAGGTGGAGATGTCCTTGCCGAGCTGCGAGGTCAGGTCCTGCCGGGCGTTCTTCATCGCCTCCTTGAGCAGGTTGTCCAGGCCCTTCTGCTCCTTGTGGTCGGAGTCGATGTACGTCCACCACGAGCTGTCGGGCTTGTCCAGCTGGGCGCGCACGACCTCGGTCCAGCGGTCGCCGCCGTCCGGCTGGGCCTTGCTGGGGTCACGGGTGCCGCACTGGGTGACGATCTTGGTGGAGCTGTCCGGCTTGGTCGGGTCGTCCTGCTGGCGCACCAGCAGGCAGCTGTCCTTGGCCCGGATGTCGACCGGGAACTTCTGGCCGAAGGCGAGACTGAGCAGGTTGCGCCAGACGCCGTTGTAGTAGGCGGCGGCGGCCGAGTCGGCGTCCTGGTGGAAGTTCCAGTCCTTCAGCAGGTCCTGGGCCTCGCGCACGTAGGGGTCGTCGATCTGCTGCTTGAGCAGCAGCGGGACGAGCGTCTTGGCCATGATGCTGGTGTTGTCCAGCTGCAGGGTCTGCATGTCGTCCGGCGAGATCTTGCCGTTGTTCTTGAGCAGGCCCTCGATCTGGTCGGTGATCTCCTTGGCCCGGGTGCCGTACTCCCAGTCCTTGGTGAGGGTGTACTTGTAGCTCGGGTCCACCACGGCCTGGTTGGCGGTGACGATGTAGCCGACCGCCGGGTTGAAGCTGTACGGCAGGGCGGTGAAGGGGACCGGGTCCGGCTTCCACTGGTAGGAGGAGTCCCAGCCCGGGGCGGGCATCGAGCCGTCGCCCTTGCCGCGCACCGGGATGACGCCCGGAGCCTGGTAGCCGATGTTCTTGCTGTCGGCGTAGATCAGGTTCTGCGCGGGGACGGCGAAGTCCTTGGCGGCGGCGCGGAAGTCGTCCCAGTTGCGGGCCTTGTCCAGCTCGAAGACGGCGTCCATGGTCTTGCCCGGGCTGAGCGCCGTCCACTGCAGCGCGACGCCGTAGCCGCCGGTGCCGCGGTCGGGGGCGGAGCTGCCGTTGGGGGCGTACTTGCCGACGTTCTGCTGCTCGGTGCTCTGGTCGGAGATGAGCGGGGCGCCGGTCTGGGTGGTCCGGACGGTGATGGTGCGGTCCTCGCCGCCGGCGACCTTGATGGTCTCCTTGCGGAGGTCGAACTTCACGTCCTTGCCGTCCACCTGGTAGGTGTCCGGGCCGGTGACCTTCTCCAGGTAGAGGTCGGTGACGTCGGCGCCGAGGTTGGTGAAGCCCCAGGCGACGTCCTTGTTGTGGCCGATCACCACGCCGGGCATGCCGGCGAAGGTGAAGCCGGAGACGTCGAAATTGCAGGCCGGCGAGGTGGTCCGGCAGTGCAGGCCCATCTGGTACCAGACCGAGGGCAGGCCGGGGCCGAGGTGCGGGTCGTTGGCCAGCAGCGGCTTGCCGGTGGTGGTGTGCGAGCCCGCGACCACCCAGGAGTTGGAACCGATGCCCTGGCCGGGGCGGCCGAGCAGCTGCGGCATCGCGTCGATCCGGTCGGTGAGGCCCTGCAGCAGCGCCTTGGTGGTGGCCGCGCCCTGGGCGGTGCCGCCGCCGGGGGTGGTGCCGGGCTGGGACGAGCCGTCGGCCGGACGGTAGGTGTCCCCGTTCACGGTGCCGGTCTTCACGATCGTGCCGTTGCGGGAGTACGGGTAGTCCGGGTACAGCTCGGCGATCTTGTCCGGGCCGAAGTCCTGGGCCAGCAGCGAGCGGTCGATCTCCTCCTGGAGGTTCCCGGAGAGGTTCCAGGCCATCGCCTTGAGCCAGGCCACCGAGTCGACCGGGGTCCACTGCTCGGGCTTGTAGCCGCTGTTGACCACGCCGAGCAGGGCGTACTCCAGCGACGCCTTCTCCCCGCCGGGGTGCTCGGCGAGCCAGGCGTTCACGCCGTCCGAGTAGGCCTGGAGGTACTTCTTGGTCTCCGGCGAGAGCTTGGTGTCGTACTCCTTCTGCGCCACCTGCCGCCAGCCCATGGTGCGGATGAAGGCGTCGGTGTCGACCTGGCCGTCGCCGAACATCTCGGAGAGCCGGCCCGCGGTGATGTGCCGCCGGACGTCCATCTCCCAGAAGCGGTCCTGGGCCTGGACGTAGCCCTGGGCGCGGAACAGGTCCTCGCTGGTGTCCGCGTACAGCTGCGGGATGCCGTTGGCGTCCCGCTTGACGTCGACCGGCGCGCTCAGGCCCGCCACCTTGACCGTGCCGTCCACCTCCGGGAAGGAGGCGCGGACCGCGGTGACCCCGCGGTAGCCGCCGTAGCCGACGCCGGCCACCAGCAGCACGACCAGCATCATCACGATCAGACGGGCGCGCCGGAACTTCTTCGAGCGGGGCATCTGGGTCCTTGCGGTCCTGACTTCGGGGCGGGCGGGCGTGTCCAGGGCCTGGGGCCGTGACAGGGCACCACATTAGGCCGAGTCCGGCGACCGGCGTGCACGGGGGACGCTCCGGGCGGGATCGGAGGAGGTCAACGGGCGGCCGGGAAGGGGCTGGTGGGCCTACCCGGCGGCAATGAAACTAAAGATATGGCAAAATGTTAGACTGAGTAACGATCCGCAAGAGGAGCATTGACGGCTTCTTAACGGGTCGTACACCCAGCACCACGTGACACACCGCACCACCCGACTTCCAGCACCACCTGACAGCCAGCACCACCTGACACCCCGCCCGCCCATGCCTGCCCGAGGTGCCACTGCGTGAACGTCGCCCACCTGAACCAGCTCCTGCTCGAAGCCTCCGTGATCCTGCTCTTCGCAGTGGTCGCCGTCCGGTTCTCGACCCGATCAGGACTGCCCAGTCTGCTGATCTACCTCGGGATCGGCGTGGCACTGGGCCAGAACGGGATCGGCGTCACCTTCAACAACGCCGAACTGACCCAGGTGCTCGGCTACGCGGCCCTCGTGGTGATCCTGGCCGAGGGCGGCCTCAAGACCAGCTGGCGCGAGGTCAAGCCGGCGATGCCGGCGGCCACCGTGCTGGCCACCGTCGGCGTCGGCGTCAGCGTCTTCGTCACCGCCGCCGGCGCCCACTGGCTGGTCGGCCTGGACTGGCGCACCTCGCTGCTGCTCGGCGCGATCGTCTCCTCCACCGACGCGGCGGCCGTCTTCTCGGTGCTGCGGATGGTCCCGCTGCCGCACCGGCTCACCGGTCTGCTGGAGGCCGAATCCGGCTTCAACGACGCGCCCGTGGTCATCCTGGTCGTCGCCTTCGCCTCGACCGGCGAGCTGGACTCCTGGTACGTGCTGCTCGGCACCATCGCCGCCGAACTGGCGATCGGCGCGGCGGTCGGCCTGGCCGTCGGCAAGCTCGGCGCCTTCGCGGTCAAGCACGTCGCCCTGCCCTCCTCCGGCCTGTACCCGATCGCCGTGGTCGCCCTGACCGTGCTCGCCTACGCCGGCGGTGCGCTGCTGCACGGTTCCGGCTTCCTCGCCGTCTACATCAGCGCGGTGATCCTCGGGAACTCCAAGCTGCCGCACGGACCGGCCGTCCGCGGCTTCGCCGACGGACTCGCCTGGATCGGGCAGATCGGCATGTTCGTCCTGCTCGGGCTGCTCGCCGCGCCCGAGAGCATGGGCGACGCGGTGGTCCCCGCGCTGGTGATCGGCGGGGTGCTGGTCTTCCTGGCCCGACCGCTGTCCGTGGTGCTCACACTCACCGCGTTCAAGGTGCCCGTCCGCGAGCAGGCGCTGCTGAGCTGGGCCGGGCTGCGCGGGGCGGTGCCCATCGTGCTCGCCACCATCCCGGTGGTCTCCGGCGCGCACCGGGCCGAGGACGTGTTCAACATCGTCTTCATCCTGGTCGTCGTCTTCACCCTGCTCCAGGGGCCGACCCTGCCCTGGATGGCCAAGCGGCTGCGGATCGGCGAGGGCGCGATGGGCCAGGACCTCGACATCGAGTCCGCGCCGCTGGAGAAGCTGCACGGACACCTGCTGTCGGTCACGCTCTCGCCGACCTCGCGGATGTCCGGCGTGGAGGTCAGCGAACTGCGGCTGCCCAAGGGGGCGGCGGTCACCCTGGTCGTGCGGGACGGCAGCTCCTTCGTGCCGGACAAGGCGACGATGCTGCGCGGCGGGGACGAGCTGCTGGTGGTCACCACGGACGAGGTCGGCGAGGCGACGGAGCGTCGGCTGCGGGCCGTGGACAAGGGCGGCAAGCTGGCGGGGTGGCTGAACGGGCGGTGAGGGCGCCGGGGCCGGCCCGGTGGGCGGGCCGGGCGGGCGCGGGCCCGGCCGGGTGGGCGGGCGCGGGCCTGGCCGGGTGGGGCCTGAGGTGACGTGGGCGTTGTGGGTGGTCTGGCGGTATCTACGCGCGTAACTGTATGCTGGTGGGACCACGCCGTATAACTACCGCAAGACCACCCCCAGCATCTGCCTGAAGCAGAGTTGGCGCGACCGCTCGGCGGCCGCGGTACGGCCCCGGCCCACCAGGCCCGGCCGGCCCGGTATCTACCCCGGTCGACGCGCGAGAGGACGACTCTCGGCGCCGTCGGGGCCACCCCATGCCCTGCCGCGCTACCAGGCAGCAGGAAGGACCGACCGTGACGGCCCGCCGAACGGTCGAGATCACCGCGGACACCACGTCGCCCACCGCGGACAGCACCCCGAACAACGCGACCGCCGACGCCGCGGCACCGGCCAAGGTCGGGTACGGCGCACTACTGCGCACGCCCGGCGCCTGGACCTTCCTGTCCCCCGCCTTCATCGCGCGACTGCCCTACGCGATGCTCAGCATGGGCATCCTGCTCCTCGTCAAGGACACCCACGGCTCCTACGGCACCGCGGGCACCGTCACGGCCATCGCCGCCGTCGCCCAGGCCCTGATCGGCCCGCAGACCGGACGGCTCGCCGACCGGTACGGGCAGGCCGCCGTCCTCGTCCCGACCGTCGTGGTGCACGCGGCCTCGGTCGGCCTGCTGATCGCGCTGGCGCTCGGCCACGCGCCGGCCTGGAGCCTGTTCCTGGCCGCCGTCCCGGCCGGCGCGAGCGTTCCGCAGATCGGCGCGATGGTCCGGGCCCGCTGGATCGCCACGATCGGCGCCGAGGGCGCGTCCGCCTCCTCGGCGGCCAAGGTGAGCACCGCCTTCGCCTTCGAGTCCGTGACGGACGAGTTCACCTTCGTCATCGGCCCGATCCTGGCCGCCAACATCGCCACCTCGGTGAACCCGGCCACCGCCCTGGTCGTCGAGGCCGCGCTGACCTTCGTCGGCGGCCTGGCCTTCGCCGCCCAGCGCCGCACCGCGCCCACCCGGATCACCCCCCAGCCCGGCGCGCGACGCGCCTCCGCGCTGGCCTCCCCCGGCGTCCGACTGCTGGCCGGGGCGATCCTCGGGGTCGGCGCCGTGTTCGGCGGGATGCAGGTCTCGGTGAACGCCTTCGCCGACTCGGTCGGCCAGCACGACGCGGCCGGCACCGTGTACGGGATCTTCGCCGGCGGCTCGATGGTCGCGGGCGTGCTCTACGGCGTCATCGCCTGGCGGCGGGCCGTCCAGCAGCGGATGGTCATCAGCTACGCGCTGCTGGTGGCGGGCTGCTCCACCCTGTGGGCGATGCCCAACCTGGTCACCCTCTCGATCGCCGGGCTGGTCTGCGGCCTGGCCATCGCGCCGACCCTGATCAGCGGCTACACCCTGGTCGAGACCCTGGTCGAGGACGGGGCCAAGACCGAGGCGTTCACCTGGCTGACCGGCGCCATCGGCCTGGGCCTGGCGATCGGCTCGATGGTGGCCGGGCGGCTGATCGACGGCCACGGACCGTCCGCCGGATTCCTGGTGCCGGCCGTCGGCGCCGGGCTGGGGCTGATCGCGCTGGTGTCGATGCGGCACCTGCTGGTGGCCCCGGGCGGGGCGAGCCGGGTGGTGGCCTCATCGGCCGACCGCGGCGGCGCGGCGCAGCTCGTCGGTGCCGCGAAGGGCTGAGCGCGCGGTCGGCGGTGATTCGGTACCGGCTCATCTCACACCGGATTCGCTGGACTGATCCAACGGAATACCGCATCATTGACCATCGTTAGCACTCATCAGGCGAGAGTGCCAGGAGGAAGACAAGTGCCCACGTACCAGTACCAGTGCACCGAGTGCGGCAACGGCCTGGAGGCGGTGCAGAAGTTCACCGACGAGGCGCTGACCACGTGCCCCGACTGCCAGGGACGGCTCCGCAAGGTCTTCTCGGCCGTGGGCGTCGTGTTCAAGGGCTCGGGCTTCTACCGGACCGACAGCCGCTCGTCCTCCAGCAGCTCGGTGGGCGCGGGTTCGTCCGCCGGCTCCTCGACGTCGTCGACCTCGGGTTCGGGTTCGGGCTCGGGTTCGTCCGGTGCGTCGAGCTCTTCCGGCTCGTCGACCGGCTCGTCGACCGGCTCGTCGAGCTCCACGAGCTCGTCCAGCAGCCCGGCTCCGGCCGCAGGCTGACCTCGGCTTCACGGGAAGGCCCGTCGGCCCCGCTTCGCGCGGGGGCGGCGGGCCTTTTCGCATGCCGCGGCGGGCCTTTTTCGCGCGCCGCGGTCAACTTCCGGGATCGGAAATAGCTCGTACGGGTGTACGAAGTTATCCACAGGGGCGGGTTTTTCCACAGGCTGTGGGAATCGGTTTCCGGGCCGCCGCCGGAGCACGCATGGTGGGGGCACCGAGCAAGACCCGACCGAGTCCGGAGGTGTCCGATGACCGCCATGAGCCTGTCCGTCCCCCTGCCCGCGCCCACCGTGCCGCCCCGCCGGGAGGTGCCCAGCTTCCCGCCGATCCGGCGTGGCTGCGGCGGGTGGCACCGCTGGCGCCGGGCCGTCCGGCGGCGGGGCGGGGTGCCCGCGCTGGTGCTGCTCGCGGTGGCCGCGGCGCTCGCCTCCGGGCCCGCGCGGGCCGGGCTGCCGCCGCCCCCGGGCGGCGCGGTGGGCCGTCCGGGTTGTCAATCAGGGCTCCCGGAGGATCACCCGTAACCCGGCGACGACTTCGTCGTTCGAGGCGGCATGAAAGGCTTCAAGGAATTCCTGCTGCGTGGAAATGTCGTCGAACTCGCCGTCGCCGTGGTCATCGGCGCGGCCTTCACCAACATCGTCAACGCCTTCGTCAAGGGCGTGATCAATCCGATCGTCGGCGTGTTCGGGACGAAGGACCTGGCGTCCTACAGTTCCTGCCTCAAGGGGCCCTGCGAGGTGAGCGCCACCGGTGAGGTCACGTCCGGGATCCTCATCCTGTGGGGGTCGGTGCTCAGCGCCGTCCTGCAGTTCCTGATCACGGCGGCCGTCGTCTACTTCGTGCTCATCGTGCCGATGAACCGGATGGCGGCCAAGCGCAAGAGTGCCGCCGAGGTGGCGGCCGAGGCCGAGGCCAAGGAGGTCCTCCTGCTGACCGAGATCCGCGACGCGCTCGTCGCGGCGCGTTAGAGCACGCCCTCAGTCCCCGTGGTGCGGCGGGCGCTGGCTCAGGTACCAGTCCAGCCCCCGCCCACCGCCGGCACCCGCCCCGGGGCGGTCGCCCCAGCCGGCGTCGGTGTCGTCCTGGGACTGCTGGTCCAGCGGGTCACGGAAGACCAGCCGGGCCTTGGCGGGGGTGGTGGTGGTGGAGGTGGTGGTGGAGGTGGTGGAAGGGGTGGAGGAGGAGGGAGGGAGGGGGAGGGGGGAGGGGGGAGGGGCGGGGGTGCCCCCCAGGTCGCCCTGCGTCCCGTTCTGGCCCTGTTCGCGCCCCGGCTCCTGTGCCTGCGCTTGTTCCTGCTCGCTCACCTTGTCCACTCCCCTGCTCGCGGTCCGACCTGTCCTTTCAGCGTAGAAGCCTCGCGAGGCTCCCGACCACACGCGCCGGCCCGGGTGCGGAGCGCTCCGCACCCGGGCCCGGGTGGTCGACCTCGGCCGTCGGCCGTCAGGCGGCTTCGAAGCCCGCGTGGTCGGCGATCTTCTTCAGCTCCGCCAGGGCGTGCTTCTCGATCTGCCGGATCCGCTCCCGGGTGAGCCCGTGCTGCTTGCCCACCTCGGTGAGGGTGCGCTCCCGGCCGTCCTCCATGCCGTAGCGGGAGCGGATGATCGAGGCGGTGCGGTCGTCCAGCCGCCCGATCAGGCCGTCCAGCTCCTCGCGGCGGAGCATGACCATCACGGCGTCCTCGGGGGACGTCGCCCCCGTGTCCTCCACCAGGTCGCCGAACTGGGTCTCGCCCTCGTCGTCGACCGACATGTTGAGGCTCACCGGGTCGCGCGCCCAGTCCAGCACGTCCTTGATCCGGGCCTCGGTGGTGTCCAGCTCGGCCGCGATCTCGGCCGGCTCCGCCTCGCGGCCCAGCTCCTTGGACTTCTCGCGCTGCACCCGGCGGATCCGGCCGAGCTCCTCGACCAGGTGCACGGGCAACCGGATGGTGCGGGACTGGTCGGCGATCGAGCGGGTGATCGCCTGCCGGATCCACCACGTCGCGTAGGTGGAGAACTTGAAGCCCTTGGCGTAGTCGAACTTCTCGACGGCACGCACCAGACCGGCGTTGCCCTCCTGGATGAGGTCCAGCAGGGGCAGGCCGCTGCGCGGGTACCGCCGGGCGACGGCCACCACCAGGCGCAGGTTCGAGCGGATGAAGACGTCCTTGGCGCGCTCGGCGTCGGCCGCTATCGCCTCCAGCTCCTCGCGCGTGACGCCGTCGGGGAGCTGGCCGTCGGGGAGTTCGCTCTCCTCCAGCAGGTGCTGGGCGTACACACCGGCCTCGATCCGCAGCGAGAGCTCGACCTCCTCGGCGGCATCGAGCAGGGGCGTCCTGGCGATCTCGTCGAGGTACATACCGACCAGGTCGCGGTCGGCCTCAAGGTTGGTCGGGCGGGCCGCGCGAGTCCGGTCGGCCCTGTCGCGAACGACGGCACGGGTGGCCATGCTTGCTCCCTTTGCTGGTGTTGCCGAGGTCTGCCTGCCTGCCCCCCAGGAGGGCAAGAAGTGCGGGCCCCGGGGGGCTCACACGTAACGATCCAACGAACAGATTCCGGACAACATTCCCAAGTCGTTCAGATTCTTCCTCGCGATGCAGTATCCTGCCGGTTTTCACCCCGGTTCTGGACGCTCGGTGACCGCTCGGGCACCTCTGGTGCCCGTTCGCGACCGTTCCCGGAACGTTTCTTCACCCACCGCACACGCAACCGTCGCCCCTCGGTTGAACAGGCGAACGATCGCGGACGTTCCCGGGCGCCCCCGGAATCCGCCCGCGCCCACCCCCCGGCGCACGCAGGTCCTCCGCACAAATGATGCCGAATCGCTATCACTCCGGCTCCTGATCGGCGTGGCGCGCTGGGAAGGTGTCAGGCATGCACCTGACCAACAGCACGACACCCGTCACCGTGCGTCATCGCCGTCTCCTCCGGGACGCGTCGGTCGCGCTGGGCTGCGCCGCGCTGTTCGGCCTCCTGGCGATGCTGGTGACGGGCCGCTGGTACCCCCTGCACCAGTTCGACCAGGAGTGGATCGGCGAACTCCACACCTACGCACGGGAACACCGAATCTGGACCGCCGCGGTGCAGACCCTCTCCGACATCGGCGGCCCCGTCACTATGCGTATCCTCCTCGGCCTCGCGGCCGCCTGGCTCCTGCTGATCGGCGCCCGGGTGCTGGCCGGCTGGGTGGCCGCCCAGGCGCTGGTCGGCTGGGGCGCCCAGTGGGCGCTCAAGCTGGCCGTCGACCGGCAACGGCCCGCCTTCGCCGACCCGGTGTCGCACGCCGGCGGTCCGGCCTTCCCCTCCGGGCACGCCATGGCCTCGGCGATCACCTGTGCCGTCCTGGTCGGCCTGGTCTGGTACCGGGTCGACCGGCGCGGCCGGACCGCCGCCTGCGCCGTGGCCGCGGCGACGGTGCTGACCATCGGCTGGACCAGGACCGCCCTCGGGGTGCACTGGCCCAGCGACGTGGTGGCCGGCTGGCTGGCGGCCGGCGCCGTGCTGGGCGTCGTGACGGCCGTGATCGAACTCTGGCGGCCGGGCGCGCTGGCCCGCGACGTACGGCGGGTCAACTGGCGCACCAGGCCCCGGGTCCAGCGGGTCATCGTGGCGCCCGTCCGGGTGCCGCAGACCGACGGGCCGCTGGACGAGGGCGAGTTGGACGGTCCGGTCCGCTGACCCGACCCGGCTTGACCCGACCCGTTTCCGCTGCCCCGGCCCGTCCGGGCCCGGAACACCGAAGGCCCCCCGCCGGATTCGGCGGAGGGCCAAGGAGCACGCGACGTCCGTCAAGCCTTGCCCGGGAGGGTCTGCACCGTGCGCCAGGCGTAGGCGAGCAGGGCGGCGGTCAGCACCAGGAAGGCGGCGCCGGCGACCAGTTGGGCCTCCCAGAAGTAGCTGTTCGGCTGGTACTCCACCGACACCCCGCCGTCCGCGAGCCGGGTCAGCGAGGTCTGGTGCCCGTCCAGGACGGCGATCTGGTACTCGGTCACCCCGCGCCCGAAGGTCGCGGTCGCGGTGGGCGCGACCATGGTCGCCAGCTTCGGCATCACCAGGGTCAGCGCGATCTGCGCGATCAGGCTGATGCCGATCGCCGGGACGGCCCGCCGGGTGGCGGCCGCGGCGGCCAGGCCGGTGGCGATCGCGCAGAGCGCGCTCAGCACCAGGTAGGGCCCGTGGGTGCTGAGGTAGTTCTCGCTCATGTGGTCGTGGGCGACGAAGACCGGCCGGTGCATCCCGCTGATCATCACGGCGCCGGTCAGGGCCAGCCCGGAGGCCATCGCGGCCAGGATCGGCAGGGCCGCCCGGCTGAGGAACCAGCGCGAGCGGCTGGTGCCCTGGGTCCAGGCCCAGACGCTGGTGCCGGTCTCGAACTCGCGGGCCAGCATGGGCGCGGCCCACACCACGGCGAGCAGGATGGCGAGGCAGGGTCCGTCTTCGAACTCCCGTCGTCCGCCCGGAGGGCGGGCGGGGCGGCGTTGGGGTGCGTGCATCGCAAGGCGGAGGAGGGAGTCCATGCGGAGCATCGGCGACCGACGACAACGCGGCGAGGTGCGTGCCCCGGCGTCGGCCCGCAGGCGGGAGTTCGAAGACGGACCCTATGGCGCCAGGCCCTCGGTCATGCCGCTGCCCGGCCGGCTGGACACCTCGTAGAGGCTGGACGGCAGGTAGAGCGCCAGCGCGACGACGGTGACCGCCAGGGGCAACCGGTCGAGCCGGACGGTGTGCCGGAACATGGGAGCGCTGCCTTTCGGAAGTCGGTCGACCGTACGGGGGTCAGTCGGCATGCCGCGGCGCGAACGCCCCGGCCTGGGCACCGCGGAGGGTGCCGAGCACGATCTCGGTGAGCGTGGCCGTCGCCGGCACGGTGCCGCCCTCGGCCCGCACCCGGTCGGCGAGGCCGTCGACCGGCCCGTCCAGCACGATCCGCCCGTGGGCGAGCACCAACAGCCGGTCGCAGACCGGTTCCAGGTCGCCGATCACGTGGGAGGAGAGCAGGAAGGAGCGCCCGGTGGTGGCGGCGATCTCCCGCAACCGTCGCGAGACGTCCTCCCGGGCGAGCGGGTCCAGGTCGGCCATCGGCTCGTCGAGCACCACGAGCGGCGACCGCTTGGCCAGCGCCACCGCGAGCGCGACCTGGGTGTGCTGCCCGCCGGAGAGGTCCTGGCAGCGCCGGGCCAACGGGATCCCGAAGGCGTCCAGCCACTCCCGGGCCAGCTTGGCGTCGAAGCCCTCGTTCAGCGCGGCCGCGTACCCGAGGATCTCCCGCACCCGCAGCGCCCGGTACAGCGGCCGCTCCTGCGACAGGTACGACACCGCCGGCGGCTCGCCGAAGACCACTTCCCGCCCGGCGATCTCGATGCCGCCCGCACTGCTCCGGTCCAGCCCCGCGATCAGCCGCAGCAACGTGGACTTTCCGGCCCCGTTCAACCCGACCAGCGCCGTGACGGACCCCTCCGGCAATGCGAACCCGCAGTCCTGGAGGACCCACGTGCCGCCGTAGTTCTTCCCCACGCCTTCGGCCCGAAGAACAGCCATTCCAACATCCACCCCCATGGCCTTCACCATATTGCGGCGCCAAATCGCAATTCCACTGCGGCGACCGGAGGTTTCCCCTACCCTCCGAGCACAAACGAAGGCGGGTATTCCGAAACGGAACCCGGCTGAACGCCTCGTTCGGTCGGAGCGTCGGCGACCGGGGCACGGCGGGTCGGGTACAGGGGCTGGGGGCGGGAATGCCGCAGGCCCTCCGCCCCGGGGTGGGGGGAGGGCCTGTGAGCTGCGGTGCTGTTGTGCCCCAGGCAGGATTCGAACCTGCGACACCGGCTTTAGGAGCACAGTTGTCGCTTACGTGCCCTGACCTGCGCCGAAGCGGTGCTGGGGCTCCACCCCGAGTTCTCACCGCCGCCGTCCGTGATTCCCCGTGGTTCCCCGCCCGTCCTGGCACGACTGTGGCACGGGGGGCAGGTGCGCGGCGTCGCGTGCCTGTCCCACGGTCGATAGGGTCGCCGCCATGGGCAGGCTCGTTCTCATGGACCTCGACGACACGCTGATCAACCGGCGCGATGCGGTGACCGCGTGGGCTGCGGACTTCAGTGTCGATCGGCACCTGGCACCAGCGGCCGCGCAGGCGTTGACCGATTCGCTACGGGACCGGGCACTGCCGGAGACCTTCGAGGCGTTGCGCACAACCCTCGGTCTGGCCGAGTCCGCGGCAGAACTGTGGGAGGCCTACGTGGTCGGGCTGGCCGCGAAGGTCACGTGCGACTCGGAGATCCTGGTCCGCCTCGACCTGCTCCGGGCCGCCGGGTGGACGGTGGGCGTGCTGACCAACGGCGCGACGGACATTCAGCGGGCCAAGCTCACTGCGGCAGGCATCCTGGACCACGTAGATGCGGTGTGCATCTCCGAGGAAGCCGGAGCCCGTAAGCCAGATCCCAAGGCGTTCCGGACGGCCGCCTCGCGCTGCGGCTTCGAGCCTCATACCGCCGCGTGGATGGTCGGGGACAACCCGGTGACGGACATCGGCGGGGCCAGTGCCGCCGGGCTGCGAACGGTCTGGGTCTCGGCCGGCGCCGCCTGGGCCACGCCCGGACTCACCCCCGACCACATCGCACCCACCGTCGCCGATGCGGCGGACTTTCTGCTCGGACTCCCGGAGAATCCACGATGACCATCAAGCCGATCGTTGGCATCGTCCACCCCGGAAGCATGGGTGCTGCGGTGGCCGCTTGCGCACGGCCGAACGCCGCACGGGTGCTTTGGTGCCCGACAGGTCGCAGTGCGGCCACCACAGCCCGGGCCGAGCGGGCCGAGCTGGAGCCCGTCAGCAGTTTGGACGAGCTGGTGGAGCAGGCACACGTCATCCTCAGCCTCTGCCCGCCGGCTGCTGCCGAGCAGGTGGCGCATTCCGTCGCCGAGCGTCGGTACGCCGGCGTCTACGTGGAGGCCAATGCCATCAACCCTGAACGGATGGCTCGCATCGCCGTGCTGTTGGGCAAGTCCGCCCAAGCCGTAGTTGATGGCGCGGTCATCGGATCCCCGCCCATCAACGGGAAGCGGACCCGGTTGTACCTCTCCGGCCCATCCGACGCCGTCTCGATGGTGGAAGGGCTGTTCGCCGGAGGCGCGGTGGCAACTCCCCTCCTAGGGAGGGAGATCGGGCAGGCGTCAGCTCTGAAGCTGGCGTACAGCTCGTACCAGAAGGCGTCCCGCGTGCTCGCCGCGATCGCCTTCGGCGCGGCACGCGCTCACGGCGTGGACGACGCGCTGCTCGACGTCGCGGGCAAGCGGCAGGGCAGCTACCTGGTGGAGACCGAGTACATCGCCAAGACCGCTGCCCGAGCGTGGCGTTGGGGTCCAGAGCTGGACGAGGCTGCCGACATGCTGTCCGCCGTTGGGCTGCCTGACGAGGTGCTGCGTGCCGTGTCGGAGACGCTCGCCCGGTGGGAGGACAGTAAAGACCTCGCCGAGCTGACGCCCGGCGAGGCCCTTGACCGCCTTGCCCGCCCGTAGAAGCTGTCGTCCCGGCCGCTACCGGCCACCGCCCGAGAGAAGCGCATCGACCAGCCGGGCAGTCTCCACCGGGTCCACTGCACTGGTGTCCACCGACAGATCCCACACCTGGTCAGGGTGCGCCTCAACATCAGCCTGAGTCGCGTCCCAGGCACTCAGGCGAGCCTCGGTGTCTTGGTCCCCCCGGCTGGCCGAGCGAGCCGCGGTCACCTCTCGTCCGCACCAGAGGAGTACAACGGCCCAGTCCGCCGGATAGCCCCTGACCAGGGCGGCGATGCCGTCGATCTGCCCCAGGTGCACGACCGGAGTCCCAGCCCCGAACGCGGCATCCATGCCTGGGCGGTCGATGACGTAGGTGTTCCCGTACCGGCAGTTCTGGTAGATGACGTCACCCGCCGACTCCAGCTCGGCCAGCTGCCCGGGAGTGCCCATCCGGTACCCCTCGGACTTCCCGGCGCCGACCTTGAGCCTGGAGAACAGCTGGTAGTCCCCGACCTCTTGGAGTGCCCGCGTCACCGTGTCTTTCCCAGCTGCCGGCGGCCCGTAGAGGATGAGGCCTCGGGCGGTCACAGCCCGCCCCCGCTCAGCGCGTCGCGGGCCTGGTCGGCAGCGGCGACGGCCGCGCCGAGGCGGTTGTCCACGACGAAGTGGGGACCGGCCGGCCTGAGCTTCAGATCGACCGTGGCCAGATAGTCCTCCCACGCCTCCATCTTCCACATGTCCCGCGCCGCACCCCGGAACTCGATGTACTCCCTCATCGACTCGGGGTCACATTCGACCCATATCGCCGCCACGGCGACCCGCTTCGCCTTGCACCGGTTGTAGAAGCGCTGCATCCAGTCCGCTTGCGAGAACTCCGCGAGGAACGGCGCGTCAAGAATTACGGAAGTCCCACAATTCAGGTTGTCCCAGGCAGCCTCCATGAGGCAGCGATATTCGAGCGGCCTCACCTTCTCGCGATAGAGGTCGGAACTCCGATCGTTTGCCTCGCCGCCGAGAGCCAGCAGGAGCTGGTCAACCAGCGGCCGGGTCAGCGAATCCTTGTCGAGAATTGGCCATCCAGTGAGGCGGCCGATGAATTTGGCATACTCCGACTTTCCGGAACCGGCATATCCGCCAACCAGAAGGACGACCGGCCCGGCGTCATCGCCACCCGCCCGGCGCTTCCACTCTTCCACGATGCGGCTGCGGAACGCCTCGGCATCGACCCCGTCCGCGCCCTCGCGCAAGCTACCAAGGGCCTCGCGGATGGTCTCGGCCAAGTCGGGGGCGGACTCTACTGAACGCTGACTGGGCACCGTAGCGACCTCTCCGGGGAGAGCCCGGCGGAAGCCCAGTTCCGCCTCATTCAGGCGGTAGAGAATGCAGTAGGCCCGGCGATAGTCGGGGCGCGGGAACGCTGTCCCCTTCTCGTGCGCCCAGACCGTCTGAAAGTTGGCCGCAAGGCTGAACTTGTGCCGCTCGCCGATTTCCCGCAATTTCTCACCGACTTCCTCAAGAGTCAGGGTGTGAGACTCCCTGACCTCTTTTAGAACTGCCGGATTCCAATCTGGGCGCTGCCGAGCCATATTCCCCTCCTAGGAAACTGCTCGTGCCGCGAGTGTAGCGGCTCGTTGAGTCACCTGAAAATCGTGATAGAAGTCGTGATAGTACTCGTGTAAAGGCATGTAGCCGAATACCGGTAAGGCTCCGTGATACCGATCCCCTGGCGGCAGGTGTGAACTGATCTCAGTTCGCATCACCGAGGAGGAAACAATGCGGAGCCAACCGCCCCGATATGCAGTGAGGGGACCGCGGCGAACCCGCGATCCCCTGATCCCCCCGCCTGGCCATCACTTGGCCTCAAGCTCCACTACTCGGGCAACCAGCGCGCGGAGCTCCTCTCGAACCTCCGCCAGTTCCCGCCGCAGCCCCTCGGCATCCCCGGCCATCACGCCGGCCCTGGTCGCGGCATCCGGCGCCAGGAACGCCGCCTTGCCCTGGTGACTCACCACCAGCCCTGCCTCTTTCAGGTGCGTCACAGCCGCCCGCGCGACGGTCTGCGTCACCTCGTACTCCGTTCGGATCGCCGCCAGCGACGGGATCCGCCCGCTGGTGGCGAACTCACCGGCAGCGATTCGCGCGCAAAGGTCGTCCGCCACCTGCCGATAGGCGGACTTCTCTCCGGTCCACTCGACCATCAACTCTCCACATCCCTCTGCGTCTCTGCCTCATAGTGCCGCACTCACCGGCCGGAACCAATGCTTCCGTATGTCGCTCGGCCGATGGACTTGCCAACTCTGCCCTCTCTGCCTCACAGTTGAACTGTGCGACAGAGAGAGCAAAGTTCTCTGGCCTCGCTATTCCTGCATGACCTGTGCAAATGCGACCCGCAGATGTCGGGGGAAGGCGGCTCAGCCGCGCGCCCTGCGAGCTGCTCGGATCGCAGTTCCTTGAGAACTCAACAGTGTGCTGATCAAGAACGAGTGTCTTTGGTCCCCGATCCGTGCCGCCTGTGGCGGGTCGGGGGCCATGGCTGCTCGTGACATCACGAGTGGCTGGGCCCGAAGAACGGGCCGCCGCGCATTCCTTGGCCGGGCGCGCGGCGGCCCTACCGGGTCCACTCACCCAACGATGAAGAGGTGAACCCGTGAGTTCGATTGTTGCAGGTCAACGGGCCGGTTCGGCCCTGGAGTTCGTTGAGCTGGCGCTCGGCGTCGACAACGACCCGTTCGGGTCGCTGTTCGGCGGCGTGGTCGGCGAGAGCTCGGACGGCTACCGGGCCCGCACGGACGTGGCCCGTGAGGTGCTGGCGGAGCTGTGGGAGACGGACGTGGAGTCGGCCGAGATCGCGGCCGAGCTGCTGCGGACCGCCCCCGTCCCGCTGCACCGCAACCGCCCCGCCGGGCGCCGTCCGCGTTCGGGGGTGGCGGCGTGACCACCACCCTCAACACCGCCTGGCACGTCAACTACGAGTTCGGGCTGACCACGCGCCAGCCCAAGCCGCTGCTGGACCGGCCGACGACCGCCTACCGCATCCTCGACCTGCCGGACCCGCTGCTGAGGAAGGCCGTCGCGATCCACGAGGCTGGCCACGCCGTCCTGGCGCTCCACCTCGGCACGCGGCTCACGTCAGTCTCCGTCGCCGACAACCTCGGTCGCGAGGAGGGCACCGCCGCCGGCCGCACCTCCTACGAGCCGGGCCAGATCACGCCGATGCGCAACGTCCTGTTGGTCAGCGCCGCCGGGGAGCGGGCTCAGGATCGCTGGCTGCGCGAGAAGGGGCTGTGGAGCCCGGAGCGCGCGTGGGTGGTCGAGATCCTCGCCGCCCAGGATCGGTCCGTCATCGATCAGTGCGTGCGCCCCGCTCGCCCCGGCGGCTTGACCTACGGGGTCAGCTGCGACCCGACCGCCGACCTGGCGGCCCTGCACGACCACGTCGACATGTGGCTGCACGGCCTCTGGGAGCAGGTGACGGCCCTCGCCGACGCCCTGAACCAGCGCGGGACGCTCACCGGAGCGCAGGCCGCCGCCGTCACCGGGCTCGCCCTGGGCGAGGGCGCGTGATGGGGTTCCTGCGCAAGGCCGCCGACCGCGTCGCGCTGGCGATGCCCGACGACCGCAAGCTCTCCACCGCGATCGGGCTCGCGTCCTCGATCGCCCACGACGCGGACCTGACCACGGCCGCCGCCGTGACCTCCGGGCTCGGGGTGGCCGCGATCGTCGCCCAGACCCTCTACGGCCCGGTCGACCCGCCGGAGGACGGATACGCCGGGTTCACCACCGACGGCGACAAACCGAAGCGGGGGTGGCGCAGGTGAGCCGGGCCGGGAAGTTCTGGCTCATCGTCGGCCTGCTGGCCGTCGCCGCGATGGCGTTCCGGGTCTCCTGGAACGCACTGCGCGACATCGCGTCGGCGATCGGCGCCGACCCGACTGCCGCGACCGTCTACCCGCTGGTGGTGGACGGGCTGATGGCGCTGGCCCTGGTCGTCGCCCTGGTGCTAACCGATGCCGACCGACGGTTCGCGCTGCGGGTGCTGGCCGGCTACACGGCCGCCTCGCTGGTGCTCAACTACGTCCACGGCCTGGTGCCGACTCTGCACGGCGGCGGCCGGACCCGACTGGCCGAGTGGGCGCCCGCGCACTGGGCCCTGGTCCTGCTCGCCAGCAGCCTTCCGGTCGGGTCGATCTACTTCGGGTCGGACCTGGTCGCCAAGGTCCTGCACGCCAAGCCCAAGACCGACAAAACGCCCGAGAGCATGACGAATCGGTCGGTGTCTGACCTGCACGAACCCGGCAACGCCGAGCAGACCGAGTCGGTATGGCAGTCGCCCGACCCGGCGCTCACCCCCGCGCCGACGGTGCCGGTCGCCGAGCCGACCGCCATCCCGGCCGAGCAGGCGCCCGCCGAGCCGACCCGCAAGCCGACCGCTCCGGCGGCGGCCCGGCCGCGCCGGTCGACCGGCACCGTCCCGACGGCCGCCCGGACCACCCGACCCAAGCGCACGGCCGACGAACTGCTCAACCAGGCGCGGTCGGCCACCGCCGACTGGCCGGACGCCGAGCTGACCGCCGACCGGATCCGCACCACGGTCCGCACCTCGGCCAAGAACGCCCGACTCCTGCGCGCCACCCTCACCGCCGAGCGCGCCGCCCCGACCGCCGTCACCGACGAGGCGGAGCGCCCCGCACTGCACGCCGTGCCCGACCCGGCCCCGGCCGCCGAAGCCACGGACGACACCACCCCCGACATCCCCAACTCCCCCGAGGAGCAGGCATCGTGAGCATCGAAAAGACCGCCACCGGCCAGATCGGCGCCGCCAGTGCCCTGCTGGCCATCCTCACCCGGCACGCCGACCGGCCCGCGCCGGGCGTCATGCTGCAGGAACTGCAGGCGCCCGACGCGTCCTACCAGTGGGGCGTGCACCTGACCATGTACGGCGACCTCAGCGGGTTCGAGCAGTGGCGCGCCGCCCTCGACCTGAACCCCGCCGACGTCGACCACAAGCACAGCCTCGGAGGCACCACGGCCTGGCTCGTCGTCACCGGCACGGCCTACGGCGTGCCCGTCGCGCTGTACGGCTTCTACGACCTGCCCGAACCCGCCACCACCTGGGCCTGACCGGTGGCCCGGCCCCGGTTCTGGGACCCGCAGGGCGAGCGGTTCGGGGGCATCCCCACCTACCCGTGGAGGATGGCCCCGGCCGGCCTGCTCACCCGCCGACAGCTCCGCGCACGCGGCCTGCGCCCGAACGGGCAGGACATCGCCGCACAGATCATGTGGCGCTCCCGCCGCTCGAAGGCGGGCCCCCGGGTCGCCTATCTCTACCGCCTCACCCTCGCCGCGCCCGTCCGCCCCATGACCGAGGGGCGCCGCCGGGCGCTTGCCGCCGCGAACACCGCCCGCCGTGCCTGCCCCGCCTGCGGCAGGGACGCCGGCTACGTCCTGCCCGCGCACCTGGGCACCTGCCTGCCCTGCGCCGACGTCATGCCCATCGCGGCCTGAAATCCCCCAACTCCCCTGCGCTGCAGCTTTCTTGGAGCCTGTCATGACCAGCGTCCGCGCTGCCCGTTTCGCCGCCTCCTACGCCCTGCTCCGCGCCGCCGGCGACGTCGCGGACCACTTCGTCCAGACCTGTCACCAGGCCGCCACCAAGGGCCACCACGACCACAACCCCGGGCAGTCCAGCGCCGCCGGGCGCCGCGCCTGCGCCGCACACGTCGCCACCTACACCGCCACCCAGGCCGCCGTCCTGCTGGCCGGCACCCGCCTGCTCGGCGTCCGCCTGCGGCCTGCCCCGGTGACCGCCGCCCTCGCCCTCAGTGCCGTCACCCACTACGTCGCCGACCGGCGCGAGCCCCTGCGCCGCCTGGCCGACGCCGTCGGGATCGGCGACTTCTACGCCCTCGGCACCCCGGGCCACCCCGCCTACCCCACCACCAGGAACGGCAAGTACGCGCCGACGCTCGGCACCGGCGCCTACGCCCTCGACCAGGCCTGGCACCACGCCTTCGAGACCATCGCCGCCCTCATCGCCTCCGCCTGACCGACACCCACGGGAGACCACCGTGACCTTCAACGCCGGTGACGAAGTGCTGATCCTGTCCTGCGAGGACGACCCCCGGGCCGCCGGCCGGACCGGGCGGATCGTGGACGAGGTGCAGCCGGGCCCGCTCACGAACGGCCGCTGGACCGTCGACCGGATCGGCTGGCTGATCGCCCCCGTCCTGTGCCACGCGCACGAGCTGCGGCCGACGGGCCGCTGACACCAACCCCCTTCCACCCGAACCACCACCCACAGGAGTCCCGCCATGCCCCTGCCCAAGCTGCCCGCCTACCGCTCCGCCGGCGGCGCCATCGTCCAGTGCAAGTCCGGCCTGATCACCGACCGGTGGGAGTGCGGCGGCTGCCTCACCCGCAGCCGCGAGATCCGGTCCCGTGAGGTGCTGCTCGCCGAGGCCAGCGCCCACGCTGCCACCTGCAACGCCCTGCCCATGCGCCGCCCCTGACCGAGCCCCTCAACTCGCAGGCTCGGCAGGTCTCTTGCCCGCCGAGGCCTTGCCGGACCTCTGACACCAGGGAGACACCGCCCGTGACCGACCGCCAGCCCGAGACCGAGCCGGACGGCATCACCTTCCGCGAGGGGGTGCGCATCCTGCGCCGCGAGCTGCTGCCCGCCTGGGCCGCCGTCCTCAAGACGATCTGGACCGGCCGCCCCGACCCCCGCCTGTTCGACCAGAACGGCGACAAGCGCGACGAGACGCGCTGACACCGCCACATCACCCGGGACGGCCGACCAGGTCGCCAAACTCAACCGGCCGCCCCGGGCCCCTTTCCGCACCACCACCGCAGTGAGGAAGGAACCCCAGTGAACCAGCACCACAACCCCGGCGGCGACGGCGCCGACGAGCTGTTCGAGCGCCTGGCGGCGGAGATGGCCGCCGAGGGCGGCGCCGCCGTGGTCGACCTGGACAAGGTCCGCGACCAGCGCCGCCCCCACATCCCCGCCCCGGCCACCGAGAGCGCCGACGACGACAGCCCGTCCGTCTACGTCGACCAGGCCGCGCCGAAGGGCGACGCGCTCGCCGAGCGGTGGGCGACCGCCCGCGGCTCCAAGCGCCGCCCGATCATCCCCGCCTGGGCCAAGTCCAAGGACGAACTCGCCACCGGGGCCCGCTGGCTGGGCGCGCACATCGCCCACACCGCCGGCTACCACGCCGTGCGCTCCCCGCTGTACGGGGCGAAGCTGCTCGGCCGGGCGCCGCGCGGCACGGTGCGCCTGGTCGGCGGCGCCTACCGGTGGGTGACCGACGCCGAGGCCAAGCCGCTGCGGGTCGCGGCGGTGCGCGCCGAGGACGTCGGCCAGTACCTGATCCTCGCCCGCCGCCGGGACGCCCGGGTCCGCGCCCGGGGCGCGATCCTGCTGCTCGCCTCCCTGATCGGCGCCGCGTTCACCGCGGTGCTGCTGGTCGCCACCCCCGGCTGGACCGCCCTGGCCGTCGCCACCGCCCTGGCCATGGCCCTCGGCGTGGCTGGCGGGCAGGCCGACCAGCCGCTCATCGACCGCGCGGTGGTCGCCACCAAGGTCCAGCGCCTGACCTCGGACATCGTGGTGCGGGCGCTCGGCGCGATGGGCATCGCCGAGGTCAACAAGGCCCTGGCCAAGGGCGGGCAGGGCATCACCTTCCCCGCCCCGATCACCCGCGACGGCCCCGGCTGGCGAGCCGACGTCGACCTGCCCTACGGCGTGACCGCGATCGACATCATCGAGCGCCGCGACCGCCTCGCCTCCGGCCTGCGCCGCCCGCTCGGGTGTGTGTGGCCCGAGCCGGTCCACGACCAGCACGCCGGACGCCTGATGCTGTGGGTCGGCGACCAGGACATGTCCCAGACCAAGCCCCCCGCCTGGCCCCTGGCCAAGGGCGGCACCACCTCGCTGTTCAAGCCGCTGCCGTTCGGCACCGACCAGCGCGGGCGCACCGTCGACATGACGCTGATGTTCGCGAACGTGCTGATCGGAGCCATGCCCCGCTTCGGCAAGACCTTCGCCCTGCGGGTGCTGATGCTCGCCGCCGCCCTCGACCCCACCGCCGAGCTGCACGTGTGGGAACTCAAGGGCACCGGTGACCTGGAGGACGCCGCGAAGGTGGCCGTCGACTACGGCTCCGGCCCGGACGACGAGACCATCGAAGGCACGGTCAACTCCCTGCGCTACGTCCACAAGGAGCTGGAGCGCCGCTCCAAGGTGATCCGCTCGCTGCCCAAGGAGCGCCGCCCCGAGAACAAGGTCACCCCCGAACTCGCCGCCGACCGCAGCCTGGGGCTGCACCCGCTGGTGCTCATCATCGACGAGTGCCAGGAGCTGTACTCCCACTCCGAGTACGGCAAGGAGGCCGGGGAGCTGTCCGAGGCCATCATCAAGCGCGGCCCCGCCATGGGCGTCATCCTGCTGCTGGCCACCCAGCGCCCGGACGTGAAGTCCCTGCCCGGCGGCGTCTCCGCCAACGTCGGCATCCGGTTCTGCCTGCGCGTCATGGGCCAGACCGAGAACGACATGGTGCTCGGCACCTCCGCCTACAAGAACGGGCTGCGGGCGACCACCTTCACCGCCAACGACAAGGGCATCGGCTACCTGGTCGGCGCCGCCACCGACCCGCAGATCGTCCGCTCCTTCTACATCGACGGCCCCGCCGCCGGCCGCATCATGGACCGCGCCCGCGCCGCCCGCATCGCCGCCGGCACCCTCGCCGGGATCGCCGCCGGCGAGGCCCCGCAGCGCGAGCAGAGCACCAGCGGCATCCTGGACGACCTGCTGGACATCTGGCCCGCCGCCGAGCCGAAGGTGTGGTCCGAGACCCTGGCCGCAGCCCTCGCCGCGCTCGACCCCGCCCGCTACGACGGCTGGGAGCCCGACCAGCTCGCCGCGGCCCTCAAGCCCTACGGCATCGACACCGTCCAGATCTCGCGCCGCATCGACGGCAAGCAGACCAACCGGCGCGGCGTCGAACTCGCCGCGATCCGCGACGCCATCACCCGGCGTGACGACAAGCGGTCCGCCTGACGCCCATCGGGGGTGCTACCGGTAGCGGGAGCCCCTGCTACCGGTAGCACCCCCGATAGCACCCCATCACCGCCCTGACCAGGACGCTAGCGGATAGCGCCCTGACCTCGCGAAACCCCGAAACCGCCGTCAGGAGCCCCTTTCATGACCCCCCTCGCCGCCGCTGCCGCCTGCCTCATGCTCGTCACTCTCTGCTATGCCGTGTTGTGTGCGGTCAGCCCGTTCACGACCTGCCGCAAGTGCTCCGGCTTCGGCGCCACCGCGCCCGGGCGCCTGCGCCGCCGCCCCCAGGCCTGCCGCCGATGCCACGGAAGCGGCCTTCGCCTGCGCCTCGGGCGGCGCCTGCACAACCACTCCCTGCGCGCCACCGAAGGCGCCCGCCGCCTGCGCGACGACGCCCGCCACTGACCCGCCCCGTCCCGTACGCCACCCCGGAAGGACCCCGCATGCTCATCACCGCGTCGCTGGCCGGCCTGCTCGGCCTGGCCACCGTCACCCTGGTCTACCTCAAGCGCGTCACCCTCGGCGCCGCCATCGTCCTGTGGGTCGGCGGCTTCACCGCCGCCTCCACCGGCCTGGCCGGACCCGTCAACGACCTCCTCGGCGCGCTCCTGAGCGCCGTCAACCACCACTGACGGCCCGCACCGTGACCGCCCCCGCCGCGATCCGGCCCCTCGCCGCCGTCCACCTGCGCGAAGCCCTCACCGCCGCCGCCGACCAGCGCCCGGCCGCGGCCCTCGCCGCCCTCATGCACATCGACCCCCAGTCCTGGACCGCGATCGAGCAGCGCGCCGCGCTGCTCGGCGCCGACCTGGTCGACCTGCTCGCCCACGCCGCCCGCACCGGAGGTACCCCGTGAGCACCACCGCCGCCGCCATCACCGCCGCCGTCCTCTTCGGCCCCGGCACCGTCCTCGGGGCCGCCGCCCTCATCACCCAGCGCGGCTCCCGCACCGACACCGCCGCCGTGATGCAGGTCCTCGCCGAGTCCGCCGCCGAACGCGCCCACCGGGCTGTGGCCGGAGCGGACACCGCCCCGCCCGACGGCGGCGAGGGCGCCCCCGCCCCCGCCGCCGAGCAGCCCGCCCCGCTCGCCACCGTCCACCAGTTCCCCGAAGGGCGGGTGCGGCGTGCGGCCTGATCACCAGCACGCCACCGTGCTGCGGGCGGTCGACCTGTTCGCCGGTGTCGGCGGCCTCGACCTGCCCGCCCGGGAGTTGGGCGTCCACGTGACCGGGATCGAGAAGAACCCGGACGCGTGCGCCACCCGCCGCGCCGCCGGGCTCGACACGATCGAGGACGACGTACGCCACCACGGGCCCGGCGACTTCCCCGACGCCCGCCTGCTGTTCGGCGGGCCGCCGTGCCAGCCGTTCAGCGCGGCCGGCACCGGAGCCGGACGCCGGGCCCTGGGCGACATCGTCGCCCTCGCCCACCGGCTCGCCGCCCGGCAGCCCGTCGCCCGCCACGGCCACACCCCGGTGGACGACCTGATCCGGCTCGTCCTCGAACCGCTGAGGTGGGCCCTCGACGCGTTGGACACCAGGCGGCCGTTCGAGGCGATCGTGCTGGAGCAGGTCCCGGCCGTCCTGCCCGTCTGGCAGACCTACGCCACCATCCTGCGGGCCGAGGGCTACAGCGCCGCCACCGGAACCGTGCGGGCCGAGCAGTACGGCGTCCCCCAGACCCGCAAACGCGCCGTCCTCATCGCCCGCCGAACCGGCACCGCAGCCCTGCCCGCGCCCACCCACCGGCCCTACACCAAGGGCACGCCCCGCACGGCCGGTGATCCCCGCCTGCTGCCCTGGGCCGCGATGGGCGGCGTCCTGCCCGAGCGCGGCCCGTTCACCGTCGTCTCCAACTACGGCACCGGCGGCGACCCCAAGGCCCGGGGACGACGCAGCAGCGCCGAGCCGTCCGCCACCGTCACCGGCAAGGTCTCCCGCGTCCGGGTGCTCGCCGACGACGGCACCGAGTCCCGCTTCACCTGGGCCGAGGCCGGCGCCCTGCAGTCCTTCCCCGCCGACCACCCGTGGACCGCCCGCGACATCGGCCAGCAGATCGGCAACGCCGTCCCGCCCCGCCTCGCCCACCACCTCATCACCGCCGCCCTCGACCACGCCTGACCAGCCAAGGAGGCACCCATGGGCTACGCCCACTACCTCATCGTCCGCAACGGTCAGGCGGTGGAAGCCGGGTACGCGGTCGCCGCCGAGTGCGACCAGTCGGGCTGCACCGTCGAGATCCGGCGTGGCCTGGACGCCCTGTGCGGCGAGACGCCCGGCGGCGACGAGCACGGCTGCGGCGGCTACTTCTGCGACGACCACCTGCACATCCCCCTGGTCGACCAGGACGGGTACCTGTGCGGCGGGTGCATGCCCGACGACGAGGACGACCCCGACGAGGACGGCGAGGACTGGCAGCCCGGCCGGTGCGACCGCTGCACCGGCGGCGACCCCATCGAAACCCCGATCGGGCTCGTCTACTGCGCCTGCCGGATCGGTCAGGGCGCCGACCCCGAGAACTGCGCCTGCGGCCCCGCCGAGGACTGAGCGGCCTGTGCCGACCACCGCGCCGCCCGCCCCTCGCCGCTCGGCGGGGTGCGGGCGGTGCGGGGGACGGACAGCCCGCCCCGCCGAAGCCCCGGAGGCTCGCATGGCCAAGCGCACCTACCTCGACCCGCGCCAGATGGGCGCCGACAACATCGGCGACGCCGCCCGCCTCTTCCTGCTCGGCGTGCGCATCGTCCGCGCCGAGAACCGCGGCAAGTCCACCAAGCGCCTGGAGAACAAGGCCGACCGCCTCCAGCAGGAGGCGTTCGACCGCTGGGACGCCAAGTACGGCGCCCCCGACGAGGCCTGACCCGCGGTGGGCGGCCCGCTCGACTGGCGCGACGCCCGCCACTTCGACCGCACCGGCGACCGCCCCTGCCGCTGGTGCGGCCGCCCCACACCGCTCCGGGACGACCACCGCAGGCCCTCACACAAGGTCTGCGCCGAGAACGCGCTGAACAACGACGGCGGCGGCCCCCTTCCACCAAGAACCGGGACCGCCGCCAATCCAGCACAGAACTGGAGGCATCCAGCATGACCCACCCGACCCCGATCCGGGGAGAGCACTTGCCCACCGCCCTCTCCCTGGCCGCCGCCGGCGTGCCCGCGCTCCCCCTGCGCGCCGGGAAGAAGACGTTCGGCAACTGCCGCCGCTGCACCAACAGCACCTGCGGCGGCCGGCCGAACATGAAGACCCCCGGCCCCTGCACCTGCCCGAAGCCGTGCCACGGCTGGGCCGCCGCCACCACCGACCCCGACATCCTCACCTCGCCCGCATGGGCTCAGGCGTGGGACGAGGCGGCCGCGGTGGCCTACCACCCCGGCGGCGCCGGGCTGACCGTCGTCGACCTCGACAACGCGGAAGCCATCGCGTGGGCGCGCGAGACCCTGCCCGCCACCCGGACCGTGTCCACCACCCGGGGCGAGCACTGGCTCTACCAAGGCACCATGCCTTCGCGGAACGGGGTGCGGCCCGACGTGGACATCAAATCGTCGATGCAGTACGCCCGTTGGCTCGGCCCCGGCACCGGCACCCTCGCGGCCCTGCCGGACGTCGTCCGCGCCCTGATCGTGAAAGCGCCCGCACCGGTCCGGCCGGCGGCCGCCGCCGTGCCGGCCGGGGGCGGGACGTGCCCCCACCGCACGCCGGCCTTCCTGGCCCGGGGCATCGCCATGGCCGAGCAGCGCATCACCGAGGCCGCCAGCGCGGTGCACGCCACCGTGTTCGCGACGTTCCTCGCCGTGCTGGCCACGCACGGCCGGTGCGGGTGCATGACCGAAGCGCACACCGCCCGGCTGTTCACCGCAGCACAGGCCAAGGGCGAATCGCCCCGGCACTGCGCCGACGCCTGGGCCAACGCCCGCACCAGGCTGGGGATGTAGCCGTGGCCGAGGACGAGAAGAACCCGGCGCGCGTGGTCGTCGCCGACTACGCCCGCCAGCACTTCCGGTACTTCCGCACCGCCGACGGCGCCGTGTACGCGCAGCGCACCGGCCACCCCGTGGCCCGGCCGATCCGCTCCCAGGGAACCACCGGCAGCCACCGCCAGGAACTCATGGCCGGCCTGTTCAAGGACGGGCGCGGCGTCTTCAACGGCACCGCCATCAAGGAGGCGTTGGACTTGATCGAAGCACTCGCACTGACCGAGGACGTCCAGCCCGTCCACATCCGGGTCGCCCCCGGGTTCGACGGAGCGACCTGGCTCGACCTCGGGCGCGCCGACGGGCAGTCCGTGCGCATCCACCCCACCGGCTGGGACATCACCGTCCCGGACCTGCGTGAGGTCTGCTGGAAGCGCACCCAGCTCACCGGCGAACTCCCACTGCCCGCCCGGGACACCGACGGCAAGGGCATCGACCTGCTGCTGAGGCTGACCAACTTCGCCGACGCCGCGACCGAGTGCCTCGCCATCGCGTGGCTGATCGGGTGCCTGGGGCCGTCCGTGCCCGTCCCGGCCCCGTTCCTCACCGGCCCGCAGGGCGCTGGCAAGTCCACCGGCGGCCGGATGCTGGTGCGGATCGTGGAGGGGATGAGCGGGGACCTGCGCCGGGCCCCGAAGGGCGAGGAAGACCTGATCGCGGCGGTCGCGGCCGGGTGGGTCACCGCCCTGGACAACCTGAGCCACATGGGCCCGGACCTGTCCGACGCCATGTGCTGCATCGTCACCGGCGCCGAGTCCGTCAAGCGTGCCCTGTTCACCGACGGGGACGTCCACCGCTCCGCCTACCGCCGGCCGCTGCTGCTGACCGGCATCGACGTCGGCGTCATCCGGCCCGACCTCGCCGAACGCCTGCTGCCCCTGCGGCTGGAGCGCCCCCGTATCCGGCGCACCGAGGCGGAGCTGTGGGCGGAGTACGCCGAGGTGCTGCCCGTCGTCCTCGGGTCCCTGCTCGACCTGACGGTCAAGGTCCGCGCCGCCGAGGCCGAGACCCCGACCGACCTGCGCATGGCCGACTTCGCGCACCTGTGCGCGCAGCTCGACGCCGCGACCGGCTTCGGATCGCTGGCCGCCTACCGGGCCAGCCTGGACGACCTGAACGACGACGTCATCGAGGGCGACCTGTTGGCGCAGACCGTCCTCCAGCACGCCGAGACCATCGCCCCGGGACAGGCGCAGCGCATGTCGTCCACGGAGTGGCTGCAGTGCCTGGGTCGGCTCTACAGCGGGGACGAGCTGCGTCCCGTGCCCAAGGGCTGGCCGACCACCGGCAAGGTGCTGTCCGACCGGCTCAAGCGCCTCCAGCCCACCCTTGCGGCCCGGGGCGTCCTCATCGACTCCGGCCGTACGAAGGAGCGCCGCTACCTCGAAATGGCCCGACCGGCGGCCCCTGTCGAGCACGAGCAGACCCGGCTGCTCTGACCGCTCCGGACAAGCAAGAAGAGCACCCGGCTCCGTCCCGGGCGGGTGCTCTTCTTGCTGTTCGGCGAAGCCGCCCAAAGGTCGTGCCGCGCAGCGGCTCCTTCTTCACGCTCTGAGGCGCGCCTAACTACAGCAACAGCCCCCATTCTTTTCCTAAGTAGGAAGACGCTGCGTCACCTGCGTCACACGGCCTCGGAAATGGCCTCTGACCTGCGCCGAAGAGGGTGACGCAGACGACGGCCGCTGCGTCATCCTGCGTCACCTGCGTCATCGCATGACGCGGCCGGTGACGCACCGGTGACGCAGACCCCGCCCGCTGCGTCACACAAAACCGCAGGTCACAGACCTGAATGACGCAGATGACGCGATGACGCAGAAATCCCCACCTCGGACAAACACGCCCCGCGAAGCCCCCTTCGGCCCCCTGAATCCGGGCCCGTTCTCCAACCCGCAGAGGAGTACGCCTTGGCCAACCACCGCACGCCGCCCGCACCGGCTCTGCCGGAGCAGCTGCTGAACGTCGCCCAGGTCGCAAAGCTGCTCGGCACCTGGGAGACCAGCGGCGAACGCTTCCCTCGCCGGCTGATCGAGGAACGCCGGATCACCTTCGTCAAGGTCGGGCGCCTCGTTCGAATCCCGGCCTCCGCCGTCGCCGAACTCATTGCCGCCAACACCGTGCAGCCCATCAACGCCCGCCGCACCGCCACGAACAGGAACGCCGCCTGATGGCCAACAAGAAGAACAGCCGCCGCCGCTTCGGCGCCGTCCGCCAGCTCCCCTCCGGCCGCTGGCAGGTTCGCTACCGCGACCCGCTCACGGGCGCGCTGCGGCCCGATGAGAAGACGTACGCCACCAAGACCGACGCCGAGGTGAGGCTGAGTCAGCTCGAAGCCGACATCAGCCGCGAGAAGTGGGTCGACCCGGACGCCGGGAACGTGAACTTCGGCGAGTACGCGACCCGGTGGCTCAAGGAGCGCAAGCTGGAGGAGACCACGCGGGAGCGGTACGAGACGGCTCTTCGGCTGCACATCCTGCCCACGCTCGGCCCGCGATTCATCGTGCAGATCACCCCGCAGCGGGTACGGAGCTGGCGGACCCGCCTGCTGGAGTCCGGGGTTGGTGAGCCGACCGTGGTCAAGGCGTACCAGATGCTGCGGGCCATCATGAACACCGCCCTCGACGACGAGTTGATCAAGCGCAACCCGTGCCGGATCAAGGGCGCCGACACGTACGACGTCCCCGAGCGACCGGTCCTCTCGGTGCCCGAGGTCTTCGCCGCGGCAGATGCCATCGCGCCCCGGTGGCGTGCCCTGGTCCTGATCACCGCGTTCACCACGCTGCGGTTCGGCGAGCTGGCCGCCCTCCGCCGGCGGGACGTCGACCTCGATGCCCGGCTCCTCCGGGTCCGCCGCAACCAGGCCGAGCTGTACAACGGGAGGCTCTACGACAAGGCCCCGAAGAGCCGCGCCGGGTTCCGCCCGGTGGCCTTCCCCGCCTCGATCGTGGACGCCCTGCGGCACCACCTTGAGCACTACGCGGGGCAGGGCGCGAACGGCCACATGTTCATCGGACCGCGCGGTGGCCGGCTGCGCCGGAGCAACTTCCGGGACGACTGGACCGCCGCGAAGGCGAAGGCGAAGATCTCGACGGACGTGCACTTCCATGATCTGCGTCACACCGGAAACACTCTCGCCTCGCAGAGCGGAGCGAGCACCCGGGAGCTCATGACCCGCATGGGTCACAGCACCGCACGGGCCGCGCTGATCTACCAGCACATGACCAGCGACCGCGACCGGGCCATCGCCGACCGGATGGGCGAGATGGTCGAAAAGGAGCTGGAGAAGGGGGCCCCGCCGGACGGATCTGGCACGGACGTGGCACAGGACGACTAGCGGTCCAGAACGACGAAGGCCCGGGCCGGAGGGATTGCCCCTCTGGCCTGGGCCTTTTTCGTCTTCTGTGGTGTGCCCCAGGCAGGATTCGAACCTGCGACACCGGCTTTAGGAGAGCCGTGCTCTATCCCCTGAGCTACTGAGGCGGGCCGGTCGGTGACCAGGCGGTTCACAGCGTACCGGATCGGGGGTGGGCCGGGGGTGGCGGATCGGGGTGGGAGGGGTGGGGCGGGGGTCTGACGGGGGGACAGCGGAGGGGGCGCCGGGCGGGCCGGGCTCCCCCTCCGCCGGGAGGGTCAGAGGACGCGCAGCAGGCGGGACTGGATGGACGGCGGGTCCAGGTCGGACTGGAGGGCCACCCGGACCTCCGTCTTGCTGTCGCCCGCGCCGACCCGCAGCGTGCCGACCTCCTTGCCCGCCACCTCGTGGTGCTGCAGGGCGAAGGGGTCCATGGTGATGGTGCCGTTGACGCCCGGGAAGCCGGGCACCACGAGGTCGTTGGTCGCGACGACCGAGACCTTGCCGCCGAGCCCGTCGTCCACGGTGCCGACGACGTCGCCCTTCTTCACCACGGTCTGGCCGGTCAGCCCGTTCTGCGCGGCCTGGATCTGCTTGCCGCTGACCTTGAGGACGGTGGGCAGGATGCCGTCGCCCGGGTTCGGGGAGGTGGCCTGCTGGCCGAGGGTGACGCCGAGGATCAGCCGCTTCACGCCGCCGATGTCCTTGTAGGCGGCCCACATCAGGCAGCCGCCGGCCGGGGTGCTGGAGCCGGTCTTGACGCCGATGACGCCGGTCTTCGGGTTGATCAGGTTGTTGGTGTTGGAGATCTTCACGTTGTTGAACGTGGTGTCCGGGGTGGAGACGATCTGCCGGAAGATCTCGTCCTGCATGACCTGCTCGGCCAGCTTCAGCTGGTCCTTCGCGGTGGACTTGGTGTCCGCGTTGTAGCCCGCCGGGTCGGCGTAGGTGGTGTTGGTCATGCCGAACTTGGCCGCGGTGTCGTTCATCTGCTTGACGAACGCCTCCTCGGAGCCGGAGTGGAAGCGGGCGAGCAGCCGGGCCACGTTGTTGGCGGACGGCAGCATCAGCAGTTCCAGCGCCTGGTACTCGGTGAGCTCCTGGTTCTCGGTGAGCGTCACCCGGGACTCGTCGGCGTTGCCGGACTCCTGCGCGGCCTGCTTGTCGACCTTGATCTTGGGGCCGCTCTCCCCCTTCTTGAGCGGGAACTTCTGCAGGATCAGGTAGGCGTTCATCACCTTGGTGACGCTGGCGATCGAGGCCGGCGTCTCCTGGCCCGAGCTGCCGAGGCTGCCCACGCCGACCACCTCGGCGGCGGACTGGCCCTTGGCCGGCCAGGCGATGTCGAGCTGGTCGCCGGAGAAGCTGAAGCTGCCCGCGGCCGTCATCCGCAGCTTCGGGTCCGGCAGCGGGCGCAGCAGCTGGGCCACGACGACCGCGCCGAGCACCACGGCCAGGAACGCCGTCCAGATGGTGATCCGCTTGAGCGCGCGCCGCAGCGGCGAGACCGGGCGGGCGTTGAGGGTGGCCAGCACCTCCATCGCCTCGGCCGTGTTCTCCGGTGAGGGCAACGGCTGGGGCTGGGGCTGCGGCTGGGGCGGCAGCTGCGGGGAGGGCAGCGGCTCGGGCCGGGGCAGCGGCGGGACGGGCGGCACCGGCCGCGGGTCCGGCTCGGGCAGCGGCGTCGGCGCGGGGGCGGGGCCCGGCTTCGGCTTCGGGGCCGGTTCGGGCAGGGGTTCCGGGGTCGGGTCCGGCTCGGGCAGCGGAGCGGGCTCCGGGGGCTCGGGGACGCTCCCGGCCGCGGCAGCGGCGGGCGGAGTCGCGGGAGCCGCAGGAGTCGCAGGAGCCGCGGGAGCGCGCAGCGGCTTGGGCTTCTCCAGCTTCTCGGACCGGCCCGACTGCGCCGCCCCGCCCGACTCCTGACCAGGCTGCCCGCTCTTGGTCAGTGCGACGGGCGCGGTGGCCTCGGCGGCGGCGTCGTCGGGCGTGTCGGCTCCGTCGTCCGCCTTCTCGGTCTTGTCGGCCTGCTCGGCCCGCTCGGCCTTCTCCGGCGTCTCCGCCTTCTCCGGCTTCTCGGCGCTGCGGTCCGGCTTGTCCGCCTCATCCGCCTTGTCCGCGGCCTTCCCGGCGGCTTCCTCCGCCACCGCGGTGGTCCGCATGGCGAGACGCGGGTCGGCGACGGGCGGCCGCTCGGCGGTCCCCTTCTTGCCGTCCGCCTCCGGCGCGTCCTTCTCCTCCCCCGCGTCGCCGTCGGAACCGTCCTCGTCGGCGGGCTTCAGCAGCTCGTCCGGCAGTCGCAGCGCGGTGGTCTTGTTGTCCACCGGCAGGCGCAGCATCGTCGTCCGGCTGTCCACATCCCGGACACGGAGCTCCACGGTCAGGCCGCCCTTGGCGCCCGCCTTCGGCGCGTCGGCACTGCCGTCGACACTTCCGTCGACGGCAGTGCCGGCAGCGGCCTCGACGGAAGTGTCGGCCGCGGAGGATGCGTCAGCGGACGCGTCGGGGGAGACGTCAGCGGGAGCCCCGGCTGACGCCCCGGCAGCCGTCGCGCCCGTCCGTTCGCGTTCGCGGTCCCGCTCCCGCTCGCCGTCCCTCAGCACCCTGTCGGGGGACTCGCCCACGTATCCCAGCCTCCTCAACGCCCGGCGGGGCATCGGCAGACCCGATTTCGGGAAGCCGACGCCCCGCCCCGTGTACCTGTACAGTCTCCGCCACCGGCGGCCGATCCAGCCGCGCACACCCCGCCCGACCGGGGCTTATTGCCGCCGCACGGCCGCAGCGCGGTCTGTTCAAGGGTCAGACGCCGGGCCCGAGGCCGCCGGTTCCGCGCCTTCACCGCAAGGTCACGATTCGGAGGCGTACTCGACAAGCCCGTGTGAGAGGCGTCACCCTGTCTCTCATCCACGCGGGGAGGCTTGGATGGGCAAGAGCCGCAGAACTGTTCCCGAGGAACTCTTGCTGCTCGCTTTGGACCCGACCACGGGTACCACGGCGCAGCCGCAGACCCTCGACCTCGGACTCGCCGGGGCCCAGCTCGTCGAGCTGTCCCTGGCCGGACGGATCGTACCGGAGGGCGACCGGATCGCCGTCGTGCTCGCACGGCCGACCGGGGACCCGACGCTCGACCACGCACTGGAACTGCTGCGCCGACGCGGCAGTCCGGTCCGCGCGGCGCACTGGATCGGCGGGCCCCGGCTGGGGCTGCGACAGACGTACCTGGCGCACCTGGAGCGCTGCGGCATGGTCACGGCCGTGCCGGGGCAGGTGTGCGGGGTGCTGCCGACGACCCGGTACCAGGCGTCCGACGACTGCACCAACGCCGCGATCAAGCAGCGGCTCGACACCGCGATCCGCACCGGCGTGCCGCCGGACCCGCGGACGGCCGCGCTCGCGGCCCTCGCCCACTCGGTGGGGCTGGGCAAGCACCTGTACCCGGGCAACGAGGGCCGGTCCTCACGGTCGCGGCTGCGCGACCTGATCCGGTACGACCCGCTGGGCGGGATGGTCGCGCACGCCGTGATGGACGTGCAGAACGGCCTGCCCGCGCAGCAGAACCGTTCATCCCAGGGTCCCGGGGCCGGTTCCGGGGCCGGTTCCGGTCGCTCCGGCGCCCGGGCCGCCGGCCGGGCACCGGGCGGGCGGGTCTCCGCTCCCCGGGTCGGGGTGCGCTGACCGGGAGGACCGCCGGGCCCGTACCGGGCGACGGCCTCCACGGCATACCCGGCGCGCACCGCACCGTTCGCGCCCCTCGGCGGCGCTGAACGACCCGTCGCACGTCTCCGCACCACCGGGACGACCGGTACCACCCGCACCTCCGGCACCATCCGCACCGCGAAAAGCACGAGAAGCACAACAAGCACGAGAAGCACGAGGAGCACAGAGGGGCGGTCGCCCCGCGACGCAAGTCGCCCGGCGACCGCCCCTCTGCCGTTCCCGCAGGCCCGTCGAGGCCCATCGCACGCACCCGGTTCGAGTCGCCGAGCCGCATTACCACCTGGGAGCTTCCGCTGTCTCACGGACGCGCTTTTCCGATGATCTGTTCTACTGCGCTGCTGTGATTCCCCGGCGCCGACCTGGCCCAAGGTGACATGCTGCTCCAAGTCAGGGGGGTTGGTCCCAATGTCCGAAGTGTTCCGAGGGCTGCCGTTCCAACGATCACCAGAGGTTCGGCCGGAGGTCGACGTGTCCGCGAACATCAATCCCACCGTGCGCCGCCGACGGCTCGGCTCCGAGCTGCGCAAACTCCGCGAAGGCCTGGGGATGACGGCGGAGGAGGTGGCCGGCCGGCTGATGGTCTCCCAGTCGAAGATCAGCCGACTGGAGAACGGCCGCCGCAGCATCAGCCAGCGCGACGTGCGCGACCTCTGCGACGTGTACAACGTGGCCGACGAACAGATGCGCAGCAGCCTGATGGAGATGGCCAAGGAGTCCCGCCAACGCGGCTGGTGGCACGACTTCAACGACATGCCGACCCCGTACAGCGTCTACATCGGGCTGGAGGCCGAGGCCTCCTCGATCCGCGCGTACGAGTCCTCCTTCATCCCCGGGCTGTTGCAGACCGAGCAGTACGCCCAGGCGGTGGTCGAGGGCACCCAGCCGGACACCGACGCGATCGCGGTGCAGCGCCGGGTGCAGGTACGGATGAAGCGCCAGGAGCGCGTCCACGGCGAGAACCAGCTCGGCAGCCTGTGGACCGTCATAGACGAGGCGGCGCTGCGCCGCGAGGTCGGCAGTCGCGAGGTCATGGCCCGCCAGCTGCGGCAGATGCTGGAGCTGAGCCTGCGCCCGAACATCACCATCCAGGTGATCCCGTTCTCGCACGGTGCCCACCCCGGCATGACCGGGACATTCTCCCTGCTGGAGTTCCCGGAGTCAGCCGATTCCACGGTTGTCTACTTCGAAGGTGTGACGAGCGATCTCTACCTGGAGAAGGAGGCCGATGTGCGCCGCTATACCGGTCTGTACGACTACCTGAGAGCGGCCGCGCTCGGTGTCGCGGAGAGCCGGTCGCTGATAGCCGACATCGAAAAGGGATACCACGAATGAGCACCCCCGCCGAGCACGGAACCCGTTGGCGCAAGAGCAGTCACAGCGGAGGCCAGGGCGCCTGCGTGGAGATCGCCGGACCGGCCGCGGGAGCGGTCGCGGTCCGGGACTCCAAGGACCCGGCCGGGCCGCAACTGCGCTTCTCCACCCAGGCCTGGAACGCCTTCGCCTCGGCTGCGGCCGCGGGGGCCTTCGGCGAGGTCTGAACGGGACCCGTGCTCGGCCCGGTTGCCCGTAGCGCCGGCCGTCGCCCCGAGCGGCGGTCGGCGCTACGGGCAACTGCCGTTCCGGGGGCGGTCCTTCACGAGGGCGTCAGCCGGAACGGCAGTCCGCCGGGGCTCAGTGCGCCACCGGGTAGCGGACGGCCCAGTCGGCCCCCTCCGGGCTCTGCCGGTCGTGCAGTTCGGTGCCGTGGGTCAGCTCCAGGGCGAAGTCGTCGGCGAGTTCGAGGATCGCCCCGCGCCCCTCCAGCCCCGCGACCAGGCCCGGCGGCAGGGCGGTGTCGCCGTGCAGCACACCGAGCAGGTTGCCGCATATCGCGCCGGTGGAGTCGCTGTCCCCGGAGTGGTTGACGGCCAGCAGCAGGCCCGAGCGGACGTCGTGGGCGACCAGCGCGCAGTAGACCCCGATGGCCAGCGCCTCCTCGGCGACCCAGCCCTCCCCCAGCGCCTCGACCCGCTCGGCGGACGGCTCGCCGGCCCGGACCGCGTCCAGCGCGGCCCGCAGCGCGGCGGTGGTCTCCTCGTGCGCGTGCCGCTCGGAGAGCAGGGCCAGCGCCAGGTGCACGCCCTCCTCCAGGGTGCCGCCGCGGGCGACGGCCTGGACGATCACCGCGAACGCGCCCGCCGCGAGGTAGCCGGTGGGGTGGCCGTGGGTGAGCACCGAGCACTCCACCGCGAGCTGGAACACCAGGCCCGGCTCCCAGGTGGTGAGCAGCCCGAAGGGCGCCGCCCGGACCACCGTGCCGCAGCCCTTGGAGTGCGGGTTCTTGGGCCGCTCCAGGGTGCCGAGCCGCTCGCCGTCCGGTCCGGAGAGGCCGGTCAGGCAGCCCTGGCCGGGGGCGCGCTGGGCGTACAGCCACTCCTCGCGGCCGAGCCAGCCGAGGTCGGGGCGGCGCTCGTCCGGGCCCCAGTCGCGCTGGGTGGCGGCCCAGCGCAGGTAGGCCAGGTGGAGGTCGGTCGGCGGGTGCCAGCTGCCGGTGTCACGCCGGATGTGGGCGCGGATCAGGCCGTCCACGGTGAACAGGCTGAGCTGGGTGTCGTCGGTGACGGCGCCGGTGCGCCCGTAGGCGGGGAGGTAGCCGGTGACGCCCTGCGGGCCGTGCTGGGCCCGGATCTTCTCCAGCGATTCGAACTCGACGCCGGCGCCGAGCGCGTCACCGATGGCACCGCCGAGCAGGCAGCCGCGCACGCGGCTGCGGAAGTCCTGCTGCTGGGCTCGTGACCACAGGGGCATCACGACGGGGCGCCTTTCGTCGGGGTCGGGGGCCGCGCGCACGGCCGGGGCCGCCGATGCGCCCTGGCACTGTACTTCGAAGGCTTGAACGAAAGGACGGCATCCCACGGAGTCCGCCGCCCCCGCCCGGCCCCTGCCCAGCCCCTGCCCAGCCCCTGCTCAGCCCCGGCCGGCACCGTCCCTACCCGCACGACCCCTGCCCGTACGGCCCCCGCCCCGGCCGCCGCCCGTACGGCGGCCGGGGTCCCGGTGCCCGGCCTCAGTCGAGGACGGGCAGCAGCTCCGGCAGGTGCCCGTCCGAGGCGAGCGCCGCCGCCCGCCGCTCGGCGGGCACCTCGCCGTAGAGGGTGGTGCGCTGGCGGTGCGGGCGCCCGGCCGCCTCGGCGATCGCCTGGAGGTCGCGCACCGACTTGTAGCTGCCGTACGCCGAGCCGGCCATCCGCGAGATGGTCTCCTCCATCAGCGTGCCGCCGAGGTCGTTGGCGCCGGAGCGGAGCATCTCGGCGGCGCCCTCCGCGCCCAGCTTGACCCAGCTGGTCTGGATGTTGGGGATGTGCGGGTGCAGCAGCAGCCGGGCCATCGCGACCACGGCGCGGTTGTCCCGGGCGGTCGGGCCGGGGCGGGCGATGCCGGCCAGGTAGACCGGGGCGTTGGTGTGGATGAACGGGAGGGTGACGAACTCGGTGAAGCCGCCCGTCCTCTGCTGGATCTCGGCGAGCAGCCGCAGGTGCCCGAGCCAGTGCGCGGGGGTGTCCACGTGCCCGTACATCATGGTGGACGAGGAGCGGATGCCCAGCTCGTGCGCGGTGCTGACCACCTCGACCCAGGTCGCGGCCGGCAGCTTGCCCTTGGTGAGCACCCAGCGGACCTCGTCGTCGAGGATCTCGGCGGCGGTGCCGGGGATGGTGTCCAGGCCCGACTCCTTGGCCCGCTGCAGCCAGTCGCGGATCGACAGCCCGGTCCTGGTGGCGCCGTTGACCACCTCCATCGGGGAGAAGGCGTGCACGTGGATGCCGGGCACCCGCTCCTTCACCGCGCGGGCGATGTCGAAGTAGGCGGTGCCGGGCAGGTCCGGGTGGATGCCGCCCTGCATGCACACCTCGGTGGCGCCCACCTCCCAGGCCTGCGCGGCCCGTTCGGCGACCTGCTCCAGGGAGAGGGTGTAGGCGTCGGCGTCGGTGCGGCGCTGGGCGAAGGCGCAGAAGCGGCAGCCGGTGTAGCAGACGTTGGTGAAGTTGATGTTCCGGGTGACGCAGTAGGTGACGTCCTCGCCGACCGCCGCCTTGCGGACGTCGTCGGCGATCCGGCACAGGGCGTCCAGGGCCGGGCCGTCCGCGTGGAACAGCGCCAGCGCGTGCTCGTCGGTGAGCCTGGTCGGGTCGTCGGCGGCCACCGCCAGCGCCTCGCGCAGGTCCCCGGCGAGGCGCTCGGGCGCGCCCTTGGCCAGCACCTGCTCGCGCAGCACCTCCCAGTCGCCGTACACGTCCTCGAAGTCGGCCCGGCGGTCGCCGGTGCGGCCCTCGGTGTCGACGGCGGTGTGCAGGTCGGTCCGGCCGTACGACTCCGGCAGGTCCTCGGGCTCCTGCCAGGGGTGGCCCTGGACGGTCGCGTCCGGGTTGGCCAGGCCGGTGGCCGGGTCGGCCAGGGCGCGGACGTGCGGCAGCACCCGCGGGTCCAGCCAGGGTTCGCCGCGCAGCACGTACTCGGGGTAGACGGCGAGGCGCTCGCGCAGGGTGAAGCCGGCCGCGGCGGAGCGCTCGGCGAGGCGGTCGATCTGCGGCCAGGGGCGCTCGGGGTTGACGTGGTCCGGGGTGAGCGGGGAGACGCCGCCCCAGTCGTCGACGCCGGCGGCGATCAGCCGCTCGTACTCGCCGTCGACCAGGTTCGGCGGCGCCTGGAGGCAGGCGGTCGGGCCGAGCAGGTGCCGGGCGACCGCCACCGTGGCGACCAGCTCGTCCAGTTCGGCGTCGGGCATGCCGCGCATCGCGGTGTCCGGCTTGGCGCGGAAGTTCTGCAGGATCAGTTCCTGGACGCCGTGGTAGGCCCGGGAGACCTTGCGCAGCGCGAACAGCGACTCGGCGCGCTCCCGGTACGTCTCGCCGATGCCGATCAGCAGGCCGCTGGTGAAGGGGACGGAGCTGCGGCCCGCGTCCTCCAGCACCCGCAGCCGGACGGCGGGTTCCTTGTCCGGGGAGCCGAAGTGCGGGCCGCCGGGCTCGCTCCACAGCCGGGTGGCGGTGGTCTCCAGCATCATGCCCATGGACGCCGAGACGGGCTTGAGGCGCTGGAAGTCCGTCCAGCTCAGCACCCCGGGGTTGAGGTGCGGCAGCAGGCCGGTCTCCTCCAGGATGCGGATCGACATCGCCCGGACGTAGGCGATGGTGTCGTCGTAGCCGTGCGCGTCCAGCCACTCGCGGGCCTCGGGCCAGCGGTCCTCGGGCTTGTCGCCGAGGGTGATCAGGGCTTCCTTGCAACCGAGTTCGGCCCCGCGCCGGGCCACCTCCAGCACCTCGTCCGGGGACATGAACATCCCGTGGCCGGCCCGGCGCAGCTTGCCGGGGACGGTGACGAAGGTGCAGTAGTGGCACTTGTCGCGGCAGAGCCGGGTGAGCGGGATGAAGACGCTCTTGGAGTAGGTGATGACGCCGGGGCGGCCGGCCGCCTCCAGGCCGGCGTCGCGGACCCGGGCGGCGCTCGCACAGAGGTCGAGCAGGTCCTCGCCCTTGGCCTGGAGCAGCACGGCGGCCTCGGTGAGGTCGAGGGCCACGCCGTCCCGGGCGCGACGCAGGGCGCGTCGCATGGCGTTCGCGGTCGGAGGGTTGCTTGCGTCCGTGGCGGTTCCGTCCATGGCGCGACCCTACGCCAGGGTGGTACGGCGGGATGACCCAACCCTGAGGCCGTCTCAGGGTCGGCGTACCTACCAGGTTCACCTCGAAGTGCCCCTGCAGGGCGATGACGTGGCGGCGGCACCGGCCTCTAATGGAGGGGCAGGGCCAAACGCACGGGTTCGTAGAGGAGTTGAGGAAGCCATGACCAATGAGACGGCGGGGGAAGACCGTTCGGACGGCGCGGTGCCGTACCGCTCGCGGCGGCGCACCCTGGTGCGCGCCGGGGTGCCGGTGGCGGTGGCGGCGGTGATCGCCGCCGGGGTCGGGCTGGTGCCGGCGCTGGCCGCCGACTCGCCGCCCGACCTGCCGCAGCTGTCCGCCGAGCAGGTGGTGGCCAAGGTGCTCGGCTCCGACGCCCAGACCCTGTCCGGGACGGTCTCCGTCTCCACCGACCTCGGGGTGCCCAGCCAGCTGCTGGGCGCGGCCGCGGGCAGCCTCGGCGCGGCGGCCGGGCACGGCGGCGGCGGGGGCGGCGCGACCGCGGACCCACAGGCCAAGCTGCTCGGCCTGCTCGGCGGCGACCAGACGCTGCGGGTCGCGGCGGACGGCCCGGACCGTCAGCGGGTCGACCTGATGGAGAACATGGCCGGCTACACCCTGGTCCACAACGGCGACCAGAGCTGGGCCTGGGACAGCTCGACCAACACCGCCCTGCACATGACCGGGCGTCCGGCCGACCACGCCGACCACGCCGGGAAGCCGAAGACCCCGCTCACCGGGGTGCCGACCACCCCGCAGGAGGCCGCCAAGCAGTTCCTGACCGGGAGCGCCGGCACCACCTCCGTCACGGTCGACGGGACGGCCAACGTGGCCGGGCAGAAGGCCTACCAGCTGAGCGTCAAGCCGACCCAGTCCGGCTCGACCGTCGCCGAGGTGCGGATCTCGGTGGCGGCCGACAACGGGGTGCCGCTCGCGGTGGTGGTGAAGTCCACCGACGGCTCCACCGTGCTGGACGTGCACTTCACCGACGTCTCCTTCGCCAAGCCGGCCGCCAAGACCTTCGACTTCACCGTGCCCAAGGGCGCCAAGGTGACGGAGCAGAAGGCGGACGCGGCGGCCAAGGGGCACGACGCCCAGGGCAAGCAGGACCAGGGCGACGCGGCCAAGGGCGCCGAGGGCGCCAAGGGCCACGACGGCGTGAACGTGATCGGCGAAGGCTGGACGGCCGTGGTCTCCACCCAGCTGCCCGCCGCCGTCGAGGCGCCGGACCAGGCATCCGGCGCGGCGCCGAAGGCCGACGGCAAGAAGGGCAAGCACCAGAGCCGGGCGATGAACCCGCAGGCGCTGGTGAAGTCGCTGGGCAAGCCGGTCGGCGGCGGCACCCTGATCAGCACCAAGGTCGTCAACGTCCTGCTCACCGACGACGGCCGGGTCTTCGCCGGCGCGGTGACCCTGCCGGTCCTCCAGCACGCCGCCGGGGTGAACTGACGGATGACCGAGACTCCCGTAACGGGGGACGTTACGGAGTCGGCCGGGGGTCCGGGCGCCGCTGCGCGCCCGGCCCCCGTGCCTCCAGCTCCTTCCGCTTCCCCGGCCTCCCGCACCTCCGCCGGCTCCGACTCCGGCACCGACGACGTGATCAGGACCCGCGGCCTGACCAAGCGCTTCCACGGCGGCCAGCTCGCCGTCGACGGCCTGGACCTGACCGTGCCGCGCGGCTCCGTGTTCGGCTTCCTCGGCCCCAACGGCTCCGGCAAGACCACCACCATCCGGATGCTGATGGGCCTGATCGCCCCCACCTCCGGCCTGGCCACCGTGCTCGGCGAGTCGATGCCGCAGTCCGTCGCCTCCGTGCTGCCCCGGGTGGGCGCGCTGATCGAGGGCCCGGCGCTGTACGGCTTCCTCTCCGGCCGGGACAACCTGGTCCGCTTCGACGCCGCCGACCCGACCGCCGACCCGCGCACCCGCCGGCAGCGGGTCGAGACCGCGCTGGAGCGGGTCGGCCTGAGCGCCGCCGCGGGGAAGAAGGCCCGCGCCTACTCGCTCGGCATGAAGCAGCGCCTGGGCCTGGCCGCCGCGCTGCTGCAGCCGCGCGAGCTGCTGGTGCTGGACGAGCCGACCAACGGGCTGGACCCGCAGGGCATGCGGGAGATCCGGGCGCTGGTCCGGGAGGTCGCGGCGGAGGGCACCACGGTGTTCCTCTCCTCGCACCTGCTGGACGAGATCGAGCAGGTCTGCACCCACGCGGCGGTGATGTCCCGGGGCCGGCTGATCGTCCAGGGCACCGTCGCCGAGCTGGCCGCCCGGGCCCAGGGCCGGCTGGTGGTCCGCACCCCCGACGTGGCGCAGGCCGCGGAGGTGCTGGCGGCCCACCAGGTGGGCGCGCTGGTGCCCGGCGAGGGCCGGGTCGACGGCGAGCTGGGCGCGAGCGGTGACGAGGCGCTGCCCAAGCTGTGCGCGGCGCTGGTCGAGGCCGGGGTCCGGGTGCACGGGTTCGGGCTGGAGCGGGGCACGTTGGAGGACGCCTTCGTGGCGCTGACCGGGGAGGGCTTCGATGTCGCAGGCTGAGGCGTCGCGGGCTGAAGCCCCGCGGGCCGGGACCGAGCGGGCCGGGACGGTGCTGGTGGCCGGACGACGGCCGCAGACCGCGTCCGGGTTCCTGGCGCTGTTCCGCAACGAACTGCACCTGACCTTCCGCCGGATGCGCACCAAGGTGCTGCTCGGCATCCTGGCGGTGCTGCCGATCCTGATCGGGGTCGTGGTCAAGCTCAACACCGACAGTCCGCACGACGGCGGCGGCGGTCCGAGCTTCATCGCGCAGACCACCCAGAACGGGCTGTTCCTGGTGTTCACCGCGCTGGCGGTGGCCCTGCCGGTCTTCCTGCCGATGACGGTCGGCGTGGTCGCCGGGGACTCGGTGGCGGGCGAGGCCGCCACCGGGACGCTGCGCTACCTGCTGGTCGCCCCGGCCGGGCGGACCAGGCTGCTGGCCGCCAAGTTCACCGCCGGGCTGGTGTTCTGCCTGGCCGCCACCGCGGCGGTAGCGGTGACGGCACTGGCCGCGGGCGCCGCGCTGTTCCCGCTCGGCGAGGTCACCCTGATCTCCGGGGACACCATCGGCTTCGGCGACGCCCTGCTGCGCGCGGTGCTGGTGGCCGGGGTGGTCGCGGTCTCGCTGGCCGGGCTGGTGGCGATCGGGCTGTTCGTCTCCACCCTCACCGGCAGCGGCATCGCGGCGATGGCCGCGACCGTCGGGCTGGTGATCACGGTGCAGATCCTGGACGCCTTCCCGCAGCTCGACGCGATCCGGCCGTTCCTGTTCACCCACTACTGGATGAACTTCTCGGACCTGCTGCGCGAGCCGATGTACTGGGACGGCGTGTGGAAGGACCTCGGCCTCCAGGCCGCCTACGTCGCCGTGTTCGGCTCGGCGGCCTGGGCCCGGTTCACCAGCCGCGACATCAGCGCGTGACCGGCGGGCCCGTCAGCGCGTGACGGACTCCGCGACGGACTCCGTCACGGGTTCCGCCACGGGCTCCGCGACGGCGGCGGGCTGCGGCACGGCCGCGGCCCGCCCGGCGCGGTCGGCCCGCACCTGGCGCAGCGCGTCCCAGGTGAGCAGCGCGAGCGCGGCCCACACCAGGGCGAAGCCGGCCCAGCGCGCGGGCGGCATCGACTCGTGGAACACCGCGACACCGATCAGGAACTGGAACACCGGCGCCAGGTACTGCAGCAGGCCGAGCACCGTCAGCGGCACCCGGACGGCGGCCGCGCCGAAGAACAGCAGCGGGATCGCGGTGATCACGCCGCTGAGCATCAGCAGCCCGGAGTGCCCCCAGCCGTACGAGCCGGCCACCGTGTGCCCGAAGGTGCCGCGCCCGCTGACCTCCAGGTAGACGAGGTAGCCGAGGGCGAAGGGGAACATGAAGGCGCTCTCCGCGGCCAGGCTCTCCAGCCCGCTCAGCCCGACCTGCTTCTTCAGCAGGCCGTAGGTGGCGAAGGAGAGCGCCAGGGTGAGCGCGATCCAGGGCAGCTGCCCGTAGGCGGCACTCAGCACCGCGACGGCGGCCGCGCCGATGCCGACGGCCGTCCACTGCGCACCGCGCAGCTTCTCCTTGAGCACCAGGACGCCGAAGCCGATGGTGACCAGCGGGTTGATGAAGTAGCCGAGGCTGGTCTCCACCACGTGGCCGTTGTTGACGGCCCAGATGTAGACGCCCCAGTTGACGGAGATCACCGTGGCCGCGCCGGCCAGCATGGCGAGCCGGCGGGGCTGGCGCAGCAGCGGGCGTATCCAGCTCCAGTGCCGCTGGGCGACCAGCATCAGCACCACCGCGACCAGGGACCAGACCATCCGGTTGGCCAGGATGTCGTCGGCGGCGCCGGGCTCCAGCAGGGGCCAGAACAGGGGGAAGAGCCCCCAGATCCCGTAGGCCGCCATGCCGTACCAGAGGCCTCGGCCGCTGTCCTGCTGGGTCGTCTGTGGCATGGCCGAGTGCCCTCCCGCGCGCGCGAATATCGATGCGACGGTAGCTGGCGGGAGGGCGGACTGTCATCTCCGTTGCCGGATTTTGGTCATGACAGTGCTTGCATGCTGGACAGGCCCGGTGTTCGGGCCGGTCAGTGCCGGTCGGAGCGCACCGGAGGCCGGGGCCGGCCTCCGGTGGCCGGCGTCCGCCTCAGGCGCCGAGCGCGGCGCGGACGGACTCCGCCAGCGGGACGGTCGGGCGGCCGATCAGCCGGGCCAGGTCGCCCGGGGTGCCGGCCAGCTCGCCGCGCGCGATGCCCGCGTCCACGTCGACCAGGGCCTCCGCGAAGCCCTGCGGCAGACCGGCGCCGAGCAGGACGTCCAGGTGCTCGGCCGGGGTGACGTTGCGGTGCGCGACCGGCTTGCCGGAGGCCTGCGCCAGCTCGGCGGCCAGCTCGGGCAGGCTCCAGGCGGCGTCGCCGCTCAGCTCGTACGCCCGGTTCTGCTCGCCGCCCTGCAGTAGCACGGCGACCGCCGCGTCGGCGTAGTCCCGGCGCGGGGCGGTGGCCACCCGGCCGTCCCCGGCGCTGCCGACCACCGCACCGCGCTCGACGGTGCCGGCCGCGTCGCCCAGGTAGTTCTCGGTGTACCAGCCGTTGCGCAGGAAGGCGTACGGGAGGCCGGAGGCGAGGATCAGCTCCTCGGTCGCCTTGTGCTCGTCGGCGAGCCGGAAGGTCGCCGCCCCCGGGATGCTGGTGTAGGCGAGCAGGGCGACCCCGGCGGCCTTCGCGGCGTCGACCACGGCGCGGTGCTGCGGGATGCGGCGGCCGACCTCGCTGCCCGAGATCAGCAGCACCCGGTCGCCGGCGGCGAAGGCGCCGGCCAGGGTCTCCGGCCGGTCGTAGTCGACCACCCGGACGTCGACCCCGCGCTCGGCCAGGTCGGCCGCCCGCCCGGCGGAGCGGACGGCCACCGCCACCTCGCTCGCGGGGACCGCGGCCAGCAGGCCTTCGAGGACGAGACGGCCGAGCTGGCCGGTGGCTCCGGTGACGACGTACATGGTGATGCTCCTCTGGACGGGTTCTGGGCTCTGGCCTCGAAACTCACTCTAGGGGTGGCACTAACCTTTCGAAAGTACGCACTTCGAAGTAGGGTACTGACATGAAGGTAAGCACCATGCGGGCAGTGGGCGGGGCCGCGGTCGACACCGTGCCGCCGCCGGCCAACGTCTTCGACCGGATGTGCCCGTCCCGGGGCGTGCTGGAGCACGTCACCAGCCGCTGGGGCGTGCTCGTCCTCGGCGCGCTGCGCGAGCGCGGCTACCGGTTCAGCGAACTGCGGCGGCGGGTCTCGGGGGTCAGCGAGAAGATGCTCGCCCAGACCCTGCAGACGCTGGAGCGGGACGGCTTCGTGCTGCGCGAGGCGCACCCGGTGATCCCGCCCAGGGTCGACTACAGCCTCACCCCGCTCGGGCGGGAGGCGGCGGAGCTGGTCGCGGCGCTCGCGCACTGGTCGGAGCAGCGGGTGCCCGCCGTGATCGCGGCGCGCGAGGAGTACGACGGGCGGGCTACCGCTCCCTGACCGGGCGCTCTGCGATCGGCCGCTACCTGCGCGGCCGCTCCCCGATCGACCGCTACGTGCGCGGCCGCTCCGCGATCAGCGCCGCCAGGCCGTCCAGCACGCGGGCCAGGCCGAAGGCGTACGCGTGGTCCGCGCTGTACGCGCCGCCGTGCGCCTCCCCGGCCGCGGCGCCGACGCGGGCGGCGACCGGGTGCCGCTCGGGGTCGAAGACCCGGGCCAGCAGCTCGGCGTTGGCCTGCCACCACTGGGCGTCGGTCAGCGCGCTGTCCTGCTGGGCGGCCCGCTCGTCGGCGGCCATCCGGGCGCAGGTCTGGACGAAGCCGAGCAGGTGGGTCAGCGCGGCGTCCAGCTCGACGTCGGGCAGTCCGGTGCCCTCCAGGGCGCGCAGCTCGTACTCGTACTTGGCCATCAGGCCCGGGCCGAGCGGCGGACGGCTGGTGGACACGGCGGCGACCCACGGGTGGGCGCGGAACAGCGCCCGGTTGTCGTCGGCGACGGCGGTGGCCCGGGCCCGCCAGCCCGCGTCCGCCGGGGTGCTGCGCGGCATGGTGGCGTAGACCGTGTCCAGCATCAGGTCGAGCAGCTCGGCCTTGCCCGGCACGTAGGTGTAGAGGGCCATCGGGGACAGCCCCAGCTCCTGGGCGACCCGGCGCATGGTGACGGCGTCCACGCCCTCGGCGTCGGCCAGGGCGATGGCGACGGCGGCGATCTCGCCGGTCGAACGGGCCTGCCGGGGGCCGCGCCGGCCCGGCTTCTCCTCGGCGGTGAGCCCCCAGAGCAGGGCGAGGGTGCGCGCCGGGTCTCCGGCACTGCTGCGGTCGGTGGCCATGCGGAGGATCCTCCCACGGGCGGCTGCGGCTACCGTCTCCCCATGACGAGCCCTGAGCCACTTCCCGGCACGGACACCACCCAGGCCCTCCGCTCCCGGGTGACCTGCCGGCGCTGCCACCGGCCGCTGCACGACCCGGAGTCGCGGATGCTCCGGCTGGGGCCGGAGTGCCGGGACCCGGCGGAGCGGGTCGCCCGGTTCGACGTGGACCAGGAGACCCTGCCGGGCGTGTAGGGCCGTCGGGCCGTCGGGCCGTCGGGGCGGGCCTCAGGAACGGGCTGTCAGAGCGGGCCTCAGGAACGGCCGAAGAGCCGGCGGAACAGGCCGGGGCGGGACGGCGCCGGCTGCTCCGGCCGCTGCTCGTGCTGCCGGTGCTGCTGCGGGGGTTCGGGCTCCGTCGGGCCGGGCCCCTCGTCCTCCCCGGCCGCCTCGGCTTCCCCGGCCGCCTCGGCTTCCCCGGCCGCCTCGGCTTCCTCGACCTCCTCGGCGTCCTCGACCTCCTCGGCGTCCCGCGCGTCGGCCTCGTCCAGCAGTCGCCGGGCGAGCTCGCGGTCGGGCTGCTCCGCCCACGGCGCGGCGAGCACCAGGGCGCAGTACGAGCGGAGGATCGTCACCACCCGGCTGCGGCTCGCCTCCGCGCTGTAGTGCAGCCGCTGCCGCAGCAGTCCGGCGACGTCGGCGCGCGCGGCGGGGTGGGTCCAGCCGATCGCGACCAGGGCGAAGCCGGCCGCCTCGACCACCCAGTCCTCCGGGCCGAGCAGCAGGTCGCGCAGCACCCGGCGGCGCTCGGAGCCCTCCCAGGGCTGGTCGGTGCGGTGGTGGGCGATGCCGAGGCAGGCGAAGGCCTGGACGGCGCGCACCCACAGCTCGGGCTGGTGGGCGAGCAGCGCGCGGCCGAGGTCGTCCTCGCGGGGCATCGGCGGGTGGACCAGCACGCCGAGCAGTTCGTCCAGCGGGAGCCCGGCCAGCCGGACGGCGTGGTCGTAGGCGGCGGGGACGGTCGGCCAGACGATCTCGGCGGTGGCGCGCACGAGGTCGGCGCTGGACGGGGCGGGCGCGGCGACGGCCGGGCGCGGGTCGGTGCCGTCCCAGGCCCAGATCCGGGTGGTGGGCTCGGTCAGCGGCAGCCGGGGGTCGGGTGCGCCGACGGACCGGTAGGACACCGTGGAGCGCGGCAGCGCGAGCTGCACGGCCAGCACCGAACTGGGCGGCTCGACGGCGGAGGCGGTGCAGTCGATCTCGGTGTCGCGGCCGGTGCCGGCGGAACCGAGCACCTGGTGCAGCACGTTGACGGTCGCCTCGGTGGCGCCGGAGACCATGCCGAGCCAGGGCTCCCGGTGGCTGAGCCGCTCCAGCAGGTCCTGGGCGTACTCGTGGTCGGGGTGGTCGCGGTGGTGGTCGGCGAGGGCGAGCAGGTGGGCCGCTTCGCCGTCGACGGCGTGGCGCAGCCCGTGCACGGCGGGGCCGGCCTTGGGGTGGCCGGGTTCGGTGGCGAGGACGCGCTCCAGCCAGGGCAGGCCCTCGGCGGGCCGGCCGAGGGTGCCGTACAGCTCGGCGACGTCCACGGCGAGGTAGCTGCTGGAGTTGCCGTCGTCCGGTGCGACCCGGGCCAGTTCGTCCTCCCAGACGGCGAGTGCCTCCTCGGGGCGGCCGTCGGCGCGCAGGGCGTTGCCGAGCATCACGGAGGGCAGGTAGCCGGGGGCCAGCCGGTGGGCCCGCTCGGCGAGTTCGACGGCGCGGGTGGTGGCGCCGAAGCGGCGGGTCAGGCCGGAGGCCATCGCCAGCAGCAGCGGGTGCTCGGGGTGGTGGGCCACCACGGCCCGCAGGAAACGCTCGAAGGGCCTTACGGTGTCCGCTAGTTCGGTGGGCAGCGGGTCCGGCAGCGCTCCGGCGGCGCGGGCCGTCGCCTGGGCGACGGCGTCCGGGTCGACCAGGACGGGCAGGTCCTCGCGGGCGAGCCAGGCGGCGTGCGCCCAGGGGCGGGCCGGCTCGTACTGGATCGCCGAGGCGAGCAGGCTGACGGCGGTGTCCCAGTCCCCGGCGGCGGCCTCCACGTGGGCGCGACAGACGACCGTGCCCAGGTAGACCTCGCCGTCCAGCGGGAACAGCTCGCGGGCCGCGGCGGGGCCGCCCGCGGCGGCGCACAACTCGGCGAGGGCCTCGTGCAGTTCGGGCAGCTGGGAGTCGGCGAGGATGGCGTCGGCGAGGTGGTCGGCGGCGTGGCCGAGGTCGCCGGAGTCGATCGCCAGCCGGGCGACGGCCACCTCGCCCTCGGCCGCCAGCCGCTCGTCGCCCTCGTCGTCGGTGTGCGCCATGCCCTGTCCCCCGGTCGCGCGGTGTTCGGTGGTTCCTCGGTTCTCGTGCGCGGACGAGGCTATCCGGTGGATATGACTGGCGGATGATCACCCCGCGCCGGGCAGGGCGACAACTGCCCCATCGGATACGACTCTTACGAGTGGTTTGGACCGCGGAAGGGTTCAGCTCCGGGGCGGCGGCCACCACGATGGCTCAGGTGCTTCGAGAGCGAAGCACCGTCCACGTCCCGAACCTGCCGAGGAATGATGAAGCTCTCCCGCGTACTCTCCGCACTCGCCTCCGCCGCCGTCCTGAGCACCCTCGCCCTGACCGGCCCGACCGCCGCCCCGGCCTCCGCCGCCGGCTCCTTCGTGGTCAGCGAGGCCCAGTTCAACAAGATGTTCCCGAACCGGAACTCCTTCTACACGTACAAGGGCCTCACCGACGCCCTCGGCGCCTACCCCGGCTTCACCACCACCGGCGACGACGCCACCCGCAAGCGCGAGGCCGCCGCCTTCCTGGCCAACGTCAGCCACGAGACCGGCGGGCTCAAGTACGTCGTCGAGCAGAACACCGCCAACTACAGCCACTACTGCGACACTTCCCAGCCCTACGGCTGTCCGGCCGGGAAGTCCGCCTACTACGGGCGCGGACCGCTCCAGATCAGCTGGAACTTCAACTACAAGGCCGCGGGCGACGCCCTGCACATCGACCTGCTGCACAACCCGAACCTGGTGCAGAACGACCCGGCCGTCTCCTGGAAGACCGCCCTCTGGTTCTGGGACAGCCAGAAGGGCGCCGGCACGATGACCCCGCACGACGCCATCGTCAACAACCGGGGCTTCGGCGAGACCATCCGCAGCATCAACGGCGACCTGGAGTGCAACGGCAAGAACCCGGACGAGCGCAACGACCGGATCAACCTGTTCAAGCAGTTCGTCGGCGTGCTCGGCACCAACGTCGGCGGCGGCAACATCTCCTGCTGACCCGCTACCCCTGCCCCACGGGCCCCTGGCGGCGCTGCCCCCCGGGGCGGGAAATCGGCCGGTCCGACTTCCCGCCCCGGGGGCGAACAGCTGAACGGGGTGGCCGAAATAAATCGGTTGGCGGCCGCCAACCCCTCGGCTACGGTGGCCACATCGGCGGCTCCGCGACGCGCTTCCTTCTCTTCCTCCTCTGACACCCAGTAGCGCGCCCCCTTTCCGCCCCCTCCTTCTTTCCGCCTCCGTGGGGGGATCTCTCCGCATGCCCCGAGCCACCTCGGCTCCTTTCGACGTCAGCGTCGATCTCGATCTCGGTTCGTTCCTGCTCCGCCGGCGTGGCGCCGTCGCCGTCGCCCCCGGGGAGTCGCTCTCCTCCGCCGATCCGTGGAGTGCTCGGGGCCTGCTGGCCCTCGATGCCGACCTGGTCCGACGCGGTTACCTCCTGACCACTCAACTCCGGTCCGCACTGGCCCGGTTGGCGCCGGTGCGACTAGCCGAGCTGGGTGACGGGCTGCTCGCCCGGATCGACCACCTGCTGGGCGCGGACCGCGAGCACCTGCCGCTGTTCCGCCGCTTCCCGGACGCCGTGCCGGACCACGCGCACGTCTTCTACTCCCGGCAGATCAGGGCCTTCCTGCTCAACCAGCCGAACCAGCCGTGCGCGCACTGCGGCCGGCGCGGCGCCGAGGTCGGCGTCGGCGCGCTCGCACCCTGCGCGCACCTGATCTGCGCGCCCTGCCTGGACGCCCTGACCGCCGACGGCCGGGGTGCGCGATGCCCGCTGTGCGGGGCGGAGCTGGCCGAGGGCACGTACCTGGGCGAGGACAGTCCGGCCGGGCGCAAGGCGGCCGAGGACTTCGGCGGGCAGCAGTCCCTGCGCCCGCTGCGGCTGATCGCCGCCGACCAGGTCACCGCCGCGATGGGCGAGTTGGACCGGCTGCTGGCCCGCCGCACCCCGCTCTCCCCGCAGGACCGGGAGGACCTCGCCGCGCTGCTCGCCCACGCGCCGCGGGACCTGCCGCAGCGGCTGCCCGCACAGATCCCGCTGCGCGAGTCCAAGGCGACGGTGCTCGCCGCGCTGCTGGAGCGGGACGGCGCCGACGCCCTACCGGTGCTGGCCGCACGGGTCGACACCGCGACCGACGTGCTGCGACTGCTCTGGGCCCGCTCCGGCGCCGAGCCCGACCTGCTGCCCGCCACCGCGCGGCGGCTACGGCTGCGCAACCTGCCGCGCCCCCTGCGCCGGGGCCTGCTGGAGGTCCTGGAGGGCCTCTCCCCCACCGCACTCGCCGAGGACCTGCGCCGCCACCGCTCGGCCTGGCTGCGCGCGGGCGAGCTGCTGCACCCGTACGAGCACCGGCACCGCTTCCCGAAGGTGACGGCCGCGTTCGTGCTGCTGCGGGAGACGGACCTGCGCACCCATGAGGTCGGCCGGGAATTCGCCGAGCCGCCCGCACCGCTGCGGGTGGTGACGAACGGCGACCGCACCCGGCTGGCGTTCACGGGCTTCGCCGGGCGGGTCGAGTCACTGCTGGCCGCCGGGGACGCCCTCGGCGCGGTGCGGGTGCTGGCCGCGCGGCCGGGCGAGCTGGTCCGTCGGCTGCACCACGTCCTGCGGGTGCACGCGGACGGCGCGCCCGGCGCGGAGCTGCCTCCGGAGCTGCTGGCCACGACGGCGCAAGCGCTCCAACGGGTCGCCCCCGGACCGCTGCTGGGTGCGTACGGTCGGCTGCGCGGGGCGCGCACCCAGGGCGAGCGGCGGCTGTACTTCCCCCGGGGCACGGTCTCACTGGCGCACGCCCGGGCGGACCACGGCACCGTGGTGCCCGCCGAACTGAGCACGCCCGTCTGCGCGTTGATCGAGGCCGAGCTGCTGCGGCGGGGCGCCGCCGACGGCGCGCGGTACGACCGCGCACTGCTGGACGAGGAACTGGTCGACCTGGTCGCGCCGTTCGCCGAGCGGGCCGCCGCCAAGACCCTGGTGTGCGTGCCGCGCGGCAGTCGGCAGCGGCTGCCGGCGGGCGAGCGACTGCGGATGTTCGTGCACTGGATGCAGCCGGAGCACCTGCGGGTGGACCTCGACCTGGCGGTGGCGCTGTACGACGAGCACTGGCGGTTCAGCGGCCTGTGCGACTACACCAACCTGGTGCACGGCGACCGGGCGGCCGTGCACTCGGGGGACTACGTGTCCGCGCCGCCCCCGGACGGTGCGACGGAGTTCGTCGACCTGGACCTCGCCCGGTTGGCGGCCAGCGGCGCGCGGTACGCCGTGGTGATCGTGTTCAGCTACAACGACGTCGCCTTCGAGCAGCTGACCGAGGCCTTCGCCGGATTCATGGACCTCGGTGCGACGCCCTCCGGCGGGAAGCACTACCACCCGAGGGCGGTGCGCCAGCGGCTGGACCTGGTCGGGGACGCCAAGGTGTCCGTCCCGATGATCGTCGACCTCACCGAGCGGCGGTACACCTGGACCGACCTCAACACGGGCGCCGACGGCGGCTTCCACAGCGTGTACCGGCACCAGGCCGAGGTCGGCTCGCTCAGCCGCGACGTACTCGCCCACTTCGGCCCGGAGAACCGGGCCACCCTGTGGGACGTCGCCTGCGCCCGGGCTGCGGCCACCACCGACGAGGTGCACGTGCGCGGCCGCGACGGCGTGCGGCGGTGGCGCCGCCGGGACGGCGAGAGCGTCGGGGCGTTCGCCGACCGGCTGCGGGGGCTGCGGGCGCACGACGGCGTCGGTGAGGCCGAACTCCCGGACGGCGCACGGGCGTTCGTCGCCCTGGTGACCGGGGACGTGCCGGCGCCGGAGAAGCTGTCCGGCACCCTGTACCGGCTGTACCCGGGCCCGGTGGACGCGGCGCCCGAGGAGCTGGAGCGGCTGACGGCGGGGGACCTGGTCGCGGCGCTGGCGCCCCGCGCGGCGGGGGCCGCGCAGCCGTAGCCGGTCGTCGCCCGGTCGTCGCCGGTCGCAGCCGGGCCTCCTGGCCAACACGCGGACGCGGGCGCCCGGTTGCGGGTACGGTCGGGGGCGGATTTTCCGATCGGCCGGCAAGTGGTTGGAAAGGGGGCGCCGTGTTTCCCGGTGTCGAGATCGCGGTGGGGTACGTCTTCGCCTGGGCGGTACGGAAGGCGAAGCTGGTCGCGGGGCGGGCGGACGGCGAGGTCGACCGCGCCCTGGAAGCCGGGATGGACCGGGTGCACGACGTGGTGAGCCGCAAGCTCGGGCAGGATCCGGCGCTGGAGCAGGTCGCCGAGGAGGCCGGTGAGGGCCGGGAGCAGCTCTCGGACGAGACGCGCCAGTGGCTGGCGTTGAGCCTCAACAACGCGGCGAAGAAGGACGAGGAGTTCGCGGCGGCGCTGAAGGCCGCGGTGGAGGAGGCCCGGGCCGCGGAACGGGCCGCCGCCGGGGGCGGGGCCTCGGCCAGCGGCGACGGCATCGCCATCGGCGGCGGTGTGGAGATCCACGCCGAGGGCGGCTCCGTCGCAGCGGTGCGGATCGACGGGCCGGTCACCCTGGGCACCGCGAACCCTCCGCAGCCCGCAAACCCTCCGCAGCCGGGGACGGCCCAGGGCTGACCGTACCCGGTGCCACGACCGTCCCGGCGGACCTCGTCGGGCCGGGGCCCGTGCTGACCGCCACCTCAGGGGGCATCGCGGCCGGGGTGATCGGCCAGGTCCACCACCACGCCCCGCCCCGCCGGGCGGCCGCCTGGCCGCACCAGGTCGGCGCCGTGCCCCCGCAGGCGGCCCACTTCCAGGACCGGGAGGAGTCCGCCGAGCTCACGGCGGCGCTGGCCGGAGGCGGCACGGCCGTCCTCGGCCAGGAGGGGCGGGTCACCGTCGTCGGGCTGGGCGGAGTCGGCAAGAGCCAGCTCGCCGCCCAATACGCGCGCGGCGCGATGCGCTCCGGCGAGGTGGACGTCCTGGTGTGGACCACCGCGACCACCAGGTCCGCCGTCATCGACACCTACGCCCGGGCCGCCGCCGAACTGATCGGCCCCGCCGCGCCCGAGGACCCGGAGCACGCGGCAGCGGCGTTCACGGCCTGGCTGGAGGCCAAGGCCGGCCGGCCGAACTGCCGGTGGCTGGTCGTGCTGGACGACCTCACCGACCCGGACGACCTGACTGGGCTGTGGCCGCCCGCCTCCCCCGTCGGCCGCACCCTGGTCACCACCCGCCGCCAGGACCCGGCCCTGCTCACCGGCCGCCGGCTGGTGACCGTGGGCGTCTTCTCCCCCGACGAGGCCCGGGCCTACCTCACGGACGTGCTCGACCGGCACCCCGCCGGGGAGTTGGACGCGCTCGCCGCCGACCTCGGGTGCCTCCCGCTGGCCCTCGCCCAGGCCGCCGCGTACATCGCCGAACTCGCGGACACCGGCATAACCCCGGCCGCGTACCGGAGCCTGCTCACCGACCGTACGACAGCCCTGCGCGACGCCGCCCCCGACCGCCTGCCGGACGGGCAGGCGCTCACCGTCGCCGCGACCTGGTCGCTGTCGATCGAGCACGCCGACACCATGCGACCGGCGGGGCTGGCCCGGCCGATGCTCCACCTCGCGTCGTTCCTCGACCCCAACGGGATCCCGGACGCCGTCCTCACCGGGGGGCCTGCCCTGGGGTACCTGGCGCGGTGCCGGGGAGGGGGCGCGGCGGAGGAGCGGCGCGGGCTGCTGGCCCGGTTCCGCCGCCGCAGCCGCACCCCGTCGGCGACGGAGGCGGAAGCCCGGAGGGCGCTGAGCGCGCTGCGCCGCCTCAGCCTGGTCGAGCACTCCCCCGACCGCCCGGCCACGGCGGTCCGCGTGCACCAGCTCGTCCAGCGCGCCGTCCGCGACACCCTCGCGAACGAGCAGCGCGACCGGCTCGCCCGCACGGCGGCCGACGCGCTGCTGGCCGCCTGGCCGGACGTCGAGCGGGACACCCCCTCGTCGCCGCCCTGCGCGCCAACACCACCGTGCTCGCCGAACTCACGGGGGAAGCGCTGTACCGACCGGATGCCCACTCGGTGCTGTACATGGCCGGCGACAGTCTGGGCGAAGCCGGCCACGTCGACGCGGCCCGTGACCACTTCGACCGCCTCACCACGCTCACGACCCGCCACCTCGGACCTGATCACCCGCACACCCTCGTCGCACGGGGCCGCCTCGCCGATTGGCGCGGGAAAGCCGGGGACGTGGCCGGCGCGGTCACCGCGCTCACCGAACTGCTGCAGGACGAGCTACGGCTGCTGGGAGCCGACCACCCCGACACCCTTGCCATCCGGAGCAATCTCGCCCACTGGCAAGGCGAGATGGGGAACGTGGCGGGTGCGGTCACCGCGCTCACCGAATTGCTGGCCGACCTGGTACGGGCGCTGGGCCCGGACCACCCCCATACCCTGATCACCCGGGGCGCCCGCGCCGGCTGGCAGGGGGAAGCGGGCGATCAGACCGGCGCAGTCGCCGCGTACGGAGAACTACTGCCGGACCTGCTGCGGGTCCTGGGACCCGACCACCCCCAAACCCTCGCCGTCCGGAACAACCTCGCCCGGCTGCGAGGACAGGCAGGGGACGTGGCCGGTGCGATCTCCGCGCTCGGTGAGCTGCTGCAGGAGCAGCTCCGGGTGCTGGGCCCCGACCACCCGGACACCCTCACCACCCGGGGTGACCTCGCCGAGTGGCAGGGCAGGGCAGGGAACGCTGCCGGAGCCGTCTCCACCTCGAGCGAACTCCTCGAGGACCAACTGCGGCTACTGGGCCCCGACCACCCCGACATCCTTGCCTCACGAAGCAACCTCGCCCACTGGCAGGGCGAGGCCGGGGACGTGGCAGGAGCAGTCACCGCGTACGGCGACCTGCTCCAGGACAGGCTGCGGGTACTGGGCCCCGACCATCCCGAGACCCTCACCACACGGAACAACCTCGCCTACTGGCAGGGGGAAGCAGGGAATCCGACGGACGCGGTCACCGCGCTCACCGAACTGCTGCCGGACCTCCTGCGGGTACTGGGGCCGGACCATCCCAACACCCTGGCCGCCCGGGGCAACGTCGCCCAGTGGTTGAGGCAGACAGGAGACGCGGCGGCTGCGATCACCGCGCTCACCGAACTGCTGCAGGACCTCCTACGGGTGCTGGGCCCCGACCACCCCCGAACCCTCGTCGCCCGGGGCAACCTCGCAGGCTGCCGATGGGAAGCGGGCGATCAGGCCGGTGCGGTCACCGCGCACCTCGAACTACTACCGGACCTGCTACGGGTGCTGGGCCCCGACCATCCCGACACCGTGACCGCTCGGAACAACCTCGCCAGCTGGCAGGAGCTGGCCGAAGAAGCGGCGGGCGGCGAGTGACACCCTGCCGAGCCGGGCAGCCACCTGAATATTTCTTGTCCTGAAATATTCAGGTGCAGTACCGCGTTCCCCTGAGCATCGACGCGGGACAGCCCTGCGCGACGAGAGGAGTGCGGCGCCGTGCGCGTGGAGATCTGGAGCGACATCACCTGCCCGTGGTGCTACATCGGCAAGGCCCGGTTCGAGCGGGCCCTGGCCGCGTTCCCGCACCGCGAGGAGGTGGAGGTCGTCCACCGTTCCTTCGAGCTGGACCCGAACGCCCCGCGCGCGGCCCGCCCGCTCATCCCGCTGCTCGCCGCCAAGTACGGGCTGAGCCTGGACGAGGCCGAGGCCGCGGAGGCCCGGATCGCCGAGAACGCGCGCGGCGAGGGCCTGCCGTACCTGGGCAGCGGGCGGGACGCCGCGAACTCCTTCGACATGCACCGGCTGCTGCACTTCGCCGCCGAGCACGGCCGGCAGGCCGAGCTGCTGGACGCGCTGTACCGGGCCAACTTCGCCGAGGAGCGCTCCGCCTTCGACACCGGGCGGCTGGTCGAACTGGCCGTCGGGGCCGGGCTGGACGGCGAGGCCGCGGCCGCCGTGCTGGCCGACCCGGAGGCGTACGCCGACGCCGTCCGCGAGGACGAGGCGACGGCGAGCGCGATGGGGGCGACGGGCGTGCCGTTCTTCGTGCTCGACCGGCGGCTCGGGGTGTCCGGCGCCCAGCCCGCCGAGACCTTCACCATGGCGCTGGAGCAGGCCTGGGAGAGCCGGGTGCCGACCCCGCTGGTCCAGGTCGGCGCGCCCGGCGACGCCGAGGCCTGCGGGCCGGACGGCTGCGAGCTGCCGCAGCGGTGACCGTCGGCCGCTGATCCTCAGCCGTTGACCGTCAGCCGGTCTTCCCGACGGTCTGGGTGAGCCAGGTGAACACCTGCGGCACCAGCGGCGCCCAGGTGGAGGTCAGGTGCGGGCCGTTGACCTCCACCGGGGTGACGGCGGTCGGCGCCTTGGCGTTCTTCTGGAGCGCCAGGGCGTCCTCGAAGCCGTCGCCCTTCTTGCCCGTCACGTACAGGGCGACGTTGGGCGGCGTCTGCGCGTGCTGGAGCAGGTAGACCGGGTTGGAGACCTCACGCAGGTGCGCGTCCTTGGCGGTCAGCGAGTCCGGTTCCCCCATCGGGTCGTTGTAGCCGGACATGCTGACGGCCGCGTGGAAGCGGTTCGGGTGCGCCAGCGCGAGCCGGGCGGCGCAGTGCGCGCCCGCCGAGTAGCCGGCCACCCCCCAGCTCTCGGGGCCGGGCTCGGCACGGAAGTTGTCGAGCACCATCTGCGGCACGTCGCGCGCCAGCCAGGTCTCGGCGTTGACCTTGCCCGGCACGTCCGCACAGCCGGTGTCGACGTGGCTGCCGAGCAGCACGACGCGCGGCGAGACCAGGATGAACGGCGCGATCTGCCCCGACTTCATCAGCGGTGCCAGCTGCTTGGAGACGTTCATGGTGCCGAACCAGGCGCTGGACGAGCCCGGGAAGCCCGCGAGCAGCTCGACCACCGGGAACTTCTTGTCCTTGTAGGCCGGGTCGTCGTACTGCGGCGGCGTCCAGACCAGCACCTCGCCGTCCACCCCGGAGACCCGGCCCTTGAGCTGGGTCGTCTTGACGTCCTTCGGCACGGCGTTGTCGTCCACCGGCCCGAACTGCTGCACCACCTTGGGCTGGTCCGGGGCGTTCGCGGCCGCCGTGGCGTCCGCCGGGGGCGGGACGGGTACGGCACGCACGTGGCTGCCGGTGCCGAGCAGGTCGTCCCAGTTGCCGTACAGCTGGTTGTCGTTGTTGACCACCACGAAGACCAGCGTCACCGCCGTGACCTGCGCGAAGGCCACCATGAGCAGCCGCGACCCGAAGCGCAGCGCCTGCGGGCCGCGTACCCGGTTCCACAGGTACATCAGCAGGGCGACGGAGATCGGGACGAGGAGGAGCGCGAGGACGAAGAACGGGGTGCCGGTGAGCTTCACACCTGCTGAAACGGGTGGCAACGGGTGTTCGGTTGCACCTGAGGCGGCAGGGAATCCCGCACCGGAAGTCGGCGGGGCCGACTTCCCGCTCCCCGGAGATCGTTCCCGGCCGCAGCGCTTACTTGACCGGAGGCGCCAGGACGGCTGCCAGCAGGCGGTTGGCCAGCGGGCTCGGGGCTGCGAAGTCGGAGCTGAGGTTCGAGACCGAGTACACGGCCCGGACGGACAGGTCGCGGGTGGCGAACATGCCGTTGGCGTAGCCGTCGTCGTGGCCGGTCTTGCCCCAGAGCACGGCGCCGTTCGGCAGCGGCGTGGACATCAGGCCGGCGCCGAAGCACGCCACCTTGTTGCAGGAGGTGCCGCCGACGAACGGGACGGGCTTGCCCCGGTCGTCCTTGGGCAGGGTGAACAGCTCGTTCTGCTGCGCGGCGGGCAGCAGGCGGCCCTGGAACAGCGCGGTCATGAAGCGGTCCAGGTCGGCCGGGGTGGAGATCATGTTGGACGGGGTGCCGCCCTGTTCGCTGACGTCCACCGCCTCGCCCCGGCTGTCGGTCATGTAGCCGTGCAGGTAGGGCCGGGGCATCTCGGGGTCGTCCTCGGGCACCGAGGTCTGGTCGAGGTGCAGCGGCTCCAGGATGCGGTCGGTGACCTCCTCCTTGAAGGAGTGACCGGTGATCCGCTCGATGAGCTCGCCGCCGATCCGGAACGCGAGGGAGTTGTACTCCTGCTCGGTGCCGGGGGCGAAGTGCGGGCCGGGCCACGGGCGGTCGGCGGGGCGCAGGGTGTCCTGGACGACCTCGTCGAAGGTCCGGAAGGTGTAGCGGTTCGCGATCGTGTCGTCGACGCCGGCGTCGGGCTTGCCCTCGTCCACGTCCGGCAGGCCGCTGGTGTAGTTGATCAGCTGACGCACGGTGATCGGCTGGAAGGTGTCCGGGAGCAGGCCGGGCAGGTAGTGCTGGACGGTCTGGTCGAGGTCGATCCGGCCCTCGGCCGCGAGTTGGAGGGTGACGGTCGTCTGGAAGACCTTGGAGATGCTGCCGGCGTGGAAGTGCGCGTTCTCCGGGATCTTGCGGCCGGTCTGACTGTCGACGGTGGAGCCCTTCCACAACTGGCCCGGCTCGCCGACCCGGACGATCGCACCGGCGGAGCCGTCGGCGGGCCGGGTCTGGATCGCGGCCTCCAGGGCGGCGGGGTTCAGCGCCGGGAATGCCGTGGTGGCACCGGAGTTCGGCCCGCTCGCGGCGAAGGCCTGGGCGCCGCCCGCGCCGACGCTGAGGGCGGTGAGGCCGGTGAGGGCGGAGCAGGCCAGGGCGAGGGTGGCGGCGCGACGGGCGAGGGGCTTCATGGGTGGGGCTCCGTGGGATCGGCTCGGCTGGGCGGGTCCTTGCGACGTCGTCCATCCTGCCGAGCCGACCCGGCGTCGGATATCGGGTCCGACCCTGACCGTCCCCTGAGCCGGCCCCGACCCCGCCTCGGGACTCGTCCCTGACCCTGCGTCGGATCGCCGGACGATCCCCGGACTCGGCGGCTCCTGCCGGAGCAGGAAGTCGGACGGGCCGACTTCCTGTCAGTCGTAGAAGAACTGGCGAAGGTCCTCGGCCGAGCCAGGCCCGAAGAGGAAGACCTCCGCCTTGACGACCTCGGCGATGGGCGGCGGGCCTTCCGTCCGGAGGTTGCGGCGCCAGATCTCGCCCTGCTCGCCGACCGCGTAGATGCCGGAGAGCAGTTCGGCCATTCCGGCGGGGCGGGGAGGGACCGCATCGGTGACGGGCGTGAGCTCCCAGCCGCCGGCCCCGGCGGCGAGCCGGAGCGCGGCGGCCCAGCGGGTGATGCGGGCGAGCCGGGCGATCCAAGGGAGTTCCTCGGGCGGGGTTGGACATCCGACCGTCGCGGCGGCGATGTCGTCGATGATCCGGCGTTCGAGGGCGGTACGGATCCACCGGCCCTCCTGGGAGTCCTCGATGGCGGCGCCCCACCACTCCCAGGCAGCGTCCATGCGTCGCGTGAACTCGTCGTGCATGGGGCCGAGGGTTTCACACGGGCGCGCGGGGGTGGAGGCGGGCGGCCGGCCAGGGGGCGTTGCGACCGGCGGCCTCGCGGTAGGCGATGCGCTGGACGGCGGAGAGGAGGCGGTAGAGGTTGAGGGCGGCGTCGGAGTCGTCGGCGGCGAAGCCCAGGCGGAAGACGAAGTCTTCGAGGGACGGCCAGTCGAAGTCGTCGGGGACGGGCGGGGTGACGGGGGTGCTGGTGGTGGAGAGGGAGTTGAAGGCGGCCGCGACGGCGTAGTGCGCGGCGGCGAGGGCGTTCGCGAGGGCGGGGTCGGGGTCAGACATCCCCGGGCTCCTCTTCGTCGGGTCTTGCAACGTTGAGTGCGGTGATCACGCCCAGGGCGACGGTGGCCAGCGCGAGGGCGAGGAGGACGGCGAAGGCGGCGGCGATCAGGAACCACACGGGCGCTCGCGGTCGGCGTCGAGGAGGAGGGTGAGGAGGTTGAGGAGGGTCGAGGCCGGCGCCGTGTTGAAGCGGACGAGGATGCGGCCATCGAGCGTCTGGTCGGTGGTCGCGGAGGGGAAGATCAGACCGAACTTGCGGCCCCGCTCGTGGAGTTCGGCCAGGAGCGTGCGGATGTGCTCGTCGGTGTAGGCCCGGATGCGGGGATCGGTGGGCTGCATCGGGCGACGCTGGCGGTGGCTCGGGTTCACGCGAGGGGCTCCAGTTCAAACCAAACGATCTTGCCGTGCTTGCGGGAATCGGCACCGAAACGGTGAGTGAGCGCGCGAACGAGGTGGAGGCCCCGGCCCGAGAGGGAGAGCGGGTCCACGGGGAGGTGGGGGTCCGGCGGAAGGACGGGGCTGTCGTCGCAGACCTGCACCCGAAGGCGGTGGGGCGAGAGGGAGAAGGTGCAGAGCGGCGCCAGGCTGCCCGCGTGCTCCCAGGCATTGACGAAGAGCTCGTGGAAGGCGAGTTCGGCGTCGGAGACGAGGGAGGGCGGCCACCCGGCGGCGGAGAGGAGGGAGGAGAGCTCGCTGCGAGCGGCGGAGCAGTCGGGGGGAATGAAGGCACACATGAGTAACCCCTGGGAAGAGGTGGGGGGCCACTGACGTTCCGTCATGTGACCGGTGCAACACTGAGAGTAGGGCAGGCAGTTTCAAACCTGCAACAGTTTCGCCGAGCATCACCCTTGTGGGTGGCGCCTCGCAGTCCCGGGGAGAGAGACTGCGCCGACACGGAAGGGAAGATCCTTGGCACTCAGGACCGAGATCAGCGAACGTCAGCGCCGCTTCGGCGTCGAGCTGAGGCGCCTGCGCGAGGAGGCCGGTCTCGCCGTGAAGGATGCCGGCGCCCTCATCGAGATGGGAGCGCCCCAGCTCAGCCACATCGAGGCCAGCCGCACAGGCTTGGACTCTGCGCGGCTCACCAAACTGCTGAGCCACTACGGCTGCACAGACCAGACCTACATGGCCGAGCTGGACGATCTCGGAGCCAGCGACGGCAAGGGCTGGTGGACTGCCTTCAAGGGGCAGATCACTCCCAGGGCCCTCGATCTGGCCGAAACCGAGGCCCGGGCATCCATCTTGGACAACTATGAAACCTTCTACATCCCCGGCTATCTACAGCTGCCCGCCTACACCGAGGCGATGTTCGAGGACGCATACCGGGAGCGGAAGCAGACGACCGAGGCAACGGTCCAATTCCGCGCCGAGCGTCAGCGCATCCTGACCGACGAACGGCAGAGGCAGTTCCGATTCGTCATCCATGAGGCCGCCCTGCGCATGCAGTTTCCCGGGAAAGCTGTGATGCGCGCCCAGTTGACACACCTGCTCGCCATTTCAGAGCTGCCCAACGTCACCATCCAAGTACTGCCATTCACGGTCCCGAAGAAGCCCCCACGGGCGAATTCATTCCTGGTCTGCACTCCTAGCTCACCTGCGCTCTCGACAGTCATCCTGGATGGGCCAACCTCTGCCGAGTACCTCGTTGATCAGACCTCGATCGCCAGCTACCGCGATCGCTTCGAGCAGCTGAGCGAGATCGCCCTACCCGCCATCAGCAGCGATAGGTCGATGCAGGATGATTCACGAGACTCCTGGGGGTTGATCCAACACCTTCTGTACCTACTGCAGGAATGAAAGGCGCACGATGTCCGAACTACGCTGGCAGAAGTCGTCGTTCAGCGACACGGACGATGGCAGCCACTGTGTAGAACTAGCTCGCGGCGAGGGCGATCTCCGCTACGTCCGCGAGTCCGATGACCCCTCTCTCATCCTGACCACCTCGGCCACCAAGCTCCGCACACTCCTCCTCGGGGCCAAGGCCGGCGAGTTCGACCACCTCGCTTGAACCACCACTGCGCCCGCCCGTCGGAGTCCGACGGGCGGGCGCAGTTCATCTTGAACGTGGCGGGGCGGAACGACGAATCCTCCCTCCCTGCTCGCTCGCCGCCTCGGCGAGCGAGCAGGGTTCACCGCATCCCGCAATCAGGCCGTGCGCTGCTTGGGCGCGTACCGCAGGAGGACCACGTCACCAACGGTCGTGGCGTCGAGCAGCTTCATCCGGCTGGTGCTGCCACCGGGATACTCGGCGGGGTGGATGAAGCGCGGAGCCTCGGCCTGGCCGACCAACAGCGGCGCGATGGCAAGGTGCACCTCATCAGCAAGGTTCTGGGACAGGAACTGCGTGTGGATCTGTCCACCACCTTCCACCATGAGGCGCTCGACGCCGCGGCTACCGAGGTCATCGAGCATGGCTTCGAAGTCCACGGCCGGACCGGTGCTGACCACGTCGGCCAGACCGTCGAGCTCTTCCCGGAGCTTCGTGACCGCCCCGTCGGTGGTGTAGACGACCTTCTGATCACCGAAGTGCCAGAACTTCAGATCACGGCCGAGGTCGCCGCTGGCCGTGATCGTCACCTTGAGCGGGTATTCCGACTTCCCGGCAGCGACCCGGTCGCCACGACGCTTCTCACTGTTGACGAGCAGCCGCGGGTTGTCGCTGCGGAGCGTGTTGCCGCCGATCAGGATGGCGTCGGACTCCGCCCGGACCTGGTCGACGCGGTCGAAGTCCTCAGCGTTCGACAACAGCAGGCGCTGAGCTGACGTGTCGTCAATGTGCCCGTCCACAGAGGTGGCGACACTCAGCAGGACGTACGGGCGCTCGGCCATCTCAGGTTCCTTCGCATGGTGGAGCCGGGGCTCCAGCCGCTTCGCAGAAAAGCATCCCCACGCGAGGGTACCGGCGCACTCCTCCTCGGAGCCAAGGCCGGCGAGTCGACCACCTCGCCTGAACCACCGCTCCTCCCCGCCCGCTCGTTGGAGGCCAACGAGCGGGCGGGGTTCGTACCAGCGGTTCTTGCGCTCATCGACTGCTCGGGGCGATAGTCGTGCAACTGAGTGCGACCGGCCCGATACAGGGAGAGGTCATGAGGCTGCGTTTCCTGGGCATCATCCCGAACACCCCCGTTGACGACTCGCCGACGATCTGGCTGGACGAGGACAGCGGCGACCTGCTGATCCAGTCCTACAAGGCCACGGCGGAAGAAGTGAAAGCGTGCCAGGAGATCGGATCGATCCCCGGTCACAGCACGGACGTCCCCGGTCACGAGACGATCGTCCGGCTCCCCGCCGTGATGCGGCAGTTCATTCCGCGACTGGAGGACGGAACCGGTGAAGTACCCCGTACGTGAGGGCTTGGCCGGGGCACAGCGCTCCGCCGTGCATCTGGAAATGCGTGACAGCTACACGCCCGACGACCCGGAGTTCGCCCGCTGGCGCGCCGGCCACCGGTACGGCAACGATCCCTCCAAGCTGCCCGACTGGTGGGGCTCCTGGGCCGACCTCGCGGCCGAGACGACCGGGCGCGGCGTGGTCATGCGGCGAGCTCGCATCGTCTCGGAGCCGGTGACGGACTACATCCGGTACGAGCACGACCTCACATTCGCCAACGTCTCCGCAGGCGAACTGGTCCGCTGGCTGCCCCGGCGGAGGGCTGCCGACATCGCGCTGCCGGGAACGGACCTCTGGATGTTCGACAGTTCAGCCGTGCTGTTCACGTACTTCTCCGGCGCCGGGGAGGTCGTCGACCGGGAGTGGCGGACGGACCGGGCCACCGTTCAACTGGTCGACTCCGCCTTCGAGGCCGTCTGGGAACGGGCCACACCGCACGAGGACTACGAACTGATCTGACCCCCCATGCCCGCTTCCGGATCGTCCCACGTCCAAGCCGCCCGGCGGGTCCTCGCGGATCGCCTTCGGGAGATGCGCCAGGACGCCGGGCTGGACGGCAAGCAGCTGGCAGCACTGTGCGGTTGGCATCCGTCCAAGGTGTCCCGGATCTGCGGCGCCAGAACCTCGCCGTCCGCCGACGACCTGCGCGCATGGTGCCGCGCCTGCGGCAGAGAGGACCAGGCAGCGGACCTGGTGGCCTCTCTGCGCACCGTCGAAGGCATGTGGGTGGAGTGGCGCCGCATGGAGCGGGCGGGCCTGCGAAGGGCGCAGGAGGCCGTTCTGCCGCTCTTCGAGCGAACGCACCGGTTCCGGGCATACTCGTCATGGCTCGTTCCCGGACTCCTCCAGACGCGCCGGTACACCGAGGACGTGTTGCGCGCCGTCCAGCTCAGACGGGTCCCGGTCGACGACGTGGCTGCTGCCGTGGCCGTCCGGATGGAACGGCAACGCGTGCTCCGCGAGGGGCAGCGGCGCTTCGCGTTCCTTCTCGAGGAGTCCGTACTGCTCAACGGGCTCGGTGACGCCGACACCCAGACGGAGCAGCTCGAGCAGCTGCTGACAGCGAGCACTCTGCCGAATGTCAGTGTGGGAATCGTCCCCGCCCGGCTGCACCGCACGAGGATGCCCGTGGAAGGGTTCTGGATCTTCGACACGACCCAGGTGAACGTGGAGCTTGTCTCCGGGCACCTCACGCTGACCCAGCCCGGCGAAGTGGCCATGTACGCCGACACGTTCACCACCCTGGCGGGCATGGCGGTCCACGGCTCGAAGGCCCGCGCGCTGATCACGGCCGCGATGACCTCGATCGGGTGATGCCGTGCAATCCCGTAGAATCCGCTGGCTCCCAACTCGCCCTCGTTCCTAGCGTATTGGCATCGATTCCAGCAACTCCGAGGAGTGGCCGACATGGGCAAGCACGGCGATGGCAAGGGCGGCGGGTCCGGGGACAAGAAGCAGTCCCCGAAGGAGTCGGACGGCCAGTGGACCAAGCCCGTCACCGACCCGCCCAAGAAGTGAGCCCGAACCGATGGACGAGTACGCGCAGTTGTTCGCCGGCCTCGCGGCGGCCGGCGAGCTGGGCGAGGAGTGGCGGGGCGCCTTCGAGCGCGCCCCGCGCTCTGCCTTCGTACCTGCCGACATCTGGGTCGAGGACGGAGCCGCCGCCAACGGATACCACCTGGTCAACAGGGGTGTGGACCCGGTCGAATGGTGGGCTGAGGTCAACTCCGGCCGACAGGTCGTCACCCAGCTCGACGACGGGCGGGCGGACGGACCCGGTGTCGCCACGTCGTCGGGATCCATGCCGGTCCTGGTCGCCTCCATGCTCCGCCACCTGGGCGTGACGGACGGGAACACGGTGCTCGACATCGGCACCGGCACCGGCTGGACCAGCGCCCTGCTGTGCCACCGGCTCGGCGACCGGGCCGTCACGACGGTCGAAGTCGACCCGGCGGTGTCTGCCACCGCCGGGGAGCACCTGGCGGCACTCGGCTTGAAGCCCCGCCGGATCGTCGGCGACGGCCTGCTCGGCCACCCCACCGGTGGCCCCTACGACCGGATCCATTCGACGGCGGCCGTTCAGCGGGTGCCGCTCGCATGGGTCGAGCAGACCCGCCCCGGCGGAATCATCGTGACCCCCTGGGGCACCCCGTACGCCAATGCCGGACTGCTCCGGCTGGAGGTCGGCGAGCGGGGGCGGGACTCGCACGGGCGATTCGTGGGCGACGTGTCGTTCATGTGGATGCGGGCCCAGCGACCCCACACGGTCACGAACCCGGACCCGTCGACGGCCCGCCGGGGCCCGTCCCCGATGGACCCCGACCTGGCCGAGGAGAACGTCCACGCGGCGTTCGCCGTCGGACTGCGGGTACCGGGCGTCCGAACCCTGCACACCTGGCAGGCCGCCGATCCGGCCGGTACCCACCGCTTCCAGCTCTCGGACGATTCGGGGTCCTGGGCATCCGTGCGTTTCAGCAACTGGCACGAAGCCGACGCCGTCCACCAGGGCGGGCCCCGCCGGCTGTGGGACGAAGTGGTTGCCGCACGCCACGCATGGCTGGCGGACGGCAAGCCGGAACTGACCCGCTTCGGGCTGACCATCACGGCCGACGGTGATCAGCACGTGTGGCTGGACGACCCCGGCAACACTCTGCGCCGACCCCGGACCGCAGCCAGGGAGGACGCCTCGCCCCAGCGCCCACCCCGCCCGCTCGTTGGCCTCCAACGAGCGGGCGGACCCCAACCGTTGACAGGCCACATGAGCTCCGGCCGCTCCTGCTGCTGACCCCCGAACCACCCCCACTCCGCACCGAATCACCCTCCCGTGTCCGCGTCCGCACAGCGAGCTGACGCCGGTTCACCAATGCGGGTGAGCCCCGTAGTGATCAAGCGCACCGCCAGGGTTCGGCCACACACCATTGGCCGCATGGACCAACACGTAACCAGGCGCACCACCCTCGCCGCCGCGCTGGCCGCCGGTGCGGCCGCCGCCGGCCTCCCTGCCGCCGCGCCCGCAGTAGCGGCGGACCGTCGCGACCCTGCCGTCGCCCCCGAGGCCGCCTGGGTCATGCCCGCCGACCAGGCGGCCCTGGCCGGCGACCCCGAAGCCGACGACGTCATCGACCAGCTGGTGCGCGACGACCAGATGCCGGCGGCCAACCAGGTGTTCCACGCCTGGACCCGCAACGACCAGCCGGTACCGGACACGGCACCGCCGGTGCTGTACGAATTCCTGCGGCGCAACGTCGTACTCGCCCCCGAGGAGCGCGCGGCCCTCGACCGCCTCGCGCACGGCGACACGATCAAGCTCATCCAGGGCAACATGGAAGCGCTCACGGTGACCGAGGCGTTCGGCGGGCTCTTCGCGGCTCTGGCCGATCCGCTGCTGGCCAAGTCGGTCTGGTACGCCAAGTACGACCTCGTGATGGACATCGGCCGACGGTTCTCCCGCACGATGAACACCCTGTGGGACACGCTCGGCACCAACAGCTGGGACCCGTCCGGCAACGCCTTGGTCACCCTGGTCAAGCTGCGGCTCGTCCACGCGGCCGCCCGGCACATGGCCCTGGCCCACGGGTGGGACCGCGGCCGGGCGGGCATGCCGATCAGCCAGCGCCTGGAGGTCGAGGAGCTCATGTACGTGGGCGCCTACAACGTCCAGCTGGCGGCCAAGTACGACTTCCACCCGACCCCGCGGCAGATCGACGAGCTGATGGCCGTGGTGCGGGTCGGCGGCCGGTTGCTGGGCATCGAGGACAGGTACAACCCGCGGACCCTCGAGCAGGCGAACCAGGTCCTGGCCGATGCCGCCGCGAACCACCGGGCCACCTCCGACGAGGGCGTCAAGCTGGCGCGCAACATGCTGGACTGGATGGACCGGAAGATCTTCCCGGGTGCCGGCGCCCTCGGAGCGTCGATGGTCCGGATGATGGACGCCCACGTCGCCGACGTGCTGGAGATCCATGCCAACCCGCCGCTCGACACCACCGTCGCCACGCTCGCCCCGTACCTGTACCGCCCCGCCTACGAGGTCCAGCAGAAGTTCCCGCTGCTCGCCCCGACCCACGCGCAGATGTTCAAGATCGCGTCGCAGATGGTCGCCTGGTACGCCGTCGACTTCCGTGACTACGATCTGCAGATGCCCACCCGCTGACCGGTCGGCCGGCCGACCCGATGAACGGCGACGCCCGCCCGCCGTCCCCGGCGGGAGGGGCGTTCATCGCTTGTCTACCGCCGTTTGCCATGATCCTCTTCGACACGGCGCCCCCGGGGGATCACGGGGCGCGGAGCACGGAGAAGGGGTACACGGGGACATGAAGAAGACGAAGAAGACGCTGAGGCACATGGCCATGGCCGCGGGCGCCGGTGCGCTGGCGCTGGCCGCGACGATGGTGTCGGCGGGGGCCGCGCAGGCCGACCCCATGGCGAGCATGGACGAGCCCGGGGTGCTCCAGCAGGGCGATCGCCTCTCCAGCGACGACACCAGCCTGATCATGCAGGGCGACGGCAACCTGGTCCTCTACCGGGGCACCAACACGGCCTACCCCTACCCGGTGTGGGTCGCCCCCAACACCCTCGGCTGCGGCATCAAGGCGATCATGCAGGGCGACGGCAACTTCGTCGTCTACGGCGTCAACGCCAAGGTCTGCTGGGCCAGCGGCACCAAGAAGAGCAACCCCGCCGGCACGGCCTCCCTGGTGGTCGCCAACAAGGGCGGCCTCGCGATCTGCTTCACCAACCCGCCGTCCCACGGCCTCGAGTGGGCGAGCCTGCGCAGCTCCGACCTGTACTGAGACCGCCGGGGCGGGCTCACCCCCGCCCCGCGAACCACCTTCGACACGGCGCCCCCGGGGGAACACCGGGCGCGGAGCATCTGGAAGAGGCACACGGGGACATGAAGACGAAGAAGACCCTCCGGCACATCGCGATGGCCGCCGCGGCCACCGCCCTCGCCCTGGCCGGGACGATGGCCACCACCGGCACCGCCCAGGCAGCGGTCGAGAAGGGCGACGGCTACACCGCGATCTACGACGACGAGCCGCTCTACCCGGGCTGGCACGTCGACTCCATGACCACCCGGGTGATCATGCAGTCCGACGGCAACTTCGTCGTCTACCAGAACGACGGCAGCGGGCAGTTCAGCAAGGTCGCCTTCGCGAGCGGCACCGTCGGCTGCGGCTACAAGGCCGTCATGCAGTCCGACGGCAACCTCGTGGTCTACTCCGCCAACGGCGGCCTCTGCTGGGCCCTCGGCACGGCCGGCCACCCGCACGCCAAGCTGATGGTCTTCGACGCCGGCCGCTCCGGCGTCCACTGGAACGGCGGCATCATCCCCCGCAGCAGCAGCGGCGGCGACCGCAACACCGTCCCGCTCTCCTCCGACCTGTACTGAGGCTGAGACCGCTGGGCGGGCTCACCCCCGCCCCGCGAACCACTGCACCAGGTCGGCCACCGACCACTGCGGGCGGGCCGCGAGCCGGGTCGCCGCCGTCCGCAGCAGGACGGGCAGGTACCCGCAGAGCGAGGCCAGCCCGGCCACCGCGTCCGGCTCGCGCCGGATCCGGTCCGCGCCCACGATCCGGGCCAGCAGCTCGTAGGCGTCGTGCGGCTCCAGCGGTCCCACCGCGAGCCGCACGGCGTCACCGGGCAGCGCCCCCGGCTCGGCGCCCGCCACCACCGCGGCACAGCCCGGCACCCCCGGCAGCAGCAGCGCCGGGTCGGCCACCCCGTCCAGCACCACCAGCACCCGCCGCCCGGCGAGCAGTTCCCGGTAGCGCACGCCGAGGTCACCGACCTCCGCGCCCTCGCCGGGCCGCTCCCCCAGCGCACGCAGGAACCCGGCCAGCACCGCACAGGCCTGCCCGCCGGCCGCGTACAACTGCCCGTCCGGGAAGGCGTCCTGCACCGCGTGCGCGACGTGCACGGCCAGCGCCGAGGCCCCGCTGCCGGACGGCCCCGACAACCCCACCACCGGCGAGGCGCCGGCCCGCAGCGCCCGCTCCGCCTCCCGCACCAGCCCCGCCCGGCCGACCAGGTCCGGGATGTCCGGGGGCAGCTGACACGGCCGGGGCAGCGCCCGGACCGCCGCCAGCGGCTCCCCGCCCCGGATCCGCTCCGCCAACTCCGCGACCGCGGCCCCCGGTTCGAGGCCCAGCTCCCGGTCCAGCCGCTCCCGCAGCCCCTCGTACGCCGCCAGCGCCTGCTCGGCCAGGCCGCAGCGGTACAGCGCCAGCAGGTGCAGCCGGTGCACCTCCTCGTCCAGCGGGTACGCCCGCGCCAGCTCGCCCAGGGGCTCCAGCGCCTCCGCGTGCCGGCCGAGCGCCAGGTCCAGGTCGTAGCGCACGTTCAGCGCCGCCAGCCGCCCGGCCGCCAGCCGCTCCCGGGCCCGCTCGGCCAGCGGACCGGGCACCCCGTCCAGCGCCCGCGGACCCTCCCAGGCGCCGAGCGCCTCGCCCAGCAGCTCCCGGGCCCGCAGCGGGTCCCGGTGACGCAGCGCGACGGCCTCGGCCACCGCGGCCTCGTAACGGAACAGGTCCACCGAGGCGCGCGGCACCGACAGGCGGTACCCGCCGGCCGCCGCCACCAGCAGCCCGGGGGCGTCCAGCGCCCGCCGCAACCGGTGCGCGTGGGTGCCGATCTGGCCCACCGGATCCTTCGGCCAGCGGGCGTCGTCCTCGCCCCACAAGCCCTCCACCAGCCGGTCCGTCGGTACCAACTGCCCAGGGGCGAGCAGCAGCGCGGCCAGCACCGCCCGCTGCTGCGGCCTGCCGAGTTCGGCCTCACGGCCCTCGCACCGGGCGCGCAACGGCCCCAGCACGCGGAAATCGAGCTCCACTCCCCACCTCTCGCCTTTCCGGCGTCCAGGGCACAATCTGTGAACAGAGCATAGAAGCCGGGGTATGGGGGCGCCGCTGTCCGGACGGAAGTGGCGAGATCCCGGCACGGGACGACTCACGAAACGGGACGACATGGTGGACATCGGGGGGGCCGGTTTGCGCTTCGCGCTGCTGGGCCCGCTACGGGCCTGGTACGGAACCGAGGAGGTGGAGCTCGGCCGCCCGCAGCAGCGCGCCCTGCTCGCCGTGCTGATCGGCGCCGCCGGGCGGACGGTCGCGACCTCGGTGCTGGTCGAGGGGGTGTGGGGCGGCGCCCCGCCGTCCGACCCGCGCAAGGCCGTCCAGCTGGCCGTCTCCCGGCTGCGCGCCGCGTTCAAGCCGCACACCGGCGACGACCCCGAACAGCTGCCGCTGCTCCGCGTCGGGGACGGCTACGCGCTCCGCCCGGCCCCCACCGACACCCAGCGCTGGCAGGCCCTGCTCACCGAGGTCGAGGACCTGCGCCGGGCGGACGCGCCCCCGCAGGACGTCCGGGAGGTGCTGCGCGACGCCCAGCGGCTGTGGGCCGGCGAAGCACTCGCCGGACTCCCCGGACCGCACGCCGAAGCCGTCCGGGCCCACCTCGCCGAACAGCGGATCTCGGCCAAGGAGACCCAGCTCGAACTGGACGCCGAGCTCGGCGACCGCACCGACCTCACCGCCGAGGCCACCGCGCTCGCCCTCGAACACCCCGGCCGGCCCCGGCTCACCGCCGTCCTGATGCGCGCCCTCTACCAGGCCGGGCGCAAGGCCGAGGCCCTCGCCGCCTACGAGGACGCCCGCCCCGCCCTGCCCCCGCACGACCGGGCCGCCGCCGAACTCCAGCTGCGCATCCTGCGCGAGGACGCCACCCTGCTGCCCGCCCGGGCCGCCACCGCCCCCGAACCGGCCGCCGCCGCCACCTGGCAGGCGCCCGACCAGCTCCCCTCCGGCCTGCCCGACTTCACCGGCCGCTCCGAGGAACTGGACGCCCTCACCGACCGGCTGGCCGGCGCCGGCGGACGCGCCGTCGTGGTCTCCGCCCTGGACGGCATGGGCGGCGTCGGCAAGACCACCCTCGCCGTGCACACCGCCCGGCAGGTCCGCGCCCGCTTCCCCGACGGCCAGCTCTTCGCCGACCTGCGCGGCGCCGACCGCACCCCGCCCGACCCCGGCACCGTGCTGGCCGGCTTCCTGCGCGCCCTGGGCGTCGCCCCCGGCGAGATCCCCAACGACACCGGCGAACGCAGCGCCCTCTACCGCTCAGCCCTCGCCGGGCGGCGCGTCCTGGTCGTCCTCGACAACGCCGCCACCCTCGACCACGTCGAACCGCTGCTGCCCGGCTCGGCCGGCTGCGCCGTCCTCATCACCAGCCGACGGCGGCTCACCGGCCTCTCCGGCGCCCACCACCTGCGCCTGGACACCCTGCCGCCCGCCGAGGCCCTGGAGCTGCTCACCCGGATCGTCGGCGCCGAACGCGTCACCGCCGAGCCCGAGGCCGCCGAGGAGGTCGTCCGGGCCTGCGGGCTGCTGCCGCTCGCCGTCCGGATCGCCGCCTCCCGGCTCGCCGCCGACCCCGCCCTCACCCTCGCCGCCCTCGCCGAAGGCCTGCGCCACGAGCACCGGCTGGCCGAACTCAGCGACGGCGAACGGACCGTGGAGGCCACCTTCGCCCTCTCCTACCACCGCCTCGACGCGGAACTCGCCCGCGCCTTCCGGCTGCTGTCCCTGCCCGACGCCCCCGACCTCCCGCTGCCCTGCGCCGCCGCCCTGCTCGGCCGCACCGAGGACGAGACCGACCAGCTCCTCGAAACCCTCGTCGACCTCAACCTGCTGCACTCCCCCCGCTTCGGCCGCTACGGCTTCCACGACCTCGTCCGCGACTACGCCCGCGGCCGGCTCGCCGCCGAGGAACCCCCCGCCGAGCACACCGCCGCCGCCGACCGGCTCACCGACTTCTGCCTCGCCGCCGCCCGCAACGCCGACCGGGCCGCCCGCAAGGCCGAGGACGCCGAACTCAGCCTGCTCCGCGCCCCCGTGACCTCCCCCGGCGTGCCCATCGCCGACGGCCCGGAGGCCGTGCGCTGGATGCGCGACCAGGCCGAGGTGCACGCCGCCGCCATCGCGCTCAGCTGCGACGACCCCGCCCTGCCGCTCGACCGCGCCGCCGAGCTCGCCGACCGGATGGGCGCGGTGCTCGCCGAACGCACCCAGACCCGGGTCATCGTCGACCTCGCCGGACGCCTCGCCGACGAGGCCGGGGCCCGCGGCGAACCCGGCCCGCTCGCCCTCGCCCGCTACCTGCGCGGCGCCATGCTCTGGCACGTCAACCACTACGCCGAGTCGGAGGCGGAGCTGCGCCGCGCCGTCGACCTCTGCACCACGCCCGACACCGAACGGGTCCTCGCCAAGGCCCTGGTCAACCTCGGCGGCAACGCCCGCGTCCACGGCCGCCACGCCGAGGCCGCCGAGCACGCCGGCCGCGCCGCCGAACTCTTCCACCGCCTCGGCGCCGAACGCGCCGAAGGCAGCGCCCTCGGCGAGTTCGCGTTCAACGCCGCCCACAGCGGACGCCTCGCCGAGGCCCGGGACGCCGCCGAACGCGGCGCCCGGCTGATGACCGCCGCCGGACCGGTCTCCGCCGCGACCGGCCGCTACTACCTCGCCCGGGTGCTGCGGCTGTGCGGGGACGGCCCGGCCGCCCTCACCCACGCGCTCGGCGCCCGGGACGAGTTCGCCGCCCTCCGGGTCACCGTGTTCGAGGCCGCCGCCGGGGACCTCGCCGCCCGGATCCACGTCGAGGCCAAGCGCTGGCTGCTCGCCGCCGACGTCGCCGAGGCCGCCCTGCCGCAGGCCCGCCGCACCAGCCCCGCCCTGGAGGCCGGGCTGCTGCGCACCCTCGGCACCGCCCTCACCGGCCTCGGCCGCCCGCGCCAGGCCCGCGCCTGCCTCACCGACGCCATGGACGGGTACCGGCGGCTCGGCCTCGACGAGGACGCGGCCCAGGTCGGTGCCCGGCTGGCCGAGTTGGGGTGATCATCCGCTACGCGCGTTGACCGCCTGTCTACCGCGGTCCGGGACCGTACTCCTCATCCGGCCCCGGACCGCGGACCACGCGGCCCCGGGGCGACACCCCGAGGAGAGACGCGACCCATGACCACGCTCGAGCAGGGCGGCCCGGCCGTGACGCCGACGACGGCGGGCTGGACCGCCGTCGGCGACTTCCGCACCGAGATGCTGACCTCCGTCAACTTCCGGCGCGTCCACGGCGGCGCCCGGCTCCTGAACCCGGACGAACGGCTGAACGCCGCGGCCCAGCGCCACGCCGCCGACCTCGCCGCGCACGACCTGCTCCAGCAGGACGGCAGCGACGGCAGCACGCCCTGGCGCCGGGTCCGGGCGGCCGGCTTCGCCTTCCGCTTCGCCGCCGAACTCGTCGCCCCGGCGGACAGCGTGCCCCAGGCCGTCCAGCTGTGGATGACCAGCCCCCGGCACCGGGAGACCGTGCTCGACCCGCGCTTCAACCACCTCGGCATCGGCTTCGCGCCCGGCCGGGGCGGCGCCCCGGGCCGTTACGTGCTGACCCTCGGCCAGGTCTGACGGCCGCCGCGCACCCCACCTCACCCACTCGAAGGAGAACCGCCATGACCACCCCCACCCCCGCCCGCCGCCTGCTCGCCGGACTCGGCGCCGCCGCGGCCCTGGCCGCCACCGTCCTGGTCGCCGCCCCGGCCGCCCAGGCCGCCACGCCCGGCCCCTGCGACCTCGGACCGTCCGTCGGCGCCACCGTCAGCGTCTTCAACGGCTCCGCCGGCGCCCTCGACCTGCCCAACAACGACGAGACCAACGGCAAGCGGGTCGGCACCTACACCGCCAACCAGTCCCCCGCCCAGACCTGGACCTTCTGGGACTACTGCGACGGCACCACCGCCATCTCGCACGGCGGCAACGGCAAGGTGCTCGACCTCGACTCGCACGGCAGCGGCGCCGTCCAGCTCTGGGACACCCCCGGCGGCCTGGACGGCCTCAACCGGCAGAACGGCCCCTGGATGGGCGCCAACCAGAAGTGGCGGCTCACCGACGAGGACCGCGGCTGGTACCTGATCCGCAACGTCGCCACCGGGCAGTGCCTCAAGGGCAACGGCATCGCCCAGTACACCTCGGTGACCTCCTGCGACGGCAACGACCCGGCCCAGCGCTGGCACAAGTAGGCACCCCACGGCCCCCGTTCCGCCGACCGCCCCTCCGGCGGAACGGGCCCCCAGCGCGACGGGCCTAAGCTCGACCGCGTGCCCCTCATCAGCCTGCACGACCGCACCGCCCTCGCCGCACGGTTCCGCACCGACCCCGCCCTGCACCTGTTCGAGCTCGGCGACCTGGACGACACGCTCTGGCCCAACACCGCCTGGTACACGGCCGATCCGGAGAGCGGGCCGGTCGCCCTGCTCTACAGCGGCGGCGACACCCCCGTGCTGCTCGCCTTCGCCCGGCCCGCCGCCGTCCCCGCCCTGGAGGAGCTGCTCGGCGCGCTGCGCCCCTTCCTCCCGCGCCGCTTCACGGCCGGGCTCCCGGACGGCGCCGAGCGGGCCCTCGCCCCCGACTACACCGCCGAGCGCCGCACCCCGCTGCTGCGGATGATCCTCCCGGACCCGAACCGGCTGCCGACCGAGCCTGCCGATCCCGTCCAACCCGCCCACCGGGCCGAGCCGTTGGGCCTGTCCGACCTGGACGACCTGCGCGCCCTGCTGGCCGCGGGCTACCCCGAGTCCTGGTTCGACCAGCGGCTGCTCGCCGACGGCGGCTACGTCGGCGTCCGGGAGCGGGGCCGGCTGCTGGCCGCCGCCGGGGTGCACGTGCACTCCCCCGCCCACCGGGTCGCCGTGCTCGGCAACGTCGTCACCCACCCCGACGCGCGCGGCCGCGGCCTGGCCCGCGCCTGCGTCACCGCGCTGTCCCGCCGGCTCGTCCCGACCACCGACCACCTGGGCCTCAACGTCCGCACCGACAACGCCGCGGCGATCCACCTCTACCGGCAGCTCGGCTTCACCACCGTCACCACCTACAACGAGCTGACGATGACGGCGGGTTAGACGGTCCACGGAGCGCGGGCCACGGCATCCGCCGAGGTGGCAGGCGGTTCGGGTACCACTGATCACGACTCGGCATCCCTTGTCACGGACCCGCGTGGGACTCGTCACGGCGGAGTCAAGACGGCGCCAAAGCAATGGCGCCCGGCTTTCCCGCTGCGCTATGAACGTCCCTCAGGAGGACCGCCGCCACGGTGGTCCGCATGCACGGGGGACGTCACATGAAGACCATCCGCAACAGTCGCACCATGGCCCTGGCCGGTCTGGCCGTGGTCGGCGCGCTCACCATGAGCGCCTGCAACGACGACGCCGCGTCGTCCGACAGCGCCGCCACCACCCCGCCGGCCACCCAGGCCCCGGCCACGCCGTCCGCCGCGCCGACCACCCCGGCGGCCTCCGCCTCGGCGGACGCCCCGACCGGTGGCGCGACCGGCGGCACGGGCGGTGCGGGCGGTGCGGCGACCGGCGGGACCACCGGCGGCGCCCCGGCCCAGGCCGGGCCGACGGCGGCGGCCGGCTCCACGGTGAAGATCGGCGACGCGGCCACCATCCCGTTCAGCTCGGGCAGCACCAAGGGCACCGTCTCGCTCGCGGTCACCTCGATCGACAAGGGCGACCCGGCCGACCTCACCCCGCTGAAGCTCGGCGACAAGGCCGCGGGCATGGTGCCGTACTACGTCCGCTTCAAGGTCACCAACACCGGCAGCACCGACCTGTCCTTCGCCAGCCTGACCCAGATGAAGGGCACCCTGCCGGACGGCTCGGAGGCCGCCGAGGTGATGCTGATCGGCACCTTCGACAAGTGCCCGCACCCGTCCTTCCCGAAGGGCTTCACCAACGGGCAGTCGATCACCTCCTGCGTGCTGGCGCTGGCCCCGGCGGCCACCAAGGTGTCGGGCGCCGAGTACTGGGGCGAGCCGTACACCCTGGGCAAGGGCGTCAACTGGAAGTAATCCCTGGAAGTGATCCACTGACGGTGACCCGCGACGACCGGTGGGCGGGGCGGCCCGGCGCCGCCCCGCCCGCCGGCGCGCGCTCAGCCCGCGGCCGGCCCGCCGTGGATCCGCAGGAAGGCGTCCACCCCGGAGTCGGCGATCCGCCGGACCTCCTCCTCGGCCACCGGCAGGGCGCCCCAGAAGGAGCGCTCGGCCACCCCGTGGAAGGTGAGCAGCGTGAACTGCTCGGCGGCCAGCCCCGGATCGGTGACGGCCAGCAGCCCGCGCCCGGTGAGCGCGGCCAGGCACTGCGCGAGGGCGCGCTGGGCGGCCGCCGGTCCGGTCTCCAGCCAGGCTTCCAGGACGTCCGCCGGGATGTTGGCCACCTCGGCGCGGATGGCCCGGCCGAGCGCCCCCAGCTCGCCCGCGGCCGGCACCGCGTTCGCCCGCTCCACCGCGAAGTCGGTGAGGGCGCGCCGCACGTCCACCGCCCCGTCGAGGTGCTCGGCCAGCAACTCGCGCATCCGCTCGGCCAGTTCCGCCGAGTTCTGCAGGGCCACCGACAGGAAGAGGGTCTCCTTGTCGGCGAAGTGGTTGTAGACCGTGCGCTTGGACACCCCGGCCTCGGCCGCGATCGCGTCCATGCTGGCCCGGACGTACCCCTCCCGTCCGAACACCGTGGTCGCGGCCCGGGTGATCGCCCTGCGCTTCTCCGGCCGTCCCGCTGCGCCCGTGGTCGCCACGACGTTCTCCTTCTCCGTCGGCGCCCCGCCGACCGTCTCAGAAACTGCCCGGTGTAGTGTCTGCAGGCCCGTTCACGAGCGGGCTTGCCACCGAACAGGCGTGCTCTATGCTGCGTACGATCTCTACACCTCTGTAGAGCAAATCCGAAAACGTGCCTGCCCCCGAGCAGCAGCGGGAAACCGAGAACGGGAACCGGCCGGCCGAACACCAGCGTCCCGTACTGGCAGCGCCGCTACCGCTCTTCCCACAGCAGACCCGGCGCAGCACCGACGTGGCGCGCGAAGCACGGGAACACCCGGGGGTGAGTGAGTGGCGGGGCAGCGAGGACGGTCGTCCGACCAGGGTTCACGACGGCGGGCGGCAGCCCGGCCCGCGGGCCCCACACGTCCCTTCTCCGGCGGGCCCGCGCTGCCCGCGGTGGTGGCCGTCGGGCTGCCGCTGGTGGGCGCCGTGGTCGACGAGCTCTCCGGGCCGGGCATGGGCCTGGCCTTCGCGGTCTGCGCGGTACTCGGCACCGGCCTGGCGGCCGTGCTCAGCACCCACCGCGGCTGGTGGTGGGTGCTCGCCGCCTCCCCGGTCATAGTGCTCGGCGTGACGGCCGTGGCCGAACTGGCGGCCAACGGCGACAAGTACCAGGGCAAGGCCCTGGCCACCGGCGGTGCCAAGTGGGTGGTGCACGGCTTCCCGGTGATGGCGCAGGCCGCCGCGGCGGCCCTGCTGGTGATCGTGGTCCGGGTGGTCCGGGACCGGAGGAGGCAGCATGGCTGACGAGCGTGAGCGTCCGGCGGGCGGCCGGGCCGCCAACCGCAAGGCCCAGGAGGCCCCGGCGGAGCGCCGCGGCGGCTCCCCGCTGCTGATCGCCGGCCGGGTGGTGGCCACCACGGTCGGCTTCGCGGTGTTCGCGGCCAGCGGCGTGGTCTGGTACGAGTACACCTCGCTGACCGACGGGATGACCACGTCCAACGCGATCTCGGTGACCAAGAAGGACGCCCCGAAGCACCTGGACAACTCGGTCAACCTGCTGCTGATCGGCCTGGACAGCCGCAAGAACATGGACGGCTCCGACCTGCCCCCGGAGTTCGTCCAGGACGAACTGCACGCCGGCCACAGCTCGGACATCGGCGGCTACAACACCAACTCCCTGATCCTGCTGCACATACCGGCCAACGGCGGCAAGGTGCAGGCGATCTCCATCCCCCGCGACGACTACGTCATGACGTACAACGGGGACGGCTCCCAGCAGGGCATGCACAAGATCAAGGAGGCGTACGGCAACGCCAAGGACGCCTTCGACCGGAGCTCGAAGGCCAAGGGCCTGAAGGGCGCCGACCTGGAGAAGGCCGGCCGCGACGCCGGCCGCGCGGCCACCATCCGCACCGTCCAGACCTTCGTGAACCAGCCGGTCGACCACGTGGCCGAGGTCAACCTGATGGGCTTCTACGACATCGCCAAGGCGGTGCAGCCGATCCAGGTCTGCCTGACCCACGACACCAAGGACCCGGCGATGGAGGGCCAGGGCTCCGGCGCCGACTTCAAGAAGGGCATCAACACCCTCAACGCCTCCCAGGCACTGGCCTTCGTCCGCCAGCGCCACAACCTGGACGACGGCAAGGGCAACACCGGCGACTTCGCCCGCACCCACCGCCAGCAGGCCTTCATCTCCTCCGTCGTGCACAAGCTCAAGCAGGACGGCATCATCAGCGACCTCGGCAAGCTCAAGGACCTGTTCGGCGTCGTCCAGAAGGACCTGGTGATCGACAACGAGTGGAACGTCCTGGACTTCGCCCAGCAGGCCCCGGCGCTGACCGGCGGCAACGTCGAGTTCAACACCCTGACCTTCGACGGCTTCGGCACCAGGAACGGCCAGGACGTCAACCTGGTCACCCCCTCGAAGATCCAGAAGGTGGTCAAGCAGGTGTTCGGCTACGCCGACGCGGCCGCCCCCGCCGCCCCGGCAGACGGCGCCACCGACGCCCCGACCACCGAGGCCCCCGCCCCGGCCCCGACCGCGACCACCCCGGCCAAGGCGGCCTCCCCGGCCACCGTGGACGTGTACAACGCCTCCTCCGCCGCCGGGGTCTCCTCCTCCGCCGAGTCCAAGGCGCTGGTCGCGATGGGCTTCAAGGAGGGCACGAACGGCCCGGCGCGCACCAAGCCGAAGGCCACCATGGTGACCTACGGCAAGGGCGCCAAGGAGGCCGCCGACCAGATCGCCGCCCGCTACGGCGTCACCGCCACCGAGTCGGCCGCCGCCGCCTCGGACCACGTGGTGGTCACCCTGGGCTCCACCTTCACCGGTGTCGCCGGCGACAAGCCCACCACGCCCGGCCCCGCCCCCACCGGCGACCCGGCCGCCAACCTGCCGATGCAGGGCCCCGGCGTCGACGCCGAGTCGGACGGCGGCATCCCCTGCGTCTTCTGATGCTCCTCTGGTGCGCTCGACGCTCGTGACGCTCTTCTGACGCGATCCGCAGCACGACCGAGGGAGGTCCCCACCGGGGGCCTCCCTCAAGTCTTTCCCAAGCCCATCCCTGGCGAAATTCTCCGTACTATGTATAGTGTACTGCGTACGGGATAACCGTGCGCGTTGACGAAAGGGCTCCGCATGCAGATCACCAGCACCGTCGTCTCCCTCACCGTCGAGGACACCGGCACCTCCGCCGCCTTCCTCCAGCAGCACTTCGGCTACACCGAGCGGATGTCCGCCGACGGCTTCGTCTCGCTCGGCCACCCCGGCGGCGGGGTCGACGTCGTCTACCTGCGGCGCGGCCTGGAGGTACTGCCCGAGGAGCAGCGGGACCGCACCGCAGACGGGGTGATCCTGGCGTTCACCGTCGAGGACGTCGCCGCGGAGGAGGCGCGGCTGCGCAGCGAGAGGGTCGCGATCACCCTGCCGCTGCGCGAGGAGCCGTGGGGCGAGAAGCTGTTCCAGGTCACCGACCCGAACGGGGTCCTGGTCGAGCTGGTGGAGTGGCCCGAGCAGTAACAGCACATACGCGCAGGCGCCCCCGTCCGGCGAGGAACGGGGGCGCCTGCGCGCATGCGACGGGACGGTCAGCCCACCGTCCAGGTGTCGGCACCGGACAGCAGCGTCGCCAGGTCGCCCGGCCCGCGGTGGGCGGCGGCGGTGGCCAGCTGGCTCTCCATCAGGTCGTCGTAGACCGGGCGCCGGACATCGCGCAGCACGCCGATCGGCGTGTGGTGCAGGGTGTCCGCGTCGGCGATCCGGGAGAGCGCGAAGGCCCCGGTGGGGCTGGCCGCGTGGGCGTCGTGCACCAGCACCCGCGCCTCGTTCTCCGCCGTGACCGGGGCGGTGAACAGCTCGCCGTCCTCACCCCGGAAGACGCCGTTGGCCGCCTCCGCGCCGAAGCGGATCGGCTGCCCGTGCTCCAGCCGGATCAGCGCCTCGTCCCGGGTGCCGGCCTCCTTGAGCACCTCGAAGGCGCCGTCGTTGAAGATGTTGCAGTTCTGGTAGATCTCCACCAGCGCCGTGCCCTCGTGCTCGGCCGCCGCCCGGAGCACCGACTGCAGGTGCTGGCGGTCCGAGTCGATGGTGCGGGCGACGAAGGAGGCCTCGGCGCCGATCGCCAGCGACAGCGGGTTGAACGGCGCGTCCAGCGAACCCATCGGGGTCGACTTGGTGATCTTGCCGAGCTCGCTGGTCGGCGAGTACTGGCCCTTGGTGAGCCCGTAGATCCGGTTGTTGAACAGCAGGATCTTCAGGTTGACGTTGCGCCGCAGCGCGTGGATCAGGTGGTTGCCGCCGATCGACAGCGCGTCGCCGTCCCCGGTGACCACCCACACGCTGAGGTCCCGCCGGGAGGAGGCCAGCCCGGTCGCGATCGCCGGCGCCCGGCCGTGGATCGAGTGCACCCCGTAGGTGTTCATGTAGTACGGGAAGCGCGAGGAGCAGCCGATGCCGGAGACGAACACCGTGTTCTCGCGCTTGATGCCGAGCTCCGGCATGAAGGACTGCACCGCCGCCAGGATCGCGTAGTCCCCGCAGCCCGGGCACCAGCGCACCTCCTGGTCGGTCTTGAAGTCCCGGGCGCTCTGCGGGCCTTCGGCCTTGGGCACCAGCTTCAGTGACGGGAAGCGGCGCTCTTCGGGGGCGGTGTCGCTCATCGGTGGTCCTCCTCGTCCAGGCTGCCGATCGCCGCCCACAGCACGTCCGCCAACTGCGCCGCCTTGAACGGCAGTCCGCGCACCTGGTTGTAGGACTCGGCGTCCACCAGGTACTTCGCCCGCAGCAGCAGCGCGAGCTGGCCCAGGTTCATCTCGGGCACGATGACCTTCTCGTAACTGCGCAGCACCGAGCCCAGGTTGGCCGGGAACGGGTTGAGGTTGCGCAGGTGCGCCTGGGCCACCTCGCCGCCGTCCGCGCGCACCCGGCGCACCGCCGCGGTGATCGGCCCGTAGGTCGAGCCCCAGCCGAGGACCAGCACCCGGGCGTCGCCGGTCGGGTCGTCGACCTCCACCGGCTTGACCGTGATCCCGTCGATCTTCGCCTGCCGGGTGCGGACCATCAGGTCGTGGTTGGCCGGGTCGTAGGAGATGTTCCCGGTGCCGTCCTGCTTCTCGATGCCGCCGATCCGGTGCTCCAGGCCGGCCGTGCCGGGCACCGCCCAGGGCCGGGCCAGGGTGTGCGGGTCCCGCAGGTAGGGCCAGAAGGCGCCGTCCTCGCGGTTCGGGCCGGTCGCGAACTTCGGGTCGATCTCCGGCAGTTCACCGACCTCCGGGATCCGCCAGGGCTCCGAGCCGTTCGCCAGGTAGCCGTCCGAGAGCAGGAACACCGGGGTGCGGTAGGTCACCGCGATCCGGGCCGCCTCCAGCGCCGCGTCGAAGCACTCGGCGGGCGTGGCCGGGGCGACGATCGGCACCGGCGCCTCGCCGTTGCGGCCGAACATCGCCTGCAGCAGGTCCGCCTGCTCGGTCTTGGTCGGCAGGCCGGTGGACGGGCCGCCGCGCTGGATGTCCACCACCAGCAGCGGCAGTTCCAGCGAGACCGCCAGCCCGATCGTCTCCGACTTGAGCGCCACGCCCGGCCCCGAGGTCGTCGTCACGCCGAGCGCCCCGCCGAAGGCCGCGCCGAGCGCCGCGCCGATGCCGGCGATCTCGTCCTCGGCCTGGAAGGTGCGCACCCCGAAGTTCTTGTGCCGGCTCAGCTCGTGCAGGATGTCCGAGGCCGGGGTGATCGGGTACGAGCCCAGGTACAGCGGCAGGCCGGAGCGCTGCCCGGCGGCGATCAGCCCGTAGGACAGCGCCAGGTTGCCGGAGATGTTGCGGTAGCGCCCGGCCGGCAGCTTGGCCGGCGGCACCTCGTAGGAGACCGCGAAGGACTCGGTGGTCTCGCCGAAGTTCCAGCCCGCCCGGAAGGCGCTGATGTTGGCCTCGGCGATCTGCGGCTTCTTGGCGAACTTGGAGCGCAGGAAGGTCTCGGTGCCGTGGGTGGGCCGGTGGTACATCCAGGACAGCAGCCCCAGGGCGAACATGTTCTTCGCCCGCTCGGCGTCCTTGCGGGCCAGCCCGCTGTCCTTGAGCGCCTCCAGGGTCAGCGTGGTCAGCGGCACCCGGTGCAGGTGGAAGGCGTCCAGCGAGTCGTCGCCGAGCGGGTCCGCCGCGTAACCGACCTTGGCCAGCGCGCGCTTGGTGAACTCGTCGGTGTTGACGATGATCTCCGCGCCGCGCGGCAGGTCCGGCAGGTTGGCCTTCAGCGCCGCCGGGTTCATCGCCACCAGCACGTTCGGGGCGTCGCCCGGCGTGAGGATGTCGTGGTCGGCGAAGTGCAGTTGGAAGGACGAGACGCCCGGCAGGGTGCCGGCGGGGGCCCGGATCTCGGCCGGGAAGTTCGGCAGCGTGGAGAGGTCGTTGCCGAACGCGGCCGTCTCCGAGGTGAAGCGGTCACCGGTGAGCTGCATGCCGTCACCGGAGTCCCCGGCGAACCGGATGATCACCCGGTCGAGTCTGCGAACGGGCTTGGCGCGCCTCTCCGGTGGGCTGCCCGGGGCGTGCGGACCTGCCGGCCCGGCCGTCGATCCGGGGCGTCCGTCACCACTGCCGGAACGACCCCCGTCGCCGCCCGATCCGTCCACTGCCTCTGACTGATCGACCTGACTGGTCACTGCCGCGGACCTCCTCGTGGACGCACCACCGCGGGCGCGGCCCCGTGCCCCGTCCGCTTGGTGCACCGTTCGCATCCTATGCGCGCGAACTCGGGCCCGGCTGGAACTCGGGCCGGAATTTCACCTGCCCGTGGTCGGTACCGCACCTACGTTCAACGCCCGGCCGCCGGAGATCATTCCGCGTACGGAGCAGGCGCCCCGCGCCCGGGCCCCGGGGGCGCCCCCGGCCCGGACCGGCCGGCCCGGGGAAGCCCGGGACGGCCCCGGACCGCGCCGCGCCGGGCGGCCCCGGACTAGGAGTTGAGGTAGGTGAGCACCGCGAGCACCCGGCGGTGGTCCTCCGGGCTCTGCGCCAGGCCCAGCTTGAGGAAGATGTTGCTGACGTGCTTCTCAACCGCCCCGTCGGACACCACCAGCTGCTTGGCCACAGCCGCGTTGGTGCGCCCCTCCGCCATCAGACCGAGCACCTCGCGCTCGCGCGGCGTGAGATTGGCCAGAACGTCGCCCTTGCGGCTGCGGCTGAGCAACTGCTGCACCACCTCCGGGTCCAGCGCGGTGCCGCCCTCGGCGACCCGCACCACCGCGTCGGCGAACTCGCGCACCTCGGCGACCCGGTCCTTCAACAGGTAGCCGACGCCCCGGGTCGACCCGGCCAGCAGCTCGGAGGCGTACCGCTCCTCCACGAACTGCGACAGCACCAGCACACCCAGCTGCGGGTAGCGCCTGCGCAGCTCCACGCAGGCGCGCAGGCCCTCGTCGGTGTGGGTCGGGGGCATCCGCACGTCCGAGACCACCACGTCCGGCAGGGCGTCGGCCGCCGCCAGGTCGTGGATGGTCTTCACCAGGGCGGCGCCGTCCCCGACCCCCGCGACGACCTCCAGACCGCGGTCGGTGAGCAGCCGGGTCAGACCTTCCCGCAGCAGTACGGAGTCCTCGGCGATGACGACGCGGCGCATGGCGACCTTCCGGGCAGGCGAGAGCTGACGGGAGTCAGTCTCCCCCATCCGCCCGCGCCCGTACGGGCTCGGGGTCGGATCCGCCCGGAGGCGGTCACCCGGTGCTCACATGGTGCGGATCGCCACCGCGTCGCACAGCCCGTCCAGGGCGGCCTTCGCCGCGCAGTCCGGCAGCGGGGCCAGCAGCGCCCGGGCCTCCTCGGCGTGCCGCAGGGTCTCCCGGCGGGCGCGCTCCAGGGCGGGGTGGGCGCGCAGCAGGCGCAGCGCCTCGGCGTGCAGGCCGTCGTCGGAGAGGTCCTGGGCGAGCAGTTCGCGCAGCCGGGTGTCGTCCGGGTCGGACGGGTCGGCGGGCATCTGCTCCAGCAGCAGGGTGGGCAGGGTCGGCACGCCCTCGCGCAGGTCGGTGCCGGGGGTCTTGCCGGACTCGTGGCCGTCGCTGGCGATGTCCAGCACGTCGTCGGCCAGCTGGAAGGCGATGCCGATCCGCTCGCCGAACTCGCCGAGGGTGTCCACCAGCGCGGGCGAGGCGCCGGACATCAGTGCTCCTATCCGGCAGGAGACGGCGATCAGCGATCCGGTCTTGCCGGCCAGCACGTCCAGGTAGTGCAGCAGCCGGTCGGACTCGCCGGGGCCGCGGGTCTCCAGGATCTGGCCGGTCACCAGCCGCTCGAAGGCCTCGGCCTGCATCCGGACCGCCTCCGGGCCGAGGTCGGCCAGCACCTGGGAGGCGCGGGAGAACAGGAAGTCGCCGGTGAGGATGGCCACCGAGTTGTCCCAGCGGGAGTTGGCGCTCTCCGCGCCGCGGCGCACCGGGGCCTCGTCCATCACGTCGTCGTGGTACAGCGTGGCCAGGTGGGTCAGCTCGACGACCACCGCGGCCGGCACCACACCGGGCGCCCCCGGGTCGCCGAACTGGGCGGCCAGCAGCAGGAGCAGCGGACGGAAGCGCTTGCCGCCGGCCTCGATCAGGTGGCTGGCGGTGACGGTGATGAAGGGGACGTCGCTCTTGACGGCCTCGGAGAGCGCCGCCTCCACCGCGTCCAGTCCGGCCTGGACGTCCCGGGTCAGGTCGCGGTCCTGCACGCTGAGCCCGAAGGGTCCCACGACGGTCACGAAGACCACTCCTCTGTCCCTGGTCGATCTAGCGGCCTGGTCCCTGAGTGCCGCCGCTGGCCATACAGGCAGGGTATCCGGTCGCGAGTGGATCACTGCACGGGCGTGCGGATCCCGTCATGACCGCGCCGGAAGCCCTGGTCAGGAGGCCTGCGCGGGCGAAGCGGCGGTGGGGGCGAATTCATCGGTAAACAAAGGCCGGAGATCGGCCCGCGGATCCGGACCGATCTCCGACGAACCGACCGGCGCCGGTCAGTACGCGAACAGCGAGGCCTTGGACGCGAGGTCCAGGAAGTACTGCGGCAGCAGGCCCAGGCCCAGCGTGACCAACACGCCCAGCCCGATCGCGGTCGCCGTGAAGGCGCTCGGGATCGCCACCGTCGGACCGCCCGGCTGGGGGTCGGAGAAGAACATCAGCACGATCACCCGGATGTAGAAGAACGCGGCCACCGCCGAACTCAGCACACCGACGATCACCAGCGGCGTCGCCCCGCCGGCCGCCGCCGCCTGGAACACCGCGAACTTCCCGGTGAACCCGGAGGTCAGCGGGATCCCGGCGAAGGCCAGCAGGAACAGCGCGAACACCGCCGCCACCAGCGGCGAGCGCCGCCCCAGCCCCGCCCAGCTGGACAGGTGGGTCGCCTCCCCCTTGGAGTCGCGCACCAGGGTGACCACGGCGAAGGCGCCGAGCGTCACGAAGGAGTACGCCGCCAGGTAGAACAGCACCGAGGACAGGCCCTGCTTGTTGACCGCGATCACCCCGGTCAGAATGAACCCGGCGTGCGCGATCGAGGAGTACGCCAGCAGCCGCTTGACGTCCTGCTGGGTCACCGCCAGCACCGCGCCCACCACCATGGTCAGGATCGCCACGCCCCACAGCACCGGCCGCCAGTCCAGCCGCAGGCCCGGGAAGGCCACGTAGAACAGCCGCAGGAACGCCCCGAACGCGGCGACCTTGGTGGCCGCGGCCATGAAGCCGGTCACCGGGGTCGGCGCACCCTGGTAGACGTCCGGGATCCAGGAGTGGAACGGCACCGCGCCGACCTTGAACAGCAGCCCCACCGCCAGCATCGCCAGACCGGTCAGCAGCAGCGCGTCGCTCTGGGTGCTGCTCAGCTGCGCCGGGGTGGTCATCGCCTTGCCGGCGATGACGTCCGCGATGTCGCCGAGCTTCACGCTGCCGGCGTAGCCGTACAGCAGCGCGGTGCCGAACAGGAAGAACGCCGAGGCGAAGGCGCCCAGCAGGAAGTACTTGACCGCCGCCTCCTGGGACAGCAGCCGGCGGCGCCGGGCCAGCGCGCACAGCAGGTACAGCGGGAGGGAGAAGACCTCCAGCGCCACGAACATGGTCAGCAGGTCGTTGGCGGACGGGAAGAGCAGCATCCCGCCGACCGCGAACATGGTCAGCGGGAACACCTCGGTGGTGGCGAAGCCGGCCCGGACCGCGGCCCGCTCCTGCTCCCCGCCGGGGGTGGCGGAGGCCTGGGCGGCGAAGGCGTCGGCGGGCAGGCCGCCCGCCTTGGGCTCCAGCTTCCGCTCGGCGTAGGTGAGCACCGCCACGACGGCGACCAGCAGGATCACGCCCTGGAGGAACAGCGCCGGGCCGTCCAGCGCGACCGACTCCATCGCCAGCAGGTCGATCCGCGGCGCGCCGTGGCCCTGGGTCGCCAGCACCACCACGGCGACGAACGCGCCGACCAGCGCGGCCAGCGCCAGCGAGACCTGGGTCCAGTGCCGCAGCCGGCGCGGGACGAAGGCCTCGACCAGGACACCGGCCACGGCGGCGCCGAAGACCACCAGCATCGGGGACAGTTGGCCGTACTCGATGTGCGGGGCCGGGATGCTCGGGGTGTTGCCGCCGACGGCGGCGAGCACTGCGGTGGCACTCACTTCTGCTCACCTCCTGAGGTGGCGGCGACCGGGTGGGCCGGCGCCGGATCGGTCCGGTGGACCTGCGAGAGCGTCGCGTCCACCGAGGGGTTCACCAGGTCGGTGAGCGGCTTGGGGTAGACGCCGAGCAGGATCGTCAGCGCCACCAGCGGTGCCACCACGGCCAGTTCGCGGACCTTGAGGTCGGGCATCGCGCGCACGCCCTCCTTCACCGGACCGGTCATGGTGCGCTGGTACAGCAGCAGGGCGTACAGCGCGGCCAGCACGATGCCGAAGGTGGCCACGATGCCGATCGCCGGGTAGCGGGTGAAGGTGCCCACCAGCACCAGGAACTCGCTGACGAACGGGGCCAGCCCCGGCAGCGACAGGGTCGCCAGGCTGCCGATCAGGAAGGTCCCGGCGAGCACCGGGGCGACCTTCTGCACGCCGCCGTAGTCGGCGATCAGCCGCGAGCCGCGGCGCGAGATCAGGAAGCCGGCCACCAGCATCCACGCGGCGGTGGAGAGGCCGTGGTTGACCATGTAGAGGGTCGCGCCGCTCTGCCCCTGACTGGTCATCGCGAAGATGCCCATGATGATGAAGCCGAAGTGCGAGATCGAGGCGTAGGCGACCAGCCGCTTGATGTCCTTCTGGCCGACCGCCAGCAGCGCGCCGTAGACGATCCCGATCAGCGACAGCACCAGGATCGCCGGGGCGAAGGTCTTCGAGGCGTCCGGGAACAGCCCGAGGCAGAAGCGCAGCATCGCGAAGGTGCCGACCTTGTCCACCACGGCGGTGATCAGCACCGCGGTGCCGGCCGTCGCCTCGCCCATCGCGTTCGGCAGCCAGGTGTGCAGCGGCCACAGCGGGGCCTTCACCGCGAAGGCGAAGAAGAAGCCCAGGAACAGCGCGTTCTGCGCCGTCCCGGACAGCTTCAGACTGCCGTCGGCGATCGCCCGGGTGAGGGTCGGCAGGTCGAAGGTGCCGAAGCCCTGGTCCTGGGCGATCACGTACAGCCCGATCACCGCGGCCAGCATCACCAGGCCGCCGAGCAGGTTGTACAGCAGGAACTTGACGGCCGCGTAGGAGCGCTGGCGCGCCGACTCGGGGCCGCCGGCCCGGTCGCCGAAGCCGCCGATCAGGAAGTACATCGGGATCAGCATGGCTTCGAAGAACACGTAGAACAGGAAGACGTCGGTGGCGTAGAAGGAGACCACCACCATCGCCTCCACCGCCAGGATCAGGGCGAAGAAGGCCTGGGTGCGTCGTTTGTTCTCGAAGCTGCCGTCGGGGCCCGGCGCGGCCGGGTCGGCGTCGTGCCAGGAGGCCAGCATCACCATCGGCACCAGGACGGCCGTCAGCAGGGCCAGCACCGCGCCGATGCCGTCCACGCCGAGCGAGAAGGTGATGCCGAAGGAGCGGATCCAGCTGTACGACTCGGTCAGCTGGAACCGGGCGCCGTGCGGGTCGAACCGCAGCGCCACCAGGGCGGCCAGCACCAGGGTCACCCCGGACACGGCCAGCGCGACGGTCTTGATGGTGCGCCGCCGGGCCTCGTTCGACCCGGCGGGCAGGGCGGCGGTCAGCACCGCGCCGGCCGCCGGGACGGCGCAGGTGGTGGTCAGCAAAACGCTCATGCCACTCCTCCCCCGCGGGTTGTGGATTCCTTGTCCATTACACGGACCTCATCAGGAGAGTGGTGGCGACCAGCACCAGCGTGCCGCCGAACATGGACAGCGCGTACGAGCGGACGAAGCCGTTCTGCACCCGCCGCAGCCGGCCGGACAGGCCCCCGATGAGGGCGGCCAGGCCGTTGACGAAGCCGTCCAGGCCGCGGCTGTCGAAGTAGACCAGGGTCGCGGCGAGCGCCGAGCCCGGCCGCACCAGCACGGCGTGGTTGAAGTCGTCCTGCAGCAGGTCGCGGCGGGCCGCCCGGGTGAGCGGGGAGCCGACCGGCGGCACCACCGGGACGGGCGAGCGCCCGTACATCAGGTACGACAGGCCCACCCCGGCCAGCATGCAGGCCGTGGTCAGTCCGGTGACCGTCCAGGAGCCGAGCGGGGAGTTGCCCTCGCTGTGGCCGGTGACCGGCTCCAGCCACTTCAGGAAGGAGTCGTGGAAGGCGAACAGCCCGCCCGCGAACACCGAGCCGAAGGCCAGCAGGACCATCGGGATCACCATGGTCCTCGGCGACTCGTGCGGGTGCGGGAGCTTGCCCTCCGCGTCGGGCTGCCAGCGCTTCTCGCCGAAGAAGGTCAGCAGCATCACCCGGGTCATGTAGAACGCGGTGACGGCCGCGCCGACCAGCGCGCACAGGCCGAGGATCCAGCCCTCGGTGCCGCCCTTGGCGAAGGCCGCCTCGATGATCTTGTCCTTGGAGAAGAAGCCGGACAGACCGGGGAAGCCGATGATGGCGAGGTAGCCGAGGCCGAAGGTGGCGAAGGTCCACGGCATCTTCCGCCACAGGCCGCCGTAGTGGCGCATGTTCACCTCGTCGTCCATGCCGTGCATGACCGACCCGGCGCCGAGGAACAGCCCGGCCTTGAAGAAGCCGTGGGTCACCAGGTGCATGATCGCGAAGACGTAGCCGATCGGGCCGAGCCCGGCCGCCAGCACCATGTAGCCGATCTGCGACATGGTCGAGCCGGCCAGCGCCTTCTTGATGTCGTCCTTGGCACAACCGACGATCGCACCGAACAGCAGCGTCACCGCACCGACCACCACCACGGCGGTCCGGGCGTCCGGCGCCAGGTCGAAGATCGCCGAGGAGCGGGTGATCAGGTAGACGCCGGCGGTCACCATGGTGGCCGCGTGGATCAGGGCCGAGACCGGGGTCGGGCCCTCCATCGCGTCCCCGAGCCAGGACTGCAGCGGCACCTGCGCCGACTTGCCGCACGCGGCCAGCAGCAGCATCAGGCCGATCGCCGTCAGCTTGCCCTGGCTCGCCTCGTGCGCCGCGCCGACCGCGCCCTCCGAACCGAGGATCGGCGTGAAGGCGAAGGAGCCGAACTCCGCGAACATCAGCATGATCGCGATCGACAGGCCCATGTCGCCGACCCGGTTGACCAGGAACGCCTTCTTCGCCGCCGTCGCCGCGCTCGGCTTGTGCTGCCAGAAGCCGATCAGCAGGTACGAGGCCAGGCCCACGCCCTCCCAACCGAAGTACAGCAAAAGGTAGTTGTCCGCGACCACCAGCAGCAGCATGGCGGCCAGGAACAGGTTCAGGTACGCGAAGAAGCGGCGCCTGCGCTCGTCGTGCGCCATGTAGCCCACCGAGTACAGGTGGATCAGCGTGCCCACCCCGGTGATCAGCAGCACGAAGGTCATCGACAACTGGTCGAGCCGGAACGAGACGTCGGCCTGGAAGGCGTTCACCGGCACCCAGCTGAACAGGTGCTTCGTCACCGCCCGGTGCTCGGCGTCCCGGCCCAGCATGTCCGAGAACAGTGCCAGGCCGAAGCCGAACGAGAGCGCGGCGAGCGCGGTGGCCAGCCAGTGGCCGAAGCGGTCGAATGCCCGACCGCCCAGGAGCAGCAGGGCGGCACCGGCCAGCGGGGCCGCCACCAGCAGCGGAATGAGAGAGTTCACCGAAGGCCCTCCGCCTACAGCTTCATCAGATTGCTGTCGTCGACCGAAGCGGAGTGCCTGGTCCGGAAGATGGAGACGATGATGGCGAGGCCGACCACGACCTCGGCCGCCGCGACCACCATGGTGAAGAAGGCGATGATCTGGCCGTCCAGGGTCCCGTGCAGCCGGGAGAACGTGACCAGTGCCAGGTTCGAGGCGTTCAGCATCAGCTCGACGCACATGAACAGCACGATCGCGTTCCGCCGGATCAACACCCCGGACGCGCCGATGGTGAACAACAGGGCCGACAGATAAAGGTAGTTGACCGGATTCACCGCTCCCCCTCCTGATCGCCCTCACGGCTGCCCTCGGCACCCGCACCGGCCGGCGCCGGCTCCAGGGACTTGCGCGGAGCCGCCACCGCCGGGCGCTCCGAGGACGGCCGGCCCAGCCAGTCCGACGTGCTGTTCTCCAGCTCCGCCATCCGCCGCAGCATCTCCTGGCTGACGTCCCGCACCTGGCCGCGCTCGCGCAGCGTCGCCATCACCGAGTCCTCCGCGATCGTGCCGTCCGGCAGCAGCCCCGGCACGTCCACCGCGTTGTGCCGGGCGTACACACCCGGGGCCGGCAGCGGCGGCACCTGGATGTTGTCCCGCACCCGCTGCTCCGCCAGCTCGCGCTGGGTCTTCGGCGCCTTCACGTGCTCCCGGTGGGTCAGCACCATCGCGCCGATCGCCGCGGTGATCAGCAGCGCGCCGGTGACCTCGAAGGCCCACACGTAGCGGGTGAAGATCAGCCGGGCCAGGCCCGGCACATTGCCCTCGCCGTTCGCCTCGGTCAGCCCGGTGAAGTGGTCCAGCTTCGCGTTGGCGATGCCCGCGATCAGCAGCACCCCGAAGCCCAGCCCGCACAGCACCGCCGCGAACCGCTGGCCCTTCAACTGCTCCTTCAGGGAGTCCTCGCTGGTCACGCCGACCAGCATCACCACGAACAGGAACAGCATCATGATCGCGCCGGTGTAGACCACGATCTGCACCACGCCCAGGAACACCGCGCCCTCGGCCATGTAACAGACCGCCAGCGCCATCATCGTCGCCGCCAGGCAGAGCGCGCTGTGCACCGCCTTGCGCATCAGCAGCATGCCCAGCGCGCCGCCGACCGCGATCACCGCGAGCACCCAGAACTGGACGGCCTCACCCGTGGAGGTCGTCCCGCTCGCCGCCGCCAGCTGTGCGATCACTGCCGCACCTCCTTGTCCCGGTCGGTGCGCTCCTGCTGGACCGTCCCCGGCGCCGCCGCGGTGATCTCGCCCCGGTAGTACGCGCCCTCGTCGGTGCCCGGGAAGATCTCGTGCGGGCTGTCGACCATGCCCTCGGACAGGCCCACCAGCAGCTGCTCCTTGGTGAAGATCAGGTCCTTGCGGGAGGAGTCGGCCAGCTCGTACTCGTTGGTCATGGTCAGCGCCCGGGTCGGGCAGGCCTCGATGCACAGCCCGCACAGGATGCAGCGGGCGTAGTTGATCTGGTACACCGCGCCGTAGCGCTCACCCGGCGAGTAGCGCTCCTCGTCCCGGTTGTCCGCGCCCTCCACGTAGATCGCGTCGGCCGGGCAGGCCCACGCGCACAGCTCGCAGCCGACGCACTTCTCCAGGCCGTCCGGATGCCGGTTCAGCTGGTGGCGGCCGTGGAAGCGCGGAGCGGTGGGCTTCTTCTGCTCCGGGTACTGCTCGGTCAGCCGCTTCTTGAACATGGCCTTGAAGGTCACGCCGAAGCCGGCGGCCGGGCCGAGGATCGACGGCCGGTCGGCCCGCTCGGGCCGGCCCGTCTGGTCGGACGACATCGCGGATCAGCTCCCTTCGGTATGGTCGGCCCCGTTGAGGGCGTCCTGGAGTTGCTTCTTGGCCCGACTCGGCCTGCGCGGCACCGGCGGGAGCACCTGCCCGGGCAGCGGCGGCACCGGGTACCCGCCCGCCATCGGATCGAACTCCCCACTGGGAGGCGCCGGTTGCTCCTCCCCGGACTCCTTCCGGAAGAAGTCCCGGACCAGCACCAGCAGCAGGACCACGCCGACCGGCGCGCCCACGTACAGCACCACGTCGCCGAAGCCGTAGCCCTCGTTGCGCAGCGCCCGCACGCTGGCGATCAGCACCAGCCACACCAGCGAGACCGGGATCAGCACCTTCCAGCCCAGCTTCATGAACTGGTCGTAGCGCAGCCGCGGCAGCGTGCCGCGCAGCCAGATGAAGAAGAACAGCAGCAGCTGGATCTTCAAGGTGATCCACAGCATCGGCCACCAGCCGTGGTTGGCGCCCTCCCAGAAGGTCGACACCGGCCACGGGGCCCGCCAGCCGCCCAGGAACAGGGTCGAGGCCACCGCCGAGACCGTCACCATGTTGACGTACTCGGCCAGCATGAACATCGCGAACTTCAGCGAGGAGTACTCGGTGTTGAAGCCGCCCACCAGCTCGCCCTCGGCCTCCGGCAGGTCGAACGGCGCCCGGTTGGTCTCCCCGACCATCGCGATGATGTAGACGATGAACGACACCGGCAGCAGCACCGCGAACCACTTCGGCTGCTGGTGCGCCACGATCTCCGAGGTCGACATCGACCCGGAGTAGACGAACACCGCCGCGAAGGACAGGCCCATCGCGATCTCGTAGCTGATCATCTGCGCCGAGGAGCGCAGCCCGCCCAGCAGCGGGTACGTCGAACCCGAGGACCAGCCCGCCAGCACGATGCCGTAGATGCCCACCGAAGCCGTCGCCAGCACGTACAGCAGCGCCACCGGGAAGTCCGTCAGCTGCAGCGGCGTCCTGGTCCCGAAGATGGACACCTCGTTGCCGGGCGGACCGAACGGGATCACCGCGAAGGCCATGAACGCCGGGATCGCGCAGACGATCGGGGCCAGGATGTAGACCACCTTGTCCGAGCCCTTGACCACCAGGTCTTCCTTCAGCGCCAGCTTCACGCCGTCCGCCAGCGACTGCAGCAGGCCCCACGGCCCGTGCCGGTTCGGCCCGATGCGCAACTGCATCCAGGCCACCACCTTGCGCTCCCAGACGATCGCCACCAGCACCGTCAGCAGCAGGAAGACGAAGCAGAACACCGCCTTCAACAGCACCAGCCACCACGGGTCCTGGCCGAAGAAGTGGAGCGTCTCGTACGGCTGCGGAGTCGTCGTCATCGGACCTCCCCTTCCCGGGCCCCGGCCGCGGCGGCGGCCGGCGCGAGCTCGGCCGCGGCGATCGTCACCAGATGGCCGACGGTGGTGCCGAGCGCGCGGTGGGCGCCGCCCGGCGTGGAGTTGAGCGGGATCCAGACCGTACGGTCCGGCACCGAGTCGGTGACCTCCAGCGGCAGGACCAGCGACCCCGCCGGACCGGTCAGCCGCAGCGCCCCGGCGGCGTCCGCCCCGACCTCCTTCGCGGTGGCCGAGGAGACCCGGGCCACCGCCCGGTGCCGCGTCCCCGCCAGATGCGGATCGCCGTACTGCAGCGAGCCCTCGTCCAGCAGCAGGCGCCAACCCGCCAGCACCGCCTGGCCGGTGGCCGGGCGCGGCAGCACACCGGGGTGCGCCGCCGGATCCGCCGCGCGGTCACCCCGCCACGGCTCGAAGCGGTCCAGCTCCAGCCGGGCCGCCCGCACGTCCGCCAGACCCAGCCGGTGCCCCAGCGCGTCCGCCAGCATCGCCAGCACCCGCAGGTCCGACTGGAGGTGACGGCCCATCTGCTGGTCCGGCTTGAGCGCGGCCTCGAACATCCGCACCCGGCCCTCCCAGTCCAGGAAGGTCCCCGCCTTCTCCGCCACCGCCGCCACCGGCAGCACCACGTCCGCCCGCGCGGTCACCGCCGAGGGCCGCAGCTCCAGCGACACCACGAACGGCACCGCCGCCAGGGCCTCCCCGGCCAGCGCCGGATCCGGCAGGTCGTCCGGATCCACCCCGCCGACCAGCAGCGCGTCCAGGTCGCCGCGCGCGGCCGCGGTCAGGATCTGGCCGGTGTCCCGGCCCGGGCGCGACGGCAGCTCCGCCACCCCCCACACCGCGGCCGCCTCCGCCCGCGCCGCCTCGGCCGCCACCGGACGGCCGCCCGGCAGCAGACCCGGCAGCGCACCCGCCTCCACCGCCCCGCGCTCCCCGGCCCGGCGCGGCACCCAGGCCAGCGCCGCCCCGGTCGCGTGCGCCAGCCGCAGCACCGCCGTCAACGCGCCCGGCACCGACGCCAGCCGCTCACCCGCCAGGATCACCGCGCCCGGCAGCCGCAACAGCTCGGCCGCCCGCCCCGCGTCATCGCTCAACGGCTCGTCCGCCGCCAGCGCCGCGAACCACTCCGGCTCCGTCCCCGGCGCCGCCGGCAGCAGCGCACCGCGCAGCTTCGCCAGCCCCCGGGAGGCGAACGACGCCACCGAGAACACCTTCAGGCCGCCCGCCCGGGACGCCTTGCGCAGCCGCAGGAAGACGATCGGCGACTCCTCCTCCGGCTCGAACCCCGCCAGCAGCACCGCCGGAGCCTGCTCCAGCCGCTCGTAGGTCAGGCCCGAGCCGTCCACGTCCACCCCGCGCCCGGCGACCGCCGCGGCCAGGAAGTCCGCCTCCTCACCGCTGTGCGGCCGGGCCCGGAAGTCCACGTCATTGGTGCCCAGCACCACCCGGGCGAACTTCGCGTACGCGTACGCGTCCTCCACCGTCACCCGGCCACCCGCCAGCACACCCGTACGGGCCCCGCGCAGCCCCTCCGCCACCCGGGCCAGCGCCTCCGGCCAGGAGGCGGGCACCAGCTCGCCGTCCACCCGCACCAGCGGGGTCGTCAGCCGGTCCCGCTGCTGGGCGTAGCGGAACGCGAACCGGCCCTTGTCGCAGTTCCACTCCTCGTTCACCGCCGGGTCCTCGCCCGCCAGCCGGCGCAGCACCTTGCCCCGCCGGTGGTCGGTGCGCTGCGCGCAGCCTGCCGAGCAGTGCTCGCACACGCTCGGCGAGGACACCAGGTCGAAGGGGCGCGAGCGGAAACGATAAGCCGCCGAAGTCAGCGCGCCCACCGGGCAGATCTGGATGGTGTTCCCGGAGAAGTACGACTCGAAGTCGTCCCCCTCCCCGGTGCCGACCTGCTGCAGCGCCCCGCGCTCCACCAGGTCGATGAACGGGTCCCCGGCGATCTGCTGCGAGAAGCGGGTGCAGCGCGCGCACAGCACGCAGCGCTCCCGGTCCAGCAGCACCTGGCTGCTGATCGGCAGCGGCTTCGCGTAGGTGCGCTTCATCCCCTCGAAGCGGGAGTCCGCCGCGCCGCTGCTCATCGCCTGGTTCTGCAGCGGGCACTCGCCGCCCTTGTCGCAGACCGGGCAGTCCAGCGGGTGGTTGATCAGCAGCAGCTCCATCACGCCGCGCTGCGCCTTCTCGGCCACCGGCGACGTCAGCTGGGTGCGCACCACCATGCCCTCGGCGACCGGGATCGTGCAGGAGGCGACCGGCTTGCGCTGGCCCTCGACCTCCACGATGCACTGCCGGCAGGCGCCGGCCGGGTCCAGCAGCGGATGGTCGCAGAAGCGCGGGATCTGGGTGCCGACGGTCTCGGCGGCCCGGATCACCAAGGTGCCCTTGGGGACCTTCACTTCGACGCCGTCGATGGTGAGCGTGACCAGTTCGACCGCGGTGTCGGGGGCGGTTGGCTCAGTGATCGTCACGCGTGCACCTCCCTCTCGGTGGCGGACTGGTGGCCGGGGCGGGGGCCGTCGGCCCAGACGGTGGAGGCGGCCGGGTCGAACGGGCAGCGGCGCTCGGCCAGGTGCTGCTCGTACTCGGCCCGGAAGTGCTGGAGCGAGGAGACGATCGGGCTCGCCGCGCCGTCGCCCAGCGCGCAGAAGGACTTGCCGTTGATGTTGTCGGCGATGTCGAGGAGCTTCTCCAGGTCCCCCTCGACGCCCTCGCCCGCCTCGATCCGCTTCAGCAGCTGGACCAGCCAGTAGGTGCCCTCCCGGCAGGGGGTGCACTTGCCGCAGGACTCGTGGGCGTAGAACTCCGTCCAGCGGGTGACCGCCCGCACCACGCAGGTGGTCTCGTCGAAGACCTGCAGCGCCTTGGTGCCGAGCATCGAACCGGCCGCGCCGACGCCCTCGTAGTCCAGCGGGACGTCGAGGTGCTCGTCGGTGAACATCGGGGTGGAGGAGCCGCCCGGGGTCCAGAACTTCAGCCGGTGCCCGGCCCGGACGCCGCCGCTGAGGTCCAGCAGCTGGCGCAGGGTGATGCCCAGCGGCGCCTCGTACTGGCCCGGGTTGGTCACGTGGCCGGAGAGCGAGTACAGCGTGAAGCCCGGGGACTTCTCGGTGCCCAGGCCCTTGAACCACTCCTTGCCGCGGGCCAGGATCGGCGGCACCGAGGCGATCGACTCGACGTTGTTGACCACCGTCGGGCAGGCGTACAGGCCGGCGATCGCCGGGAACGGCGGGCGCAGCCTCGGCTGGCCGCGGCGGCCCTCCAGCGAGTCCAGCAGCGCCGTCTCCTCGCCGCAGATGTACGCGCCGGCGCCGGCGTGCACGGTGATGTCCAGGTTCACCCCGGACCCCTGGATGTCGCGGCCCAGCAGCCCGGCCGCGTACGCCTCGGCGACCGCCGCGTGCAGCCGGCGCAGCACCGGGACGACCTCGCCGCGCAGGTAGATGAACGCGTGGTCGCAGCGGATCGCGTAGGAGGCGATGATCATGCCCTCGATCAGCGCGTGCGGGTTGGCGAACAGCAGCGGGATGTCCTTGCAGGTGCCCGGCTCGGACTCGTCCGCGTTGACCACCAGGTAGTGCGGCTTGCCGTCGTTCTGCGGGATGAACTGCCACTTCATCCCGGTGGGGAAGCCCGCGCCGCCGCGGCCGCGCAGGCCGGAGTCCTTGACCAGGGCGATCACGTCGTCCGGGGGCATGGCGAGGGCCGCCTTGAGGCCCTCGTAGCCGTGGTGGCGGCGGTAGGTGGCGAGGGTCCAGGGGCGGCTGTCGTCCCAGGAGTCGGAGAGGACGGGGGTGAGCAGCTTCTCGGCCGGCTCGGCGGAGGTCATCACGCTTCGGTCCCTTCCTGGCCGGTGCCGGTGGCTTCGGTGCCCTTGGCTTCGGTGCCCTTGGCTTCGGGGCCGGTTCCGGTGCCTTCGTGGCTGGTGGCTTCGGGGCCGGTGCCGGTGGCTTCGGGGCGGGGGGCCTCGTGGCGGGGGGCGACCACCTTGGTGCCGCCGGTGCCGGGCAGGGCCTCGCCGCGGGCCAGCCGCAGACCGGCCAGCGAGGGGCCGCCGCCGGCGCCGGACTCGTCGTTGGCGCCCGGGCGCTCGTCCGGGAAGCCCGCCAGGATCCGGGCGGTCTCCTTGAAACCGCACAGCCGGGCGCCGCGGGTGGGCCGCACCTCGCGGCCGGCCCGCAGGTCGTCGACCAGCCGGCGGGCGCTCTGCGGGGTCTGGTCGTCGAAGAACTCCCAGTTGACCATCACCACGGGGGCGTAGTCGCAGGCGGCGTTGCACTCGATGTGCTCGATCGAGATCTCACCGTCCTCGGTGGTCTCGTTGTTGCCGATGCCCAGGTGCTCCTGCAGGTCGGCGAAGATCCGGTCCCCGCCGAGCACCGCGCACAGGGTGTTGGTGCAGACCCCGACGTGGTACTTCCCGGCCGGGCGCCGCCGGTACATCGTGTAGAAGGTGGCGACGGCGGTGACCTCGGCCGTGGTGAGCTCCAACTGCTCGGCGCAGAACCGGATCCCGGTCCGGCTGACGAAACCCTCCTCGGCCTGCACCAGGTGCAGCAGCGGCAGCAGCGCTGAACGGGCCTGCGGGTAGCGTCCGATCAGCTCGGCGGCGTCGGCGGCCAGCCGGGCGCGCACCTCCTCGGGGTACGGCGGGGCCGGCATCGCCGGCAGTCCCAGTTCGACGTCCGTCACCGGTCCACGCCTCCCATCACCGGGTCGATCCCGGCCACCGCGACGATCACGTCGGCCACCTGGCCGCCCTCGCACATCGCCGCCATCGACTGCAGATTGGTGAACGACGGGTCCCGGAAGTGCACCCGGTACGGGCGCGTCCCGCCGTCGCTGACCACGTGCACGCCCAGCTCGCCCTTCGGCGACTCGACCGCCGCGTACGCCTGGCCCACAGGGACCCGGAAGCCCTCGGTGACCAGCTTGAAGTGGTGGATCAGGGCCTCCATCGAGGTGCCCATGATCTTGCGGATGTGGTCGAGCGAATTGCCCATCCCATCCGGGCCGACGGCCAGTTGGGCCGGCCAGGCGATCTTCTTGTCGGCCACCATGACCGGGCCCGGGCGCAGCCGGTCCAGGCACTGCTCGACGATCCGCAGCGACTGCTTCATCTCCTCCAGCCGGATCAGGAAGCGGCCGTAGGAGTCGGCGGTGTCCGCGGTCGCGACCTCGAAGTCGTAGTCCTGGTAGCCGCAGTACGGGTCGGTCTTGCGCAGGTCGTGCGGCAGGCCGGCGGCGCGCAGGATCGGGCCGGTGGCGCCGAGGGCCAGGCAGCCGGCCAGGTCCAGGAAGCCGACGTCGACCAGGCGGGCCTTGAACACCGGGTTGCCGGTGGCGAGTTTGTCGTACTCGTGCATCCGGGAGCGGAAGGTGCGGACCGCCTCGCGGATCTGGTCGACCGCGCCGGGCGGCAGGTCCTGGGCCAGGCCGCCCGGGCGCACGTACGCGTGGTTCATGCGCAGGCCGGTGACCAGCTCGAAGACGTCCAGGATCAGTTCGCGGTCCCGGAAGCCGTAGATCATCAGGGTGGTGGAGCCGATCTCCATGCCGCCGGTGGCCAGGCAGACCAGGTGCGAGGCGATCCGGTTGAGCTCCATCATCATCACCCGGATGACGCTGGCCCGGTCCGGGACGTCGTCGGTGATGCCGAGCAGCTTCTCGACCGCCAGGCAGTAGGCGGTCTCGTTGAACAGCGGGGTCAGGTAGTCCATGCGGGTCACGAAGGTGGTGCCCTGGACCCAGTTGCGGAACTCCATGTTCTTCTCGATGCCGGTGTGGAGGTAGCCGATGCCGCAGCGGGCCTCCTTCACCGTCTCGCCGTCGATCTCCAGGATCAGCCGCAGCACGCCGTGGGTGGACGGGTGCTGGGGGCCCATGTTGACGATGATGCGTTCGTCGTCGGCCCGGCCGACCGCCTCGACCACCTCGCCCCAGTCGCCGCCGGTGACGGTGAAGACCCGGCCCTCGGTGGTGTCGCGGGCGTGCGCCTCCTCGGCCCCGCCGGGGGTGTCCGCGCCGGTGTCCGCGGGGGCTTCCCCGTGGGCTTCGTGGGCCTCGTGGGGGGCCTCTTCGAAGTGCTGGGTGCTCATCAGCTGTACGACCTCCGCTGGTCGGGTGCCGGGATCTGGGCGCCCTTGTACTCGACGGGGATGCCGCCGAGCGGGTAGTCCTTGCGCTGCGGGTGGCCCAGCCAGTCGTCCGGCATCATGATCCGGGTCAGCGCCGGGTGGCCGTCGAAGACCAGGCCGAAGAAGTCGTAGGCCTCGCGCTCGTGCCAGTCGTTGGTCGGGTAGACGCTCACCACCGAGGGGATCCGCGGGTCGGCGTCCGGCGCGGTGACCTCCAGCCGGATCAGCCGGCCGTGGGTGATCGAGCGCAGGTGGTAGACCGCGTGCAGCTCGCGACCCCGGTCGCCCGGGTAGTGCACCCCGCTCACCCCCAGGCACAGTTCGAAGCGCAGCGCCGGATCGTCGCGCAGGATCCGCACCGCCTTCAGCAGGTGGGTGCGGTCGAGGTGGAAGGTGAGCTCGCCGCGGTCGACCACGGTCTTCTCGATCACCTCGACCGGATCCAGGCCCTGCTCCTCCAGCGCGCCCTCGAACTCGTCGGCGACCTCGTCGAACCAACCGCCGTACGGGCGTTCGCTCGGACCGGGCAGCACGATCGGGGCGGCCAGACCACCGAAGCCGGAGGTGTCGCCGGTGCCGGCGGCACCGAACATGCCCTGCCGGCGGCCGACCACCTCGACCGGGATCTCGCGGACCGGCTGCTCGCGGCGGGTCTCGGGTACCTGCTCGTTCATCGCAGCTGCCCCCGCATCTCGCTGATCGGGGTCGCCTTGAGGGCCAGGGCCTCGCCCAACTCCTCGGCGCGGCGCCGGTTCACGCCCAGCGGCTCGTGCTGGATCTTGTCGTGCAGCTTCAGGATGGCGTCCATCAGCATCTCCGGTCGGGGCGGGCAACCGGGCAGGTAGATGTCCACCGGGACGATGTGGTCGACGCCCTGGACGATCGCGTAGTTGTTGAACATCCCGCCGGAGGAGGCGCAGACGCCCATCGAGATGACCCACTTGGGGTTGGCCATCTGGTCGTACACCTGGCGCAGCACCGGGGCCATCTTCTGACTCACCCGACCCGCCACGATCATCAGATCGGCCTGCCGGGGGGAGCCCCGGAAGACCTCCATGCCGAACCGAGCCAGGTCGTAGCGGCCGGCGCCGGTGGTCATCATCTCGATCGCACAGCAGGCCAGACCGAAGGTGGCCGGGAAGAGTGACGCCTTGCGCACCCAGCCGGCGGCCGTCTCCACGGTCGTGAGCAGAAAGCCGCTCGGCAGCTTCTCCTCGATTCCCATCAGATCCCTCTCAATGCCCTCAAGTCCTCTGGTACGTCCGGCGATGCGCCCGCGGAGCGTCCGGGGGAACGTCCGGCCCGTCCGAGCTTGTCCGCTCGTTCACAAGGGCGGCGGCGCCACCCCTGCCTCAGTCCCACTCCAGGCCGCCGCGGCGCCAGACGTAGGCGTACGCGACGAAGACGGTGGCGATGAACAGGAGCATCTCGACCAACCCGAAGATCCCCAGGGAGTCGAAGGTCACCGCCCAGGGGTAGAGGAAGACGATCTCGATGTCGAAGACGATGAAGAGCATCGCCGTCAGGTAGTACTTGATCGGGAACCGACCGCCGCCCACGGGCTGCGGGGTCGGCTCGATGCCGCACTCGTACGCCTCCAACTTGGCCCGGTTGTAGCGCTTGGGGCCGGTGAGTGAGGCCATCACGACGGAACCGACCGCGAACGCCGCCGCGATGGCACCGAGTACGAGGATCGGCGCGTAGGCATTCATAGCCTCCGCTCCCTCCGTCCAGTCGTCCTTGACTGCAGATCGGAACCGGCGGGTCACAGTGAGGTGAACCCGCGTTCCAGTTCCCGAGATCCACCTCATGTGAGGCAGTTCACAAAGCCTGGAACGAGCGCATCCTATGCCCGGTGGCTTGTGATCTGCGACACGCAGTTCATCGTCATCTTTGTGATCTACGACACCATGTGAATGGTGGCGAATGTGAACATGCCCAGAGTTGTCAACGCAAAGGAGTCAAATGGTCACAAGCAGTCGCATTCATCTTGGAAGCGGCTGGTCAGGGGCGCGTTCCTATATCAACTGTGCTTCGTGGATAGCAAATTTCAAGGCGCCATGTTGACGTGTTATAGGGGCTCACTCGGAGGGGTGGTGGGGGGATGAACGCTTGCTTGACCCTTCGTTCACAAGCGCGCGATGTTGTCGTGGGGATCTCCCCCTCCCCCCTCCCCCCCTCCCCCACCCCACCCGCCGCCCGCCGCCCGCCGCCCGCCGCCCGCCGCCCGCGCCAGGGTTGCCCACCTGCCGCCGGTGTCACCTGCGCTGGGCCGGCCGGTCCCAGCGCGGGGCTGCTGCGCGCTCGCAGCCCTGGCAGCCTGTGGGCCCCTGGGGGCCTGCCCTCCTCCTCCGCCTCCGCCTCACTTGCCGCCCTCGCGGCTCCGCCTCCCGTGTCGGGCAGGCCCAACTTCCGATGCGGCCCTCGAACCTCTCGGCCCGCCTCCGCCTCCCTCCGCCCCGCCTCCGCCTCCCTCCGCCCCGCCTCCTTCTCCCTCTCAGGCCCCGCCCTTGTGCGGGCCGCCTCCTCTGTCCGCTCTCGCCCTTCGGGCCAGGGGCCGGCTACCGGTTGCCGACTGCCTGTTCCCACACCCAGCTCGCGACGCCCACCCGGTTACGGGCGCCGAGCTTGCGCTGAATGTTGGCGAGGTGGTTCTTCACCGTTCCCGGTGAGATGAAGAGCCCGGCGCCGATCTCGGCGTTGGTCGCTCCATCGGCCACCAGCTCAGCGATCTCCCTTTCTCTCTCGGTCAGTTCTTCCACCGGGCCGGCTATCAGCGGGCCCGGCACCCCGGCGCCGCCTGCGGCCCCGGACGCCGGGGCGGATCCCGGCAGCGCCATGTGCTGAAGCAGCCGCACGGTGACCTGCGGGCTGATCAATGCGTCCCCGGCCATCGCCGCTCTGACCGCCTCGATCAACAGGACCGGCCCCGAACGCTTGAGCAGGAACCCAGCCGCACCATGGCGCAAGGCCGTGTGCACGTACTCGTCCAGGTCGAAGGTGGTCACCACGATCACCTTGCATTGGCCGGCCAGCTGCCGCGTGACCTCCAGACCGTCGAGCTTCGGCATCCGAATGTCCGCGAGCACCACGTCCGGCCGTAGCCTCTTCGCTTCCTGCACCGCCGCGGCACCGTCCGACGCCTCGGCCACCACCGTCATGTCCGGCTGGACGTCCAGGATCATCCTGAACGCGCTGCGGATGTCCGCCTGGTCATCGGCGACCAGGATCCGGATCGGCTTTGCGCTGTTGCTCATCCGCTCTTCTCCCCTGCACCCGCGCTCGTCCTCATCGAGGTCTCCGGCTGCTCCGGTTCCTCCCGCCCTGCCAATGGCAGCCTCGCCGTCACGCGCCAGGCCTGCTGCTCGTACGCTCCCGCCTCGAAGGTGCCGCCGAGCGCCTCGACCCGAGCCGCCAGGCCCGGCAGTCCGCTGCCGCCACCGTGTCGGGGCCTGCTGTCCGCCCCCGGTGCTCGGCCGTCGTTCGTCACGGTCAGCTCCAGCCACACACCTACGCGGCGTGCCTGGACGTCGATTCGGCGAGCTCCATGGGCATGCCGCCGGACGTTGGTCAGAGCCTCGACGACGATCCGGTGGATCGTCCCTCCCAGCTCCCTCGGAACCGGTTGGTCCGGCAGGTCCATCCGGACTTCCGCGCCGCCCGAGGCGGTGAACCGCTCGGCCACCTCGGCGAGTTCCGAGAGCCCCGGCTGTGGGCCGCGCCCCGTCCCCTCCTCCGTGCGCAGCAGTTGGACCGTCCGGTCGAGCGATGCCAGGGCCCGCTGCCCGGCCTGCTCTATCCGTTCGAACATGGCGACCGCTCGGGCCGGGTCGACCGAGGCCAGGTAGGCGCCGGCCTGGGCCTGGGCGACCATGCCACTGACGTCGTGCGCCACGAAGTCGTGCAAGTCGTGGGCCAGTTCGAGCCGCTGGGCACGCCTGGCCTCGACCACCGCCTTGTTGCGCCCCTCGTCCAGGCCCCGCAGGTAGAGCCCGATCAGGACGGCCGGCAGGGAGAGCATCGAGCCGAAGCCGAAGATCGTGAGTACGTCCCCGGGCCCTTCGACGAAGGAGAACCTGGTCAGCCAGAGAGCGATTGCTCCGCACGCCGTCCAGGCCGCCGCCGCGCACCGTGGGCCGTCCTCGCCGCGCAGGGTGATGATCACCGACAGCAGCAGGACGGCGAGTTCGACCAGGCCCAACAGCCCGGCCCAGCGGTCCCCCTCCGCCCAGCGGCCGAGGATCCAGACCGCGACCGTGACCGCGACCGACGACGCACCGAGCGCCGAGGTCACCACCGCCGTGCCGTAGCGCCTCCGTGCCAACCAGGCCGGCGGCGCCAGGACCAGGACGACCCCGGACAGGATCTGAGTCATCGTCATCACCTCTCCTCGACTCTTCGACTGCCGTCACACTACGGCGCCGCCAGGGCGGCACGCCTGTGCCGATCGGCATATTTCAAAGGCCGGTTGAGCAGGAGGAACAGCCCGATCGGCATCTGCCACCGGGCCTCTCCGGCCGCCAGTCTTGAGACATCGCACCGGCCACGGGGGCCGGGGCCGAAGGGAGTCCACCACCATGTCGAAGCTCATGATCAACGCCCGCACCGCCACCCATCGGGTCGAGGCCCCCGCCCCGGACGTCCCGCCCGCCCCGCGCTGCGCCCGGATCGCCGCCAAGGCCGCCGTCCTCAGCACGCTTCCCTCGGGGCTGTGGCGGATCGTCTTCGGTTTCGGCGTCCCGCTCGGCTTCAGCGGCGCGACGGCTGCGGCGTTCGCCGCACACCAGCCGGGCTGGGGCACTGTCTACTGCGTGGCGCTGAGCGCCCTGACGGAGGCGCTGGCCTTCCTGACCGTGGGTCTGGTCCGGCCCTGGGGGCAGGTGGTGCCGCGCTGGATCCCGCTGATAGGCGGCCGGAGGGTGCGCCCGCTGTTCGCCGTCGTTCCGGCTCTGTTGGGCTCGCTCGTTCTGACCAGGCTGGGGCTGCTCGCCCTGTTCGGCGGCTGGGCCGGGAACCTGGCCGACGCGGATTCACCGCACGGTTTCGGCGCCCTGGTGATGACGCTCGCCTACCTGCCCCTGGTCGCCTGGGGCCCGCTGCTCGGCGCGGTCACCATCGACTACGCCCGCCGGACGCTGTGGCGGCGCCGGTGACGAGGGCGCGGTTCACACCGGGGACGGCTCCCGGCTCGACCCCACCGAGTCTGGTGTGTTCTCGCTGCCAGCCGTGGCCGAGCGCGGCGCGGGAGCGGTCCGCCGGCCCCATTCGGTCGCGATCAGCACCAGGGCTCCGCCGATCAGGGCGAGCGGACCCATCCGGTTCCCGGCCACCGTGATGCCGAAGACGGCGGCCCACAGCGGTTCGGTACCGAGCAGCAGGCTCACCCGGGACGGCGAGGTGGCCCGGACGGCCCACATCTGAACGAAGAAGGCGAACAGGGTGCAGAACAGGGACAGATGCAGCAGCCAGGCCCACTGGCCGGCCCCGTACGAGCGGGCGACCGTCCACGGCGCGGGCCCGACGGACAGCGCGACGACGGCGAACACTCCGGTGGCCACCGCGAGTTGGACCCAGGTGACGGCGAGCGTGTCGGTGTCGCGGATGGCCCGGGTGCGGGCCATCGCCAGGACGTACGCCGAGCGGACGAGGGCGGCGCCCAACACCAGAAGGTCACCGAGGGTCGGAGGGCGCAGCCCGCCGTCACCGGTGAGCAGGGCGACGCCCAGAACGGCCAGCCCGGCGGCCGCGAGGAAGGCCCGCGGCGGTGCGGTGCGGGCAAGGGCGCTCTCGCCGAGCGGGGTGAGCACCATCGCGAGGCTGATGATCAGCCCGGCATTGGTCGCGGAGGTGTGCACGGCGCCGTAGGTCTCCAGCAGGAAGATCCCGCTGAGGACGACGCCCAGACCGGCGCCGCCGAGCCACTCGGCGCGGCTCAGCTTCCGAAGGGAGCGCCAGGCGACCAGTCCGAGCACCGGCAGGACCAGCCCGAAACGCAGGACGAGCATGGCCACGACCGTCTCCGGTTCGGCCACCCGCTGGACGGCGAGGAAGCTCGACCCCCACACCACTGCCACCAACAGGACCGGCAGATCACGAAGGACCGATGAGGACGAGGACAGGGAGGCACGCATGAGGAGGATCCCTCCGTACGAACGGAACCGGCGGGTGCGCGGACCGTACGGCGTCGGACGGACCCGGGAGCTGGGCGTGTGGCTCAGCGGCGGACGAGGCGAAGGGTGGAACAAGGAGGCGCCATCTTCGCGCACCGGGCCGCCGGTGATCAATGCCCCCGCCAGGTGCCGGCGGGTCAGGAGGCGAGCAGGCCGTTCGTCTCGGCGATGGCCTCGATGTCGGCTGGGGTGCCGGACATGATGACCCGGACGTGCTCGGTGACGAGCTCGGCCGGCCAGTCCCACCAGGCGGCACGGAGGAGGCGTTCGATGTCGGCGTCGTCGAAGCGGCGCCGGATCGGACGGGCGGGGTTGCCGCCGACGATCGTGTAGGGCTCGACGTCGGCGGTGACCACCGCGCCGGCCGCGATGATCGCCCCGTCGCCGATCCGGATGCCGGGCAGGACGGTGGCGCCGAAGCCGAACCAGACGTCGTTGCCGACCACGGTGTCGCCACGGCTGGGCAGGCCCGTGACGATGTCGAGGGTCTGCTCGGTCCAACTGCCGCCGAACATCGTGAAGGGGAAGGTGGAGACGCCGATGGTCGGATGGGCGGCCCCGGCCATCAGGAAGCGGGTGCCGGTGGCGATCGCGCAGTACTTGCCGATCACCAGCCGTTCGGGGCCGTAGGCGTAGAGGACGTTGCGCTCCTCGAAGCGGGTGGCTCCGTCGGGGTCGTCGAAGTAGGTGTACTCGCCGACCTCGATCCGCAGGTCGGTGACGAGCGGGCGCAGCAGGACCACCCGGTCGTGGCCGGCGAGTGGGTGGAGGGCGGTCGGGTCGGGGACGGCACGGGTGGTCACACAGGCTCCTCTCGTAATGCGACTTGAGTCGCATTACGATGAGCATGGCACGACCCCCACCCCACAGCAAGCCTTAATGCGACTGGAGTCGACTTTGAGCGAGGCCATCAACCCCGGCCAGCAGCCCCGCACCCCGACCTCTCGCCCGGGCGGCCGCAGCGCCCGGGTCCGCGGGGACGTGGTCGCCGCCACGCTCGCCGAGGTCACGGAGAAGGGGTACGACGGCCTCACCGCCGAGGCGGTCGCGGCCCGGTCCGGCGTCCACAAGGCGACCCTCTACCGGCGATGGGGCGGAGTGGACGGCCTGGTCGCCGACGCCCTGACCGCCTCCGCCGACCAGCCCTGGCCGCTACCCGACACCGGAGACCTCCAGGAGGACCTCCGCCGGATCACCCAGGAGGTGTTCAGTGTCTTCACGGACCCGGAGCGGGGCTCCACCCCCACCGCACTGATCTCCGCCGCCCAGCGGTCCGACACCGGCGCGGCCGCCCTGCGCGACTTCTTCGCGACCCGCCACCGCCAGGCCGCCGAGGTGGCCGAACGGGCCGTCGCCCGCGGCGAATTGCCGGCCGGGACGGAGGGCGCCGAGGTGATCAGGGCCGCCACCGCCCCGCTTTACTACCGGCTGTTCGTCACCGGCGAACCGTTGGACGCCCGCTCCGCCGAGCGGGCCGCCGACGCCGCCGCGCTCGCCGCCCGCGCCGGACTGTTCACATCCACCCCGACCGGCCCCGCCGACGCCGACACCACCCCTGACAACACCCTCGACAGCGCCCGCGGCGCCGCGCCGACCGACCCGATCCCGTAGCCGCAGCCCCGGCTCCGAACCCCCACGCCGGCACCAGCACCAGCCCACGCGAGGGCCGCCGAACACCCTCACCCCAAAGCGCACATGACGCTCACTCAGCACCGACGGCCGAAGGAGCCACTGCCACCCCACCCCCTACCGAAGACCCATCCGGCCGTGGATGATTCCTCCATGACAAGCACGCCGTCCACCACCCCACGGAAGGCCCGTCACGTGAATCGCAAGCACTGGGCACTGGTTGCCGCCGCCACCCTCCTCCCGCTCGCGGCGAGCACCGGCACGGCCGTTGCGGCCCCCTCCGGCGCCACCCCCGCCCAGAGCGCGGCCTGCACCTACACACCCGCCGTCCCGGCCGACAATTTCAAGGGCATCCCGGTCTTCGACGCCGAGAAGGCCGCCCGCCCGTACCACGCGACCCTGCGGACCAATCAGGGCCCGATCACCTTCGAAGCACTGACCGACAAGGCGCCCTGCACCACCTTCTCGTTCCGTTTCCTCGCCGAGCACGACTACTTCGACCGCAGCCACTGCCACCGGCTCACCACCCAGCGGATCTACGTCCTGCAGTGCGGTGACCCGACCGGGACGGGCAGCGGCGGACCGGGCTACTCCTTCCCGGACGAGAACCTGACCGGCGCCACCTACCCGGCCGGCACCGTGGCCATGGCCAACGCCGGTCCGAACACCAACGGCAGCCAGTTCTTCATCGTCTGGAAGGACACCAAGCTCTCCCCCGCCTACACCCCGTTCGGCCGGGTCACGGCTGGCCTGGACGTCCTGCAGAAGATCGCCGCCGCCGGCGAGGACGACCAGAACAGCCCCGGCGACGGCTACCCCAACGTCCCGGTGAACATCCGCCACGTGAAGATCAGCAAGCACTGACCGACCCGGGCCGACAACTGAACAGCGAGCATCGAGCAGCGAGCATCGAACACCGGCGAAGGAGGTGCGCCGGGCCGGGCGCACCGGTCCGGCTCACCCCCGCTGCCGCTCCCGTACGGTGGCAGCACCAACGACACCGCAGGGGAGCAGCACCGCATGGACAGCCGGATCTGGGAGAGCGTCGACCACCTGGTCGCATGGCTGGACGAGCACAGCACGCAGTCACCGCAGGAGGAGCGCCTACTGCGGCTGCTCAAGCTCTCCGAGGAGATCGGCGAGGTCGGCGCGGCGGTGATCGGCGCCACCGGCCAGAACCCGCGCAAAGGCGTCACCCACACCTGGGAGGACGTCCAGCACGAGCTCTGCGACGTCGTGTTCAGCGCCCTCGTCGCCCTACGGACGCTCACCCCCGACGCGGCCCGGGTGTTCGACGAGCGCCTCGCCTACGTCGAGCAGCGCTCCGCCGCCTCCCGCGACACGGCGGAAGGGGAGACGGCAGAACAGGAGACGCCGGAACCGAAGACGGCACCGGAGCCGCGCTAGGTCGGCGGGGCACCGGGCCGCCCCGGCCCCCACCCCGTCCACCGCGACCACATCCGCGACCGCAACTCGCAGGCGCGAGCGCCGGAATCAGGCGTTCGGCGCGACCTTCGCCAGCCCGTTGATCACGCGGTCCATGGCGTCGCCGCCCTGGGGGTCGGTGAGGTTGGCGAGCAGCTTGAGGGTGAAGCGCATCAGCAGCGGTCGGGGCAGGCCGTGCTGGGCGGCGAGCTGCATCACCTTGGGGTTGCCGATGAGCTTCACGAAGGCGCGGCCGAGCGTGTAGTAGCCGCCGTACACGTCCTTGAGGATGCGCGGGTAGGCGTGCAGGGCGCGCTCGCGGCCGCCGTCGGTGAGGCGGGCGTGGGCCTGCACGATGACGCCGGCGGCGATCTGGCCGGATTCCATCGCGTAGGCGATGCCCTCGCCGTTGAACGGGTTGACCATGCCGCCCGCGTCGCCGACGAGGAGCAGACCGCGGGTGTAGTGCGGCTGCCGGTTGAAGGCCATCGGCAGGGCGGCGCCGCGGATCGGCTCGGTCATGTTCTCGGGGGTGTAGCCCCACTCCGCCGGCATGCTCGCGCACCAGGCCTTGAGCACCTCGCGCCAGTCGAGTTCGCCGAACGCGGGCGAGGAGTTGAGGATGCCGAGGCCGACGTTGGAGGTGCCGTCGCCCATGCCGAAGACCCAGCCGTAGCCGGGCAGCAGCTTGCGCTGGCCGCCGCGGGTGTCCCACAGCTCCAGCCAGGACTCCAGGTAGTCGTCGTCGTGGCGCGGCGAGTTGAAGTAGGTGCGGTAGGCGACGCCCATCGGGCGGTCCTCGCGGCGGTGCAGGCCCATGGCGAGGGAGAGCCGGGTGGAGTTGCCGTCGGCGGCGACGACCAGCGGGGCGCGGAAGGTGACCGGCCGCTTCTCCTCGCCGAGCTTGGCGGTGACGCCGATGATCCGGCCGGTGCGGTCGTCCAGGACCGGGCCGCTGACGTTGCAGCGCTCGTAGAGCCGGGCGCCGGCCTTCTCGGCCTGACGGGCGAGCAGTTCGTCGAAGTCTGCGCGCTTGCGGACCAGGCCGTAGTCGGGGAAGGAGGCCAGCTCGGGCCAGTCCAGCTCCAGCCGGACGCCCCCGCCGATGATGCGCAGGCCCTTGTTGTGCAGCCAGCCGTTCTCGGTGGAGACGTCGATGCCCATGTCCACCAGCTGCTTGGTGGCGCGCGGGGTGAGGCCGTCGCCGCAGACCTTCTCGCGCGGGAAGGCGGTCTTCTCCAGCAGCAGTACGTCCAGCCCGGCCTGGGCGAGGTAGTACGCGGTGGTGGAGCCGGCCGGGCCCGCGCCGACCACGATGACGTCGGCGGTGCTCTCGACCGTGCTGTCCGGCTTCGTCAGATCGGCTGCGGTCTCGGACACGTGGACACACTCCTGGAGCTGCGGCGGGGGGATGGCGGCTTTTGTCTCCGGCAGTCTAGTTCCGCTCACGCCGCCGGAAACGCCCGAGTCCCGGACGGAAACCCGCTCGCCCCCGGCGGGAACACCCGTCTCCCCGACCCGAACGCCGGCCTCCCCGACCCGAACGCCGGCCCCACCGCACGCGCCCCGCCCGGCTACGCCTGCTTGTACCCGCGGTGCAGCGCGACGATCCCGCCGGTCAGGTTCCGCCAGGCGACCTTCGACCAGCCGCTCTCCTGCATCCGCGCGGCCAGCGCGGGCTGGTCCGGCCAGACCCGGATGGACTCGGCGAGGTAGACGTACGCGTCGGGGTTGCTGCTGACGGCGGTGGCGACGGGCGGCAGCGCGCGCATCAGGTACTCGGTGTAGACAGTCCGGAACGGCGTCCAGGTCGGCGTGGAGAACTCGCAGATCACCAGCTTGCCGCCGGGCTTGGTGACCCGGTGCATCTCGCGCAGCGCGGCGTCGGTCTCATGGACGTTGCGCAGGGCGAAGGAGATCGTCACCGAGTCGAAGGTGTCGTCCGCGAAGGGCAGCCGGGTGGCGTCGCCGGCGGTGAGCGGCAGCTCGGGGTGGCGGTGCTTGCCCTCGGTGAGCATGCCGACCGAGAAGTCGCACGGGACGACCTTGGCCCCGGCCTCGACGAAGGGCAGCGAGGAGGTGCCGGTGCCGGCTCCGAGGTCGAGCACGAGGTCCCCGGGTCCGGCGGCGACAGCCTCGGCCACCGCCCGGCGCCAGGCGCGGGCCTGGCCGAGGGAGAGCACGTCGTTGGTGAGGTCGTACTTGGCCGCGACGTCGTCGAACATGGCGGCGACTTCGTGCGGCTGCTTGTCCAGAGAGGCTCGGGTCACGCCCCCATTGTTCACCCTGTGACGGACACCCCGACCAACGGGGCACACCTAGGGAGCACGCCACGGGGCACCGGCGGCACACCAACGGGCACCGGCGACCGCAGCCCGCCTAGTGCGATCCCCGCCGCCCGCCCGCGCGCCGGCGGCGGCGCGAGCGCTTGCCCTGGGTTATCGCGGGCATCCCCTCGGCCAGCGCCCCGGTCGCCAGCGCGAGGTTGGCGGCGAGCCGGCCGTGCCCGCTGCGGACGGCGACGTCCCGCCGGTGGCGCCGGATGCGCAGCATGCAGATCACGAAGAGCACGACGGCGACGGGCACGCTGAACCGGGCCAGGCCGACGCCGACGGGCTGCGGGTAGGTGTCGCCGCAGATCCGGACCGCGCCCGGGTCGTCGGCCGCGTGCTCCAGGCAGACCGTGTCGCCGAGCTTGGCGCCGTCGGCGAGCGGCAGCGCGGCGGCGGTGTGCGGCTGGCCGCTCACCTTGTAGCTGACGGCGCTGTAGGTGCCCCCGCCGGTCGGCAGCTGGGTGACGACGCCCTCGACTCTCACCGGGTGGGCCGCGATCCGGTCGGCCTGGTCGGCCTGGCGCCAACCGAGCAGGCACATCCCGACGGCCAGCACGGCGCTGAGCACGGCGGCGAGGTACCAACCACGGCCCAACCGCGGGGTTCGCGGCGGGGGGACGGTCGCGGTTCGCATGGTTCCTGTCCTGGCTTGCCTCCGGGGCCTGGGACACGGCCCCGCCGCCCGCGGGCACGGGTGGTGGTGTGGTGAGGGTACGGAGTGAGCTGTCCGGGATCGTATCCGCTGGCGGGCCCTCAGGTCACGGCGAAGGGGCAATCACCCCCCTGGGAGGGCACGGCAGTTCGAGTGCACACGAAGGAAGTCCCGTGCGCGGCACGGCAATCCGCCTACTGACGGGTACGTCACACCGGAGAGCTCACGAGCGCCTCCGCCCGCCGGGCAACCGCCCCCGCACACCGCCCCGCTGGCAGACCTCCACGCCACCCCCACACGCCGCCCCGCGGGCCGTCACCGCCGCCGGTACACCAACCGCCCGCCCAGCACGGTCGCCAGGCACCCGCCGGCCACCGGCCGGACCCCGCCCTCCTCCACCGCCACCGGGAACACCGCGAAGTCCGCCCGCCCACCGGCCGCGACCCGCCCGTACACGGCCCGGGCGAGCGGCAGCACCGCCAGCGGATCCAGCGCCACCAGCGGGTCCATCGGCACCGCCAGCGGGTCCAGCGCCACCACCGGGTCCAGCGAGCCCGCCCCCGACTCCAGCGGGCCTCCCGCCCCCGGCAGGGCCACCAACCCGGACCGCGCCACCGCCGTCCGTACCGCGGCCCGCGCGAACGGCCCGGCCACCGCCGTCACGCCGTACCCGAGCATCCGCTGCAGGCCGCGCCGCGCGCTGGCCCCGTACCGGGTCTCGTCGGCGCAGCCGACCAGCCCGTCCACGACCGGCTCGACGCCGATCTCCTCGCGCGGGTCCGGGTGGTAGTCCCGCTCCAACAGCCGCTGCCCGCAGGGGTTGCGCAGGCCGGGCGCGAGCAGCGCCCGGCCCCAGTCGCGGACCCGGGCCGACGGGTGCGCCGCCGCCAGCTCCGCGTACGGCCCGACGGCCTCGACCAGTTCACCGCGCACCACCACCGCCCCGTCGGCAAAGGAGAGGGCGGTGGAACCGGTGAGACCGGCGGGGTCGGTGGGACCGGCGGGGTCGGGCAGCAGGAACTCCGCCCGGTGCAGGGTCAGCACGGCGACATCAGATCAGAAGCGTGTCGGTCCGGTCCCGGCCCCTCAGTTGTCCAGGATCTTCAGCTCGGGGTGCGCCGTGCCGCCCTCGATCGCCGTGGAGGCGATGTGCGAGGCGACGCGGGGGTCGACCGGGTCGTTGGCCGGGTCGTCCAGCACCCGCAGGTGCTCGTACGTGGTCGAGCGCTGCGCCGGGACGCGGTCGGCGGCGCGGATGAGGTGGATCAGCTCGGTCAGGTTGGAGCGGTGCTTGGCGCCGGCCGCCGAGACGACGTTCTCCTCCAGCATCACGGAGCCGAGGTCGTCGGCGCCGTAGTGCAGCGACAGCTGGCCCGCCTCCTTGCCGGTGGTGAGCCAGGAGCCCTGGATGTGGGCGATGTTGTCGAGGAAGAGGCGGGCGATCGCGATCATCCGCAGGTACTCGAAGACGGTGGCCTGGGTCGAGCCCTTGAGGTGGTTGTTCTGCGGCTGGTAGGTGTACGGGATGAAGGCGCGGAAGCCGCCGGTGCGGTCCTGCACCTCGCGGATCATCCGCAGGTGCTCGATCCGCTCGGCGTTGGTCTCGCCGGTGCCCATCAGCATGGTGGAGGTGGACTCCACGCCGAGGCCGTGCGCGGCCTCCATGATCTCCAGCCAGCGCTCGCCGGACTCCTTGAGCGGGGCGATCGCCTTGCGCGGCCGCTCGGGGAGCAGCTCGGCGCCGGCGCCGGCGAAGGAGTCCAGGCCCGCCTTGTGGATCCGGGTGATGGCCTCCTCGATGGAGACGCCCGAGATCCGGGACATGTGCTCGACCTCGGAGGCGCCGAGCGAGTGGATCACCAGCTGCGGGAAGTCGGCCTTGATCGCCGAGAACGCGCGCTCGTAGTACTCCACGCCGTAGTCCGGGTGGTGGCCGCCCTGGAACATGATCTGGGTGCCGCCCAGCTCGACCGTCTCGGCGCAGCGGCGCAGGATCTCGTCGAGCTCGCGGGACCAGCCCTTGTCGCTCTTCGGCGGCACGTAGAAGGCGCAGAACTTGCACGCCGTCACGCAGACGTTGGTGTAGTTGATGTTGCGCTCGATGATGTAGGTCGCGATGTGCTCGGTGCCCGCGTAGCGGCGGCGGCGCACCGCGTCGGCGGCGGAGCCGAGCGCGTGCAGCGGCGCGGAGCGGTAGAGCTCCAGCGCCTCCTCCGGGGTGATCCGGCCGCCGGCGGCGGCCCGGTCGAGCACGGCCTGCAGGTCGGTGCTGGACGCATCGAGGGTGGTCGCTGCGAGCTCGGTCACCTGGCGGCCTTCTCTCTCTCAAGTGCAACTCGGGTACGGCCGAACCAGCCTACGCCAGGCCTTTCGGGCGTCCGCGTCAGCCCGCTGAACTGCACCTCACCGGGCCTACCCGGCCGTCTTCCGCAGCGTGCCGGCCGGGTTGCCGGCGGCCGGGTCGGCGGAGGTGAAGCGGATCGTCCCGTCGGCTTCCAGGGTGAGCGTCTCCGCGTTGGAGCCGCCGGTGCAGGCGCCGGGGATCGAGGAGCGCACCAGTCGGGACCGGAACACCAGCTTGGTGTCGGAGACCGAGGTGAGCGTCCAGGCGCCCTCGCAGCTGATCGAGATCAGTCCGGAGACGGCGTTGCGGCTGGTGGTGGCCTCCTGACCGATCGCCGCCTGGTGGACGTTGAGCGTGGTGGTGCCGCCGGGCAGCCCCTTCTCGGTGACCATGTCGCCGCTCCAGGTGCCCAGGAACGCCGCGGGCACCGCGCCCGGCCCGCCCGAAGCGGCCGCGGACGCGGACACCGACCCCGCCCCGGACGTAGACGCGGACGCGGACGCGGACGCCGGAGCGGACGAGGCCCCGTCCGCGCCGCCCGGCACGAAGACCCCGGGCGAGGCGATGGCGTCGCCCGGGTCCACGGACGGTGGCGGTACGGGCGCCGCGGTCGGCGCCGACACCACCGGATCGGACGGCCCGCTCATCGCGTACCACCCGTACCCGGCTCCCCCGAGCGCCGCGACCGCCAGCACCGCCGCCACCGCGATCCCGACCCGCCGACGGCGCTGCCGGGCGAGCCGCTGGTCGTCGCCCGTCCCGAACGGATAGCTGCACGGCGGCAACGGCCCGGCGCCCTCCCCGGCCGCCCCGTCCCCGGCCGCCGCCCCGGGAGTCCCCTCCCCCTGCGGTTCCCCCTGTTCCGCCCCCTGCGGCGAGTCCCCCTGCTCCCCCTCCAGGTCCAGCAGCTCCACCGCACTGCGCCCCACCCCGGCCGCCAGCGCCGGCGGCAGCCAGTCGCCGCGCGCGAGCAGGGCGGCGCCCGCGCCGGCCGGGTCGAGGCGGGCGGCCAGTTGCTGCGGGGTGGGCCGGGCGGCCGGGTCCTTGGCCAGGCAGTCGAGGACGATCGCCCGCAGCGGTTCGGGCAGTCCGGTCACGTCCGGTTCCTCGTGCAGCACCCGGTAGAGCAGGACGGCCGCGCTGACGTCGTCGCCGAAGGGGTGGACACCGGTGCCGGCGAAGGCCAGGACGGCGCCGAGCGAGAAGACGTCCCCGGCCGGTCCGGCCGACTGGCCGTTCGCCTGTTCGGGCGACATGAAGCCGGGCGAGCCCACGACATAACCCGAACGGGTGAGGCCGCTGGTCGCGTCCAGGGCCCGGGCGATCCCGAAGTCGATCAGCCGCGGGCCGTCCAGGGTGAGCAGCACGTTGGAGGGCTTGACGTCGCGGTGCACCAGGCCGAGCCCGTGCACGTGGGCGAGCGCCCCGGCGAGCCCGACGCCGAGGGCGCGGACGGCGGCCTCCGGCAGCGGCCCGTGGGTCCGGACGGCGGCGGCGAGTGCGGGGCCGGCGACGTAGCCGGTGGCGACCCAGGGCTGTTCGCCCTCGGTGTCGGCGTCCAGGACGGGGGCGGTCCAGGCGCCGCCGACCCGACGGGCGGCGGCCACCTCCTGGCGGAACCGGGCCCGGAACTCGGCGTCGTCCGCGAGTTCGGTCCGGACCACCTTGACGGCGACGGTGCGCCCGCCGGCCGTCCGGCCGAGGTAGACCCGGCCCATCCCGCCCGAGCCGAGCCGCCGCAGCAGCCGGTAGGCGCCCACCTGGCGCGGATCGTCCGACCCCAGTGCCCGCATGCCCGCACGCTCCCCTCGCCCGCCGCCGCACCTGCCCCGCACCCGCGCGGCATGCGTCGGACACGCCTCGGGAGCAGACCGTACCGGGCCGGCCCGACCCCCCGCCCTCCCCGGCCCGGTCCAGCCCCGCCCAACGCCCGGCCCAGCGGTCGGAGCAACCCCCGCCCAACCCTTGAACCGACCCCCGCGCCCTACGACCCGACCGGCAGCGCCGCCGGCTCCAGCAGCCGCACCGCCACGTCCGGCGCGAAGCCGCTGTCGTGCGCGACCCGCCGGGCGAACTCGGCGACCCCGGCGAGCTGCCGCCCGCCGAGCGAGAAGTCGAGCGCCTCGCTGAAGTACCGCTCCAGCACGTCCGCCCCGAAGGCCTCCCAACGGGCGGCCTGCTCGGCGACCTTGGCGGCCTCGACCAGCGAGAGGTCGCGGGACTCCAGGAAGGCCCGGTGGACGGCCGCGGTGAGTTCGGGGCGGCGCTCGGCGAACTCGCGGCGCACGGCCCAGACCGCGAAGACGAACGGCAGGCCGGTCCACTCCTTCCACATCTCGCCGAGGTCGTGGACGGTCAGCCCGAGGTCGGCGGCCTGGCCGAGGTAGGCGCGCAGGGCCGGGTCGCCGATGAGGACGGCCGCGTCGGCCTCGGCGAGCATCGCGCTGAGGTCCGGGGGGCAGCTGAAGTAGTCCGGGCGGACGCCTTCGCGCTCCTCCAGGAGCAGCCGGGCGAGCCGGACGGAGGTGCGGCTGGTGGAGCCGAGGGCGACCCGGCGGCCGTCGAGGTCGGCGAGCGGGACCTTGCTCACGATCAGGCAGGACATCACCGGGCCGTCGCTGCCGACCGCGATGTCGGGCAGGACCAGCAGGTCGTCGGCGTTGCGCAGGTACTCCACGCAGGTGATCGGACCGATGTCGAGGGAGCCGGCGACGAGCTGGTCGCTGAGCTTCTCCGGGGTGTCCTTGGTGAGGTCGAGGTCGAGCAGGTTGCCGGTCCTGGCGAGGCCCCAGTAGAGGGGGACGCAGTTCAGGAACTGAATATGGCCGACCCTGGGCCTGACCGGGGTGTTCTCCTGGGGCTCGGGCTCCCGTGTTTGTCCGTCCGGTGCTGCCACTGCGCCGCTCCCTTGCTGTTCGTGCGCTTCCCCACAGCGCTGTTCGTGCGCTTCCCCGCAGCGTATGCCTGCTGTTCGCGACGGCTCGCACCGGCCGCCCGACACGCGCGCGGGCGCTTCCCGGCGAACCCGCGCACATCCTCAACGCGCCTGCCCGCGCCCGTTCCCAGCCCACTCGGGGGGCCTCCGACACGCGCTGTCCGGAGGGCAAGTGACCCCTGGTCGTCACAGCTGCCGCATGCTAGCGTTGCCCTCAGTTGCAGTTTGATTCCCCTTGCAGTACTTGAAGCCTGCGGAGCATGTAACCGCAGGCTTTTTGTAGTTTTTCAGCAATATCGAAAAACTTCGGACTCGTCCGGAGGCAGGGCGATCAGCGCAGCGGACCGGGGACCACACGGTGTGGCCCCCGACACGCATCGCAAGGAGAACGGCATGGCTCAGGGAACCGTCAAGTGGTTCAACGCTGAGAAGGGCTTCGGCTTCATCGCCCAGGAGGGCGGCGGCCCCGACGTCTTCGTCCACTACTCCGCCATCAACGCGAACGGCTTCCGTTCGCTGGAGGAGAACCAGGCGGTCACCTTCGACGTCACCCAGGGTCCGAAGGGCCCGCAGGCGGAGAACGTCACCGTCAGCGCTGTCTGACCTTCCTCTGATGTTCTGATCGCTCGGGACCCCTTCGGGTCCGCCGGCGGCTCCCGACAGCCGTCACCATGAGCACAAGAGCAACACCCAAGGGGGCCTGCCCATCGCGGCGGGCCCCCTGCCTTTTCCCCGGCACCCCGGCACCCCGGCGCCCCGGCGCCCTGCGGGAACGCCGAAGGGCCCTCCCCCGTGCACCGGGAGAGGGCCCTTCACGTCGTACAGGTCATACGGGTCATACGGGTCATACAAGAGTCGTACCGACGGATCAGGCGACGACCGGGACCGCGGCCTTCGGCGCGTCCTCCTCGTACAGGTCCCCGGAGGGGTTGTTGTACGCGGCCACGTCCAGGATCCGCTCCCGCGCGGCGACCACGACCGGCACGACCACCTGACCGGCCACGTTGGTGGCGGTGCGCATCATGTCCAGGATCGGGTCGATGGCCAGCAGCAGGCCGACGCCCTCCAGCGGCAGGCCGAGGGTGGACAGGGTCAGCGTCAGCATGACGATCGCACCGGTGAGGCCCGCGGTGGCGGCCGAGCCGACGACCGAGACGAAGGCGATCAGGATGTAGTCCCTGATGCCCAGTTCGATGTTGTAGACCTGGGCGACGAAGATCGCGGCGACGGCCGGGTAGATCGAGGCGCAGCCGTCCATCTTGGTGGTGGCGCCGAACGGCACCGAGAACGAGGCGTACTCGCTCGGGACGCCGAGGCGCTCGGTGACGCGGCGGGTGACCGGCAGGGTGCCGACCGAGGAGCGCGAGACGAAGGCCAGCTGGATGGCCGGCCAGGCGCCCTTGAAGAAGTGCAGCGGGTTGAGGCCCGCGGCGAAGCGCAGCACCAGCGAGTAGACGACGAACAGCACCAGCGCGCAGCCGACGTAGATGTCGAGGGTCAGCGTGGCGAAGGGCTTGAGCAGGTCCCAGCCGTACTTGGCGACGGACTTGCCGATCAGGCCGAGGGTGCCGAGCGGGGAGAGCCGGATGACCCACCACAGGGCGGTCTGGGTCAGCTCCAGCACGGTCTCGCTGAGCTTGAGGACCGGCTCGGCCTTGGTGCCGAGCTTGATGATCGCGGCGCCGACCACGACCGCCATGAAGACGATCTGCAGCACGTTCACCTTGACGAAGGCGTCGACGATGTTGGTCGGGAAGATCCCGGTCAGGAAGTCGATCCAGGTGCCCTTGGAGTCGAGCGCCTTGAGGCCCTCGGTCTTGAGGTTGGTGCCCTGGCCGGGGTTGGTCAGCAGGCCCAGGCCCAGGCCGATGCCGACCGCGATCAGCGAGGTGATCATGAACCAGAGCAGCGTGCGGGTGGCCAGGCGGGCCGCGTTGGTGACGTTGCGCAGGTTGGCGACGCTCACCACGATCGCGGTGAAGACCAGCGGCGGCACGGCCAGCTTGAGCAGCTGGACGAAGATCTTGCCGATCGTCTCCAGGGTGGTGGCCAGCCAGGAGACGTCGGCGGCACGGGCCAGGTAGCCGAGGCCGACGCCGAACACGAGGCCGGCGACGATCTGCACCCAGAACGGCGTCTTGCGGATGCGGGCGAGCACGGACGGCGACGAGGTCGCCTCGGGCGCTGTGGACATGGGGGTGCGACTCCGGGGGAGGGCGTTGCTGACGGTGGGGTGTGGGGCGGAGGGGGCGGCACGGCACGGGGCCGGACGGGGAGAGGTCACGAACCCCGGTTCAGGGGCGTGCCGCCGCGATACAGCTCATGGCCGTACAGCTCATGGCGCGACAACGGCGCGGGCTGTCCACAGCACCGGTCAGAGCACAGGGGCGGGCGGCGCCGGGCAGCGGGCCCGGGCCGTGCATCCGCAGTGCGTCTGAGGTGGTCACGGCCGACACGTTAGCAGGAAAGGTTTGAGATGTTCAAAGTAGTTGTTTGAGATCAGGCCACATCCGACCGCCGCCCGGCCACCGCCCGAGCGTGAGATCCGGACACGAACGAAGCTGACGCCCCATCAGCCCAGCCCTCCGGTCGGATTGACCGACCGGTGGTTATACGTATAACTTTGACGACGTCCCCGCCCTCCCCTGCCCTGACCGGAGAAGACCACCGATGGGCTACCTCGCCCTGCTCCGCGCCCCGCACGTCACCCGACTCCTGCTCGGCACCCTGCTCGGCCGCCTGCCCGCCGGTATGACCGCCCTGGTGATCGCCCTCGCCCTGCGCGAAGCCGGCGTCCCGTACAGCCGGATCGGCCTGGCCACCGCCGCCTACGCGATCGCCGCCGCCGTCGGCGGACCGGTGCTCGGGCGGATCGTCGACCGCACCGGCCAGCCGCGCGTCCTGCTCGTCTCCGCCGTCGTGGCCGGCGGCGGGTACGCCCTGCTCGCCCTCGCCCCCGGCTCCGCGCTCGCCGCGCCGCTCGGCGCCGCCGTCGCCGGCCTCGCGATGCCGCCGCTGGAGCCCTGCCTGCGCTCGCTCTGGCCGGACGTGGTCGAGGAGGAGCAGCTCGACACCGCGTACGCCTTCGACTCCGCCTCCCAGCAGATCCTCTACGTGGCCGGACCGCTGGCCGTCGCCGGCATCGCCGGGCTGTTCAGCCCGGTCGCCGCGCTCTGGGTGGCCGCCGGGCTCGGACTGGCCGGAGCACTGGTCGTGGCCACCGCCGCCCCGGCCCGTGCCTGGCGCGCCCCCGCCCGCGAGCAGTCCGCCGGACTGCTCGGCCCGCTGCGCTCCCCCGGCCTGGTACTGCTGCTGATCGGACTCGCCGGGGCCGGCTGGGCGGTCGGCGCGCAGAACGTGCTGTTCATCGCCTACGCCGAGCAGCACGCCGACGGCCTGCCCGGCGGCGGGGGCACCCTGCTGGCCCTGGCCGCGCTCGGCGGACTGCTCGGCGCGCTGGCCTACGGCATGGTCACCTGGCGGCAGAGCACCGCGACCCGCACCTGGCTGATGGCCCTCGCCATGGCCGCCTCCTACCTGCCGCTGGTCACGCTGCCCGGCCCGTACCCGATGGCCGCGCTGGCCTTCCTCTCCGGCGTCATGCTGGCCCCGCTGCTGGCGGCCGCCTTCGTCCTGGTCGCCGAACTGGCCCCGACCGGGACGGTCACCGAGGCGTTCGCCTGGCTGGTGACCCTGTTCGCCACCGGCAACTCGCTCGGCTACGCCGTCTCCGGCCACCTCGCCGAGGGCTCGCTGCGCCCGGTCGCGGTGTGCGCGGCCGGCGGGATCGCCCTCGGCGCACTGGTGCTGTTCGGCGCCCGGCACTGGTTCCGCGGCGCACCGGTCGCGCCGCTCGCCGAGCCCGTCCCGGTGGGCTGACGCCCCACCCCACAGACGACTGCGCCCGCCGGGGGTCTGGCCGGCGGGCGCAGTCATGTCACTCTCAGCCGCAGCCCGCGACCCGGAAGCCGCAGGAGGCGAAGGACCGCCGGGGCAGCCAGGACGCGCCGAACGGAACCGTCAGGGACGTGCTGGGGCCGTCGAGGAGCGCCGCACCAGCGAAGTGGCCAGCGGCGCGACCGGCTCCACCGGCTCGCCGCGCAGCAGTCCGGCGAGCGCGGCCGCCCCCGCCCGGCCCAGCTCCTCGCCGGGCAGGTCGACGGTGGTCAGCGGCGGGGCGAGCAGCCCGGAGACCGCCACGTTGTCCATGCCGACCACCGACAGGTCGTCCGGCACCCGCAACCCCCGCTCGGCGGCGGCCTGGTAGACCCCGGAGGCGACCACGTCGTCGTCGCAGATCACCGCGCGCGGACGGTCCGCCCGCTCCAGCAGCTCCCCCGCCACGCTCCGCGCGGCCGCGTGGCCGTCGTTCAGGCTCACGCCCAACTCCACGACCTCCAGCCCGAGTTCGCGGACGGCCTGCTCGAAGGCGGCCTGCCGGACCCGGAAGGTGTACGCGGCGTGGGTGGAGCGCAGGTGCCCGATCCGGCGGTGGCCCAGGGCGGCCAGGTGCTCGACGGCCGCCCGCATCCCGCCGGCCACGTCGAGCTCGACGGTCGGGCGCGCCCGGTCGGTGCCGGGGTCGGCGTCCAGGAAGACGGCGGGGGTGTCCGGCGGTAGCTCGCCGAGCTGGCTGTCGTCCGGGGAGCAGATCAGCAGACCGTCGAAGCGGCCCGCGGTGGCGGCCTCGGCGAGGGTCGCGCTGCCCCAGCCGGAGCTGACCACGACCGCCAGGCCGTGCCTGCCGGCCTCGTGGTGGACGCCCTCCAGCACCCGGCCGAAGAACGGGCCCTGGAGGTTCGGCACCGCCAGCATGATCATCCCGCTGCGGCCCAGCCGCAGCTGCCGGCCCGCCGCCTGCGGGCGGTAGCCGAGGCTGCGGGCGGCCTCGCGGACCCGCTCCCGGGTCGCCTCGGAGACCCGGCGACCGGCCTCGGCACCGGAGAAGACCAGCGAGACGGTGGCCTGGGAGACCCCGGCGAGCCGGGCCACGTCCCGCCCGGTGGGCCGGCGCACGGGGGCCGGCCACGTCCCGGCGGCACGCCCGGCCCCGGCCCCGGCCCCAACGCCCGGCTGCGGATCAGCGGGTGCAGCGGGCGCGTCAGGAACGGCGGGCACATCAGGCACGTCGGGCACGTTCGGCACGGCGGGCTGCGCCCGGGGTCAGCTCTGCCGGGAGGCGGCCGCGCGGGCGGCGTCGTCCGCGGCGTCCTCCTCGGCGTTCTGCGTGGCGATCCGCTCGGCGGTCCGGCTGCGCAGCCCGGCGACCTTGGTGGTGATCTGGGAGGACATCTCGTCGCGCTGCTTGCTCAGCAGCACGTAGCTGAGCGGCGCGGAGGCGACCGCGGCCAGCAGGAACAGGAAGATCACCCCGGCCTCGCCGCTCACCGGGATGATCCCGAAGTGCCCGAGCAGCAGGGCCAGCAGCAGGCAGCCGAGGAAGATGCTGGCCCGCATGGAGGTGTAGCGGAGCGTGGCGTGCGACTTCTGCGGGCCGTTGCTGCTCACTGGGACACATCCTTCTGGTTCGAGCCGGGGCGGGTCTCCCAGTCAAGCATGCCTGACACCCGGCGCGGGCCAGGGGGCGCCCGCCCCTCCGCCCGGGCCGGTCAGCGTAGGTCGAGCCACATGGTGATGTCGTCGCGGTCGTCCCCGGGGGCGACCCGGATCGCGGCCGGCACCCGGCCCACCTCCCGGTAGCCGCAGCGGGCGTAGAAGCGCTCCAGGCCGAGGCCGCCGCGGGCGGTGAGCCGCAGCGACTCCAGGCCCCACGCCCGGGCGACCCGCTCGGCCTCGGCGAGCAGTTCGGCGCCGTAGCCGAGGCCCTGGAAGTCGGGGTGCACCATGACCCGCTTGAGCATCCGCCAGTGCTCCATCAGCTCGAAGCGCATCGACTCGAAGAACAGCACCCCGACCAGCCGGCCGGTCGCGCTCTCGTGCGCGACCAGGAGGCGGTCGGGGCCGTCCGGGGCGACCCCGGCGAACTGGCGGTCGGCGGTGTCCCAGACCTCCTCCTCGGTGACCGGGGCCACGAAGCCGACCGCGCCGCCGGCGTTGGTGACGTCCGTCCACAGCCGGACCACGGCGGTGCGCAGGTCGGGGTCGGGCTTCGGGTCGAGGGTGAAGGTGAGCGCCATGAAACGGAGCCTAGACGTCCGCTCGAACGTGGTTACGGCAGGGCGGGCACCGCCCGGTCCGTCGGCCGCCCGGTGCGCAGTGCCAGGCAGAGCCCGACCGCGACCGCGCACAGCGCGCCGGCGCCGTACCAGGTGAGGTCGTAGTTCCCGAGCGCGTCGCGGGCCAGGCCGGCCAGCCCGGCGACGACGGCCGCGCCGATCTGGTGGGCGGCGAGCACCCAGCCGAACACGATCGGGGCGTCCTCGCCGAACTGCCGGCGGCACAGCGCGACGGTCGGCGGCACGGTGGCCACCCAGTCCAGGCCGTAGAAGACGACGAAGGCGAGCATCGGCGGGTGGAGCGAGCCGGCCAGCAGCTGCGGCAGCAGGAGCAGGGAGAGGCCGCGCAGCCCGTAGTAGACGGTGAGCAGCAGCCGGGAGTCGACCCGGTCGGTGAGCCAGCCGCTGAACACGGTGCCGACCACGTCGAACACGCCGATCAGGGCGAGCAGGCTCGCGGCGGTGGTGACGGGCATGCCGTGGTCGTGCGCGGCCGGGATGAAGTGGGTGCCGACCAGGCCGGCGGTGGTGGCGCCGCAGATCGCGAAGGAGCCCGCCAGCAGCCAGAAGGCCCGGGTGCGGGCGGCGTCGCGCAGCACCCGCAGGGTGCGGGCCAGGGCGCGGCCGTCCCGCACCGGCTCGGGCGGGGCCTCGGTGGCGCCGTACGGGAGCAGCCCGAGGTCGGCGGGGCGCTCGCGCATCAGCAGCAGGACGGGCACGGCGACGGCGCTGGCGGCGAGCGAGACCACGACCACGGCCGCGCGCCAGCCGTGCTGCTCGACCAGCCAGGCGCCGACCGGCAGGAAGACCAGGTTCCCGGCGGCCCCGGCGGCGGTGAGCACCCCGGTGACCAGGCCCTGGCGGGCCTGGAACCAGCGGCCGGTGATGGTGGTGGCGAAGGCGCCGGCCATCGAGCCGCTGCCGAGGCCGACCAGTACGCCCCAGCAGAGGATCAGCTGCCAGGGCTGGCGCATCAGCATGGTGAGGCCGGCGCCGACCGAGATGGTGAGCAGCGCGCAGACCACCACCAGCCGCACGCCGAAACGGTCCATCAGGGCGGCGGCGAAGGGGGCGGTGAGGCCGTAGAGGGTGAGGTTGACGGAGGTGGCGCCGGAGATCGTCCCGAGCGACCAGCCGAACTCGTTGTGCAGGGCGTCCATCATCAGGCTGGGCGTGGAGCGGAAGCCGGCCGAGCCGAGCAGGACGACCAGGGCGACGGCGGCCACCACCCAGGCGTAGTGCACCCGGGGGCGCCGGCCGGGGGCGGGTGCGGGGGCGCCACCGGCGGTGGTCGGCGTGGAGGTGGCTGGCGTGGCGGTGGCTGGCGTGGAGGCGGCGGTGAGGGCACTGCGTTCGGTCACATGGACGAGTGTCCCGAGCCCGCGCCGCCCGGACGAGTGGCCTGAATGACAGCTTTCGCAAGGATCGGGCCACACCCGTCGCATACCCTGTCCCGGACCCGCACGGAACCGGGAACGACGGCCCCGGGAACGACACCCCGGAGAGAGAGGGAACGGCATGGCACACCTGGTCGCGGTACTCGCCCTGCGGGGCGTGATCGCCTTCGAACTCGGCATCCCCGCAAGGATCTTCGGCAACGCCAAGGACGGATCCGGCCGGCCGCTCTACGAGGTGGCCACCTGCACCCTGGACGGCGGCCCGGTCGCCACCAGCGCCGACTTCCGGATCGCGGTCGACCACGGGCCCGAACTGCTGGAGCGGGCCGACACGGTGGTGGTCCCGGCCTCCCACGACGCCGACCCGGACGGCGCGGACGCCGCCTTCACCCCCGAACTGGCCGCCGCCCTGCGGCGGATCCGGCCCGGCGCCCGGCTGATGTCGATCTGCACCGGCTCGTTCCTGCTGGCCGCCGCCGGCCTGCTGGACGGCCGCCCGGCCACCACCCACTGGCGCTACACCGAGCGCTTCGCCCGGGCCTTCCCGAAGGTCCGGCTGGACCCGGACGTGCTCTACACCGACGACGGCGACGTCCTCACCTCCGGTGGGGTGGCCGCCGGGGTGGACCTGTGCCTGCACGTGGTGCGCCGCGACCACGGCAGCGCGGTGGCCAACGCGGTGGCCCGTAACTGCCTGGTGCCGCCGTGGCGCGACGGCGGTCAGAAGCAGTACGTGGAGGCCCCGAGCCCGGTGGAGACCGGCGGCTCCGGCACCGCCGCCGTCCGCGCCTGGGCGCTGGAGCACCTGGACGGGCCGCTGCCGCTGCGCCGGCTCGCCGAGCGGGCGGGCATGAGCGTGCGGACCTTCACCCGGCGGTTCCGCGAGGAGACCGGGGCCAGCCCCGGCCAGTGGATCACCACCCAGCGCACCGAGCGGGCCCGGCAGTTGCTGGAGCGCACCGACCTGACCATCGACCAGGTCGCCCGGGAGTCCGGTTTCGGCACCGCCGCCTCGCTGCGGCTGCAGCTGCGCGATCGACTGGACGTGGCTCCGAGCGCCTACCGGCGCACGTTCCGGGCCGCCCCGCTCTGAGGCCGCCCCCCGGAGAACGGGCCGGTGGCCGGAACCCGCCCCTCCGGAGCGGCGCCACGGACGACGGCCGGCCGCGTGCGCGCCGAGCGCAGCGTGGCGGGCCGCCGTCCGATCACGGCGCAGGGGCCCTGAAGCCGCGCCGGACGCTCCGCACTCGCCGAGGACCCGACCGCGTCCGGCAGTCCACGATCCCCCCTGCTGGCGCGATTCCCCTGGACAGCAGCACCGTGACGGCGGACGGACGTCCCCTCGGCGTCCCCTCGCAACGGAGAGCCGCACCCAAGCGTGATCAGTCGGATACGTCACGTCAATGGGTAGTCCGAAATTCGGAATGGTTGCGTCAACTTTCGGCCGGTGCCGAAAGCCGGTGCCGGAGACCGGTGCCACAACCGCTGCCGGAAGCCGCTATTGCGCCAAAGCCGCCCAGTCCACGCCCGCCAGCGGATCGGCCGGCCGCGCCTCGGCGCCGATCTCGCACCAGACCCGCTTGCCCGAGCCGTCCGGGTACCAGCCCCAGCGCTCGCAGAGCAGCTCGACCAGCTCCAGGCCGCGCCCGTTGGTCGCGTCCTCGTCCGCCCCGGCGTGCCGGGGGGCCGGGGCGGCCTGGCTCGCGTCGGCCACCTCCACCCGCAGCGGGCCGGGCGGAGCGGCGGCCGCCGGGCCCTCGGCCATCGGCAGGCAGAGCCTCAGCACGGCCGGACAGCCGGTGTGCACCACGGCGTTGGTCACCAGCTCCGAGACCACCAGCACCACCGTCTCGGCCATCGGCGCGTCCGGGTCCACCCCGTGGTTCAGCAGCCGCGAGCGCACCCACCGGCGGGCCCGGCCGACCTCGGCGGGGTCCGCCTGCACCGCAAGCTGTACCTGTAGAACCTGCACCGCTCCACCACCCGCACTCGCAGTTCGGCCAACGTCCCGGTCGGGCCGGATCAGCCGGCCGGCGGGGCCCTCGCACTTCGCCCGGTGCCACCCGGGGCTCACCGGGGCGCTCGCCGACCCGTCCGCCCGCGCCACTCGCCCGCGTCAACTCGTCGGCCGCGCACCGGCCACGACACGAATACGCCTCAGGATGGGTGGGCGGACGAGCCGCAGCAAGCGCTTCGGGCATATTCCGGCGATCGGGGGACAGGGCAGTGCATACTGTCCCGTTCACTCTCGCGAGCCTCGCACCGGCACTCGTCCGGCCCGGGCCGACGCCGGTCCCGCGGGGCGTGTCGGACACGCCCTGGGCGGGAACCTACCGCCGGACACCCCCGACGCCCCGGCCGCCACTCGCTAACCACCCGTGCGACATATGTCCAGGGGTCCTCGAACAGCGGCATCGGCGGACCGTCCCACCATCGGACGATCGGCCGTCCGCCGGCGGACCGCCGTCCGGTGCCGCACCGCCACCGCACCGCCGCCGGGCGGCCGCCCCGAACCACGAGGCCCGGTTCCGTTCTTGCCCGAATCCCTCCCGCCGCGGACCTGCCACGGGATACCGTTGGGTAACGCCAGCGAACCGGGCAGGAGGGTGGTTCTCGATGGCCACCCCGGACCGGATCCCGCGCTGGGACGAGCAGTTGCAGCGACGCCTCGCCCGCGGCGAGGAGACCGCGCTGGGCGAACTCTACGACCGGCTCGCGCCGATGGTGCACGGCCTGGCCGGCCGGATACTCGCCGACCAGGCGGCCGCCGCCCAGCTCACCCGGGAGGTCTTCGCCCACGTCTGGGAGCACCCCGAGGACTTCGACCCCGCCCAGGGCTCGCTGCGCTCCTGGCTCGGCGCGCTCACCCACCGCCGCGCGGTCGAACGGCTGCGGAAGCGGCGCGGCGCCGAGCTGACACCGGGGCGCGGCGGCGCGGCCGAGGAGGAGATCCGCGCCGTGGCCACCGCCGCGCGCATGCAGTACGTGGTGGACTCCCTGCCCCAACCCCTGCGTGAGACCATCGCGGTGACGTACTACGACGGCCGCACCTACCAGGAGACGGCCCGGCTGCTCGGCATCAGCGAGCAGGCCGCCAAGCAGCGGATGCGGCTCGGCCTGGAGTTGTTGGCCACCGAACTGGCCGACGAACGCGCCCGCCAGGAGCACAGCGATGGGGACGGGGGCAGGTGAAGGTGAGCGTGCGGATCGTCGAGAGGTGCGCGGGCGGATGAGCGAGGAGCTGCACGACACCCTGCGCTCGCTGCTCGGCGCCTGGTCCCTCGGTGCCTGCCCGCCGCGCGAGGCCGCCGAGTTGGAGCGGCACCTGCCGGCCTGCCCGGAGTGCGCCGAGGAGGCGGCCCGGCTGCGCGAGGCGGCCGGCTGGCTCTCCCTGGAGGAGCCGCTGGACCAGCCGGGGTCGCTGCGCCAGCAGGTGCTGGACTGGTGCCTGGTCCGCCGCCCGGCCGAACTGCCCGTCCCCGCCTGGGGGATGCCGTACACCGCGGAGACCGCCAAGCTGGACGCGCTGCTGCGCGACCTCGGCCCGGAGGAGTGGCAGGAGGTGGCCGAACTGCCGTGGCACGGCGGCACCGAGCTGCTGCGCCCGGCCGAGGTGCTGGGCCGGCTGACCGCGGCGGACGGCTTCCTGGCGCTCGCCCTCGGCCTGCCCGACCCGGTGCCGGCCGCCGCCCTGCCCGGGCCCGCGCCGGTCGCGGAGCGGCGGGTGCCGCCGCAGGAGGCCGCCGTTCCGGCGCCGCGGGTGCCCTCGCAGGGCGGCCGGTACGCGGCGGACGCCGCGCGGACCGCCCGGCTGCTGGCCGACCAGGCCGGCCTGCCGCCCCGGTCGGTGCGCGCCCGGTGGCGCCAGCAGACCCACGACCTGGTGCGCAGCGCCGCGCTGGCCCCGCAGGGCAGCACCCCGGTGGACCTGGGCTACACGGTGCTGCCGCTGCGCGACGCCTTCGTGGAGCGCGCCCTGGAGTGCTTCGTGCACGGCGAGGACGTGGCCCGCGCGGTCGCCTACCCGTACGACCCGCCGTCGCCGCAGCACCTGCGGCAGATGGTGGAGCTGGTGGTCCGGCTGCTGCCGCGGGCGCTGGCCGGGCTGCGCGCGGCGCGGCCCCAGCCGGTCGGGGCACCGTCCGGGGACGGCTGGACCGGCCGACGGGTGCGGCTGGTGGTCGACGGCCCGGCGGCCGGCGAGTGGCTGGTGCCGCTGGACGGCGAACCGACCGGGCCGGCCGGCCCCGCCACCGGGGAGCCGGTGGCCTCGATGGTGCTGGACGGCCTGGAGCTGTGCCAGTTGGCGGCCGCGCACCGCGACCCGGACCGGCTGCCGGTGGGCGAGCACGGCGACCGGGCCGCGGTGCGCGAGGTGCTGCACGCGCTGCCGCTGCTGTCGCGGCCGTAACGGTCCTGCAGCGCCTGCGCGCAGACGACGTCGCCTGAGCGCAGCCGACCGCCGCCTACGCGAAGACGACCGTCCTGGTCCCGTCGAGCAGCACCCGGTGCTCGCTGTGCCACTTGACCGCGCGGGCCAGCGCCTGGCACTCGACGTCCCGGCCGAGCGCGACCAGCTGGTCCGGGCTGACGTCGTGGGTGACCCGGGCCACCTCCTGCTCGATGATCGGGCCCTCGTCGAGGTCGGCGGTGACGTAGTGCGCGGTGGCACCGATCAGCTTCACGCCGCGGGCGTGCGCCTGGTGGTACGGCTTGGCGCCCTTGAAGCTCGGCAGGAAGGAGTGGTGGATGTTGATCACGCGGCCGGACAGCTCGGTGCACAGCTGGTCGGAGAGCACCTGCATGTAGCGGGCCAGCACGACCAGTTCGACCTGCTCCTTCTCGACCAGGTCGAGCAGCTGGCGCTCGGCCTCGGCCTTGGTGTCCCGGGTGACCGGGATGTGGCGGAAGGGGACGCCGTAGCTCTCGGTCAGGTCCCGCAGGTCGGTGTGGTTGGAGACCACCGCGGCGATCTCCACCGGCAGGGCGCCGATCCGGGTGCGGTAGAGCAGGTCGTTCAGGCAGTGCCCGAACTTGCTGACCATGAGGACGATCCGCATCCGCTGCTCGGACGGGTGGATCTGCCAGTCCATCCCGAAGGAGGCGCCGATCGCGGCGAAGCTGGCCCGCAGCTTGTCGGCGGTGACCGGCTCGGCGGCGGAGAAGTGCACCCGCATGAAGAACAGTCCGGTGTCCCCGTCGCCGAACTGCTGGCTGTCGATGATGTTGCAGCCGGTCATGAAGAGGTAGCTGGAGACAGCGTGGACGATGCCCTGCTTGTCGGGGCAGGACAGCGTGAGGACGTACTGGGCGCTGGCCGGCTGCTGTTCCACTGCGGGTATCCCGTCCTGAGGTCGTACGAATGCGTGACGCGCGTGCGTGAATGGTCCAGCGTGTCACATCCTGGACAGTCGCCGCCCCGCTGCCCGTACTGCGGGACGGCACCGACCGGCGGTACGGCTCAGACCTGGGTCAGGATGCGCAGCACGTCGAGGGACTTGGGGGTCGCGTCCGGGTCGTCCCCGTCCCCGGTGGCGAGGGCGACGTGCGCCTCGCGGGCGGCCCGGACGGTCTCCGGCCAGCCGGGGTGGCCGAGGTAGGCGGAGGCCGGGGCGTCGGCACCGACCTCGTGCAGCATCTGCACCGCGCGCAGCACCGCGACGTCGACCAGGGCGGCCTCGGCGGAGTCGCGGAAGATGGTGCCCACGTACTTCTCGGCGGACCAGCGGTCCAGCCAGGTGTCCTCGACCAGCCGGTAGACGGCGTCGGTCACGTCGCCGTAGCCCTCCCGGCCGGTGAGCCAGGCCTCGTGCTGGAAACCGGGGTCGGACAGCATGTGCAGCGCCGAGCGGAGTCGGGCTCGCCAGCGCCACCAGGGCAGGTCGTTGAGCGGCATGCCGCCCATCGTGCTGGAGCGGTGGCCCGGACGAGAAGGGTTTCGGGCGGACCGGTGCGAAGAATCTGTGCTGGCGGACATGGTGAACGATCGTACGTTCCCCGTCTGTTCGTGCTCCACTCGCGATCTACACGCGTACCGCTCCGGATTTCAGCCTCCGTTTGCCGAGCGTTCGCATTTCCGCCCTCTCGACGTGTCGCTCCGGGGCTTGGCTTGTTCCCCGGTGCGCCGGATGGCGCCCCAGAGAGGGAAGACCGATGACCAGCCGAAGGGACTCGTCCCAGGCCCGTCCCACGATCAGCAGACGCCGCCCGCGGCGTCCGATCGCCGCCGCGGTGACCGCCGCGGTGCTGTTCCCCACCCTCTTCTCGGCCTCCGCGTGCGGCGGACCGGCCGATGCCTCCACCAGTGCCACCGACCTGACCGTGATGACCTGGGCGCCGTCCGGAACCGGCTCGGCGGACCGCCCCGGCATGACCGCGCTCGCCGAGTCGATCGGCCGGGACGTCAACGTCAAGGGCGGGTTGAGCGGTCACCGGCTGCACGTGATCACCTGCAACGAGCACAACACCGCCGACGGCGCCAAGGCCTGCGCCCAGCAGGCGGTGGACGCCAAGGCGGTCGCCGTGATCGGCTCCTACAGCCAGTGGGGCGACGCCTTCATGCCGGTGCTGGAGCGGGCGGGCATCCCGCTGCTCGGCGGCTACGGCCTGTCCCAGCCCGAGTTCTCCAGCCCGCTGTCCTACCCGGTGGACGGCGGCATGCCCGCGCTGATCGCCGGCAGCGGCCGCCAGCTGGTCGACGCCGGCTGCAAGGCCGTCTCGCTGATCCGCCCGGACACCCCGGCCGGCGACAACCTGCTCGGCTACCTGGGCAACGCGCTCAAGCCGGCCGGGATCAAGCTGCTGGACGTCAAGGCGCCCGAGCAGTCCTCGGACTACGGCCAGGTGATCCGCAAGGCGGTCGGCAAGGACGAGCCGGGCAACTGCATCACCAGCGCCCTGGCCGCCGAGCCGACCAGCAACCTGCTGGACTCCTACCGCCGGCAGAACCCGCGGAACACCCGGATCGCCTCGGTGATCGGCAGCGTCCAGCAGTCGGTGGTCGACTCCACCGGCGGCGACTCCGGCCCGCTGGCCGGCGCGTTCGTCACCAGCTGGTACCCGCCGGAGTCGGCCAAGACCTGGGACGGGCTGCGCGCGGTGGTGCGCTCCCAGGCCTCCGACGGGCACGCCATCGACGTCTCCGACCCGGGCGTGCAGACCACCTGGGTCGCCTACGAGGTGTTCCGGGTGGTGACGGAGAAGCTCACCGCGGCCGGCAAGCCGGTCGACGCGAAGTCCATCGACGCCCTGCTGGACAGCGGCGAGGGCATCGACGTCGGCCTCACCCCGCCGCTGAACTGGGGCACCACCAACATGCTGCCCAGCACCGAGTCGCCGCGGCTGGTCAACACCTGGGTCACCTACCAGGTGGTCAAGAACGGCCGGATGACCCTGCAGCAGCCGGGCTTCGTGGACGTCCGCTGGGTGCTCACCGGGGCCCGCGGCCCGTCCTGACCCCGCACGGGCCACGGAGGGCGGGCGCTACGGCCCGCCCTTCAGCGTCCCGCTACAGGTCGCCGTCGCCGCGGCTGGGCAGGCCGGTCTGGGTGGCGATCGCGTTCCACAGGGTCGAGGCCTGCTTCTTCGCGGTGGTCGCCGTGCCGCTGGCCTGCACCGCGTTCTTGTAGTGCTGGTTGCCGGTGTCCGGCTTCTTCGGGTCGCAGGAGGCCTGGGCGTCGGTCGCCCACGCCGCGTACTCGTCGTCGGCCTGGGCCGAGGCCGTCCAGGCCGCGTTGAGCTGATCGATCAGCTGCTGGCCGCCGGGCAGCTTGTCGGTCTTCAGCTGGCCGAGCTTGGTCTGCAGCTCGCGCCGCTTGCCGGCCGCGGCGGCCAGTGCCTGCTGCGACTCGGGGAGCTTGTCGCACTTCTGCACCGAGGCGACCGCGGAGACCACCGCGCTGCGGCTGTCGCTCGCGGTGCCCAGCAGGTCGGACAGCGGCTGGGCCTGCGCCTTGACCTCCGGGTCGGCGGCGGCGCCGGAGCCGCTCGCGCTGGCCGTGCCGGGGGTGGTGGAGCCGGTGGCGGCGACCGGGGCGGTCTTCTGGCCGCCCTTGGCGGGGTCGTCGCCGCTCATCAGGACGGCGACCAGCACGCCGGCGGCCGCGAAGCCCGCCACCACGCCGCCGATGATCAGCTTGTTGGAGGAGCGGCCGCCGCGACCGCCGCGACCCCCCTGGGTGGCGTCCTGGTCCGGCCCGTAGCCGTCCGGGGCGTACCCGTCCTGGGCGTAGCCGTCCTGCTGGGGGTAGCCCTGCACGGGGTACTGCTGCTGCGCGGCCTGCGGGTACCCCTGGTAGCCGGGCGCGGCCTGCGGCGGGACGCCGTAGCCGGGCTGCGGCACCGGGTAGCCGCCCTGCGGGTCGCCGGCCGGGTACGGCGGCAGGTGCTGGGTCTCCGGGGCGGGCTGGGCCTGCTGGGCCTGCGGCGGGACGCCGTAACCGGGCTGCGGCGCGGCGCCCCACCCGGGCTGCTGGGCGGGCACGGCCTGGGTCGGCTGCGCGTGCGCGCCCTCCCCCAGGTACTCGGGCTGCCCGGACGGCTGGCCCACCGGCGGCACGGCCGTGGGGCCCTGCTGCTGGCCCGGCTGGCCCTGGGGCTGGCCGGGCTCGGGGCGGAACAGGTCGTCCAGGTTGAAGTCACCCGAGTTGTACGAGCGGCGCTGACTCAACGCGATTCCTCACCTGTGCAGGACCGCGCACTGGCGGCGGACCACATCTCGTCGGTTCTTGGGAGCATCACAGTTCCTTGGACGTCGCGCCCACGCTACCGGTTCGCCCCACCGGGTGACCACGCGGGCGGGACAATCCCACACGCTCCCTGCACAGACGATGCTCAGGCCGCCTCCGCGTCCGCCCTGGCGTGGAACTCGCGCACCACCCGCTGCTCCCGGTAGGGCTCCAGCCTGCGCCGGAACTCGTCCAGGTACTCCACGCCCCGGTTGGAGCGCAGCCCGCTCAGCAGCCGCACCGCCTGGGTGCCCGTCTCGCAGGCGCGTTCCAGGTCGCGCTGCTGGAGCTGGGCGGTGGCGAGCAGGACGAGGTCCACCGCGCGGCGGCGGACCCTGGTCGGCGGGTGCAGGTCGAGCGCCCGGCGGGCGTAGTGCTCGGCCGGACCGGCCTGTTCCAGGTCCCGGTGGCAGTGGGCGAGTTCGTCGGCGAGGTAGGCGTCGTCGAAGTGGGCGATCCAGTCCGGGTCGTCCTCGGGGCGGCGCTTCTCCATCATCTCCAGCGCCTTGGCCGACACCGCCTCGCAGGAGCGGGCGTCGCCGAGCAGGGCGTGGCCGCGGGCCTCGGCGGCGTAGAACATCGCCATCGCCGTCGGGGTGGCCACCGTCCGGGCGCCCTCCTGGGCGGCGCGGGCGAGCTGGGCGATCTCCCGCGGGTTGCCGAGGGTGGCCGCCAGGTGGCTCATCGAGGCGGCCAGCACGTAGCCGCCGTAGCCGCGGTCGTCGGCGGCCTGGGCGAGCCGCAGGGCCTGGATGTAGTAGCGCTGGGCCAGTCCGGGCTGTCCGGTGTCCACCGCCATGTAGCCGGCCAGTTCGGTCAACCGGGCCACCGCGGCGAAGAGTTGGCGGCCGGTCTCCTCCCGGTAGGCGCCGCCGAGCAGGCCGGAGACCACCGAGTTGAGGTAGTGCACGACGACCGGGCGCACGTGACCGCTGCCGAAGCGGTGGTCCAGGTCGACCAGCATCGTGGTGGTCGCCTTGATCGCGGCCACGTCGGTCGGGCCGACCCGGGGGCCGCCGGCGCGGGCCACCACCGGGTCGGGCGGGGTGATCAGCCAGTCCCGGCTGGGCTCCACCAGCGCGGAGGCGGCGACCGTCGCCCCGGTCAGGAAGTCCCGCCGGCCGACGTCGCTGCGCCACAGCTCGCAGACCTGCTCCAGGGCGGCGTTCAGGGTCGGCGCGAACTGCAGCCCGATGCCGGAGCTGAGGTTCTTGCCGTCGGCCATGCCGATCTCCTCGACCGACACGCTGCGGCCGAGCTTGCGCCCGAGGGCCTCGGCGATCACGGCCGGCGCCTGACCGCGCGGCTGCTGCCCGCGCAGCCAGCGGGCGACGGAGGTCTTGTCGTAGCGCAGGTCCAGTCCGTGCTCCGCGCCGCACAGGTTGACCCTGCGGGCCAGGCCGGCGTTGGAGCAGCTGGCCTCCTGGATCAGTTGCTGCAGGCGCTCGTTGGGCTGTCGTGCGACGAGTGGTCTCGCGGCCATTGGGCTTCGCCTCCCCACACCCTCCGGTCCCGGCCGGCGGGCGACGATGTGCTGATCTGTTGCCGACTGTCCGACCGTCCAAGGAATCTGACACCAGGTTAGCGATCAGCAACGCCAGCGGGATACCCACGGTGACGAACCGCACCCCCCACGCGCCCTGGGGAATGCTTCCGTGCGCCCCCGCTGCGCCTGCCTCCGCCCGCACCAACTCGCTTGAGTCACCGGTTCGGGTGACATTGCCGGGATGCGGCCGACCGGGGCCCGCCGGGCCGTAACCAGCCTCACGCACGGTAGTTGAGCAGCCCGTGGAAGACATCCCCGACGCCCCCGGCCAGGACAAGAACGCCGGCCTGCCCCCGCTGCTGATCGAAGCCGTCGGCTACGCCGAGAACCGCCACTGGGAGGTGGCACCGGGCGCCTGGCTGATCGACGGCGACGGACCCGCCCGCTGCTCCTGCGGCGACCAGCGCTGCCCCCAGCCGGGCGCCCACCCGCTGGACGCGGACTGGGCCCGCAAGGCGAGCGCCGGGCCCGGCGCGGTGCGGCGCTGGTGGACCGAACGGCCCCGGGCCTCGATCCTGCTGCCCACCGGCCGGTCCTTCGACGTCCTGGACGTGCCGGAGACGGCCGGGTGCCTGGCGCTGGCCCGGATGGAGCGGATGGACCTCCAGCTCGGCCCGGTCGTGGTGCTGCCCACCTCGCCCGGCCGGGTCGGGCGGCGGCTGCACTTCCTGGTGCTGCCCGGGGTCGCGGCCAAGCTGCCGGAGATGCTCCGCAAGCTCGGCTGGCCGCCCGGGCGGCTGGACCTGGTCGCCCGCGGCGAGGGGGACTGGACGGTCGCCCCGCCCTCGCGGATCGGCTCCACCGGCTACGCCCAGTGGGCCCGCTCCCCCTCCGAGTCCAACCGCTGGCTGCCGGACGCCGCCGAGCTGATCAGCCCGCTCGCCTACGCCTGCGGCCGGGAGGCGCCCGCCCAGCAGCTCCAGACCGCCCAGCCGGCCGGCGTCTGACCGCCCGGCCGTCGGCCCGCCGTCCGCCCCGGCCGTCCGTACGGACCCGCCCGCGGACCGGCCGTCGGCCACCCGGAGCATGCCGCCCTGCGCCGATCGGGTGAGGGCGTGCAGCGCGCGACACCACGCGCGCGAGTGACGGGCCTTGTCTCCCACCGGAGGCGGGGCCCGTCACACGCATGTGCGGATAAGGCCTCGGTCTACCCGCTGGTCAACCGGGAAAGCCCCTCGTACGAGTGACAGCGCTCAAGGATTGCCATGATCGGCCAAGGGGAGGAATTGCGGTGTGTGGGGTCGCCGGAAGGGTCGCTCGGACGGGGAAGCCGGGCGAGGCGGTGGAGGGGCCGGGAGGGAGCGGGAGGGGCAGGAGGGGACCGGGAGGGAGCCGGGGAGGGACGGGAAGGGCCCGCTGCACGGGGAGCAGCGGGCCCTGACCGTCGTCACGGAGCCCCTTCGGAGCCCGGACGGAGCGCGACGATCGGGCCCGGTCGGGCGGCGGGCTCAGGCCTGGGCGACGAAGACGTGCTGGGCGATGTCCTTGCCCAGCTCCGCCGCGTTGTCCCCGGTGCCGACCAGCACGCCGCCGACGCCGGTGCCGACGGCCACCTTGATCGTGGAGCCCGGCCGGACGCCGGCTCGGCGCAGCGTGCTCATCAGCTCGCTGTCGGTCTGGATCGGCTCGCCGATCCGGCGCACCACGACGTCGGCCCCGGCCTCACCCGGCTTGACGGTGTCCAGCGGGACGAGCGCGGCGTCGAAGCCCTCGCCCTCGGCCTTGGTGTCGCCCAGCTCGTCCAGCCCCGGGATCGGGTTGCCGTACGGGGACTGGGTCGGGTGGCCGAGCATGGCGAGCACCTTGCGCTCGACCGTCTCGCTCATCACGTGCTCCCAGCGGCAGGCCTCCTCGTGGACCTGGTCCCACTCCAGGCCGATCACGTCGACCAGCAGGCACTCGGCGATGCGGTGCTTGCGCATCACGCGCACCGCGAGCCGCCGGCCCTCCTCGGTGAGTTCGAGGTGGCGGTCCCCGGCGACCTGGAGCAGCCCGTCGCGCTCCATCCGGCCGACCGTCTGGCTGACCGTGGGGCCGCTCTGCTCCAGCCGCTCCGCGATCCGGGCACGCATCGGGACGATGCCCTCTTCCTCCAGCTCCAGGATGGTGCGAAGGTACATCTCAGTGGTGTCGATCAGCCCAGACATCGCCGCTGGCTCCGTTCTTCGGTGTCCTCACCGCCAATTCTGACGCACCGCACCGACAACCGAGCCCGCCGAGGGGTTTCCGGCACCGGTTTTCGTTCCTGTTGACAGCGGTACCACCGGGGCGCGACCGTGCTCGCCGTAGCTTTCTCCACTGGCGGCCCGGGCCACCCCGGCCGCCCCACCCGGCCGGCGCCCCCACCGGCAGAGAGCGAAGGCAACCGATGAACGACCTGGTCGGCCGGTACTTCGACGCCGCGATCGCCCACCTGAACCGGGTCCGCGCGGAGGAGTCCGACACCATCGAGGCGGCGGCCGCGCTGCTGGCCGAGGCGATCACCGAAGGTCGTCGGGTCTTCACCTTCGGCGCCGGTCACTCCTCGCTGCCGGCCCAGGACGTGGTCTACCGGGCCGGCGGGCTGGTCCCGATGAACCTGCTGAACGTGCCCGGGATGGCCGGGGTGACGATGATGCCCGCGCCGCTGTCCAGCGCCCTGGAGCGGGTGTCCGGGCTGGCCACCTCGACCCTGGACCTGACCCCGGCGACCAGCGGGGACCTGCTGTTCCTGATCTCGCTCTCCGGCCGCCAGGTGATGCCGGTCGAGCTGGCCCGGTACGCCCGGGACCGCGGCCTGAAGGTGATCGGGGTGACCTCGCTGGCCTACCCCGAGGAGGTGCCCTCGGCCCACCCCTCCGGCACCTACCTCAAGGACCACTGCGACGTGGTGCTGGACAGCAAGGTCGCGGTGGGCGACGGCGAGCTGACCCACCCGGGCGCCGAGACCTCCTTCGGCCCGGTCTCCACCATCGTCACCAGCGCGCTGATGCAGGCCGTGGTCGCCTCGGCGGTCGGCCGACTGGCGGACCGGGCGGCCGCCGGGGACGCCGCCGCGCCGCCGCTGTTCCGCTCCGGCAACGTCCCGGGGGGCACCGAGTGGAACGCCAAGCAGATGGCCGAGAACGCCGAGCGCATCCTCTACACCTACTGACGGCGCGTACGCGCCCGATGACGGCTCGCAACCATCCGACTACGGGGCGTACCGGACAATCCACCGGGGCTTCCCGGCCATTGCTCGACGCCCCGGCCGCGGCCAGGCGTACCGGGAACCCGCCCGGGGCAGGAGAGCGGAGGGACCGGAGCGACGGGTGGGGGCCGAGCATGGCGTCTGGTGCGGGACGGACCGGGTGGGTGCGCGAGCGGGAGCTGCTGCCCGAGTTCTTCTGGGCCGCCGACGCGGCCTCGCTGCGCGGCCAGCGCCGCGCGGTGCGGCTCTCCGCCTGGGAGCTGCTCCTGCTGCTGGTCGCCGCCGCGACCGGCTCGGCCGACGGCAAGCCGTGGGCCTGGGCGGCCGCCGCGGGCTACCTCGGCGCGGTGGCCCTGGCGGTGGTGATCGGCCGGCAGAACCCGCAGGGCCTCTGGTACGAGGGCCGGGCGGCCGCCGAGTCGGTGAAGACGCTGGCCTGGAAGTTCGCCGTCCGGGCGGACGCCCACCAGCCGCCGCCGCACAGCCTGCCGGACGCGGAGGGGCTGTACCGCTTCCAACTCGCCCGGGTGCTGGGCGCGTTCCGGGACAGCCCGGTGGCCGTGCCGGTGACCGGGGTGGACATCACCCCGGCCATGCGGGACCTGCGCGAACAGCCGCTGGCGGTGCGCCGCGAGGTGTACCTGAACGAGCGGATCCGGGTGCAGCACGCCTGGTACCGCGACAAGGCCCGCTACTGCGCCCGCGCCGGGTACTGGACCGGCGTGCTGGGCGTGCTGCTGCCGGCGCTGGGCCTGGCGCTGGCGGTACTGCGGGCGCTCGGCGCGTTCGGCTACGACGCGCTGGGCACGGTCTCGGCGGTGGCCGCCTCGGTCACCGCCTGGGCGCAGCTGCGCCAGTACCGGCCGCTGGCCGCCGCGTACGGGCTGGCGGCCCAGGAGTTGGACCTGATCCGCCTCCAACTCGCCCGCCTGGACCTGGAGTCGATGGACGCCGAGGAGATCTGGGCCCGGCTGGCCCGGGACGCCGAGGACGCGGTGTCCCGCGAGCACACCACCTGGCAGGCCCGCCGGGAGGTGCGCACCACCACCGACCGGGAGCACTGAGGAGGAACGCGTGGCGTTACGGATGGTCAAAGCGGCGGACGGTCGCGCCCTCGCCGTCGAGTCCCTCGGCGACCCGCGCGGCCGTCCGGTGTTCCTGCTGCACGGCATGCCGGGCAGCCGGGTCGGACCGCATCCGCGCAGCACCGTGCTGTACCGGCTGGGGGTGCGGCTGATCTCCTACGACCGGCCCGGCTACGGCGACTCGACCCGGCTGTTCGGCCGCCGGGTGTCCCACGCGGCGGCCGATGTGCGCACCATCGCCGACGAGTTGGGGCTGGCCGACTTCGCGGTGCTGGGCCGCTCCGGCGGCGGCCCGCACGCGCTGGCCTGCGCGGCGATGCTGCCGGGGCGGGTCAGCCGGGTGGCGGTGCTGGTGGGGCTGGCGCCGCGCGACGCGACCGGCCTGGACTGGTACGCGGGGATGACCCCGTCCAACGTCCGCGCCTACCGGGAGGCGGAGCGCGGGCACGGCCGGATCGCCGACGCGATGGAGTTCCGCTCCCGGCAGATCAAGGACGACCCGGTCCGGCTGCTGAACGGGCTGCGCACCGAACTCTCCCCCGCCGACCGGGAGGTGGTGGCGGACAGCGGGCTGCGGCGGATGCTGCAGAGCAACTACCGGGAGGCGTTCCGGCACGGCGCGGACGGTTGGATCGACGACGTGCTGGCCTTCACCGCGGAGTGGGGCTTCGACGTCGGGTCGATCGGGGTGCCGACCTGGCTGTGGCACGGCGCGGACGACCAGTTCTCGCCGGTCGACCACTCCCGCTGGCTGGCCGACCACATCCCGGGCGCCGAGCTCTTCCTGGAGCCCGGCGCCGCGCACTTCGGGGCGTTCCGGGTGATGACCACGGCGCTGGCCTGGGCGGCGGGCTGACGCCTCGGATCTGGACCGGGGTCAGGCCTTGACCGGCGTCAGCGGTTCGGAACCGCCCAGCACGGCCAGGATGTTGTCCACCGCCAGGCCGCCCATCGCCTGCCGGGTCCGCACGGTGGCACTGCCCAGGTGCGGGACCAGCACCGCGCGCTCCTGGGCGAGCAGCGCGGACGGCACCTCGGGCTCGTGCTCGAAGTTGTCCACGGCGGCGGCGAACAGCGCGCCGGACTCCAGGGCGGCGGCCAGCGCCTCCTCGTCCACCACGCCGGCGGTCATGCTGACCACCACCGCCCCGGGCGGCAGCATGGCCAGCCGGCGGGCGTCCAGCAGGTGCCGGGTCTCCTCGGTGCACGGGCAGGTGACGACCAGCACGGTGGAGGTGGCGAGCAGTTCCTCCAGCGGCTTCCACTCGGCGCCGCCGGCCTGCTCGGGCGGCAGGGCGCGGCGGTTGTGGTAGCCGACCGGCATGTCGAAGGCGCTCGCCCGGCGGGCCACCGACTGCCCGATCCGGCCCATGCCGAGCACGCCGAGCGGGGTGCCGGCGAGTTCCAGGCCGAGCAGGAAGTTCGGGCTCCAGGTCCAGGGCGTGCCGGAGCGCAGCAGCCGCTCGCCCTCGCCGAGCCGGCGCACGGCGGCCAGCAGCAGCGCCCAGGCGGTCTCGGCGGTGGCGTTGGTGAGCACGCCGGGGGTGTTGGTGACGATCACGCCGCGCTCGGCGCAGGCCGCGAGGTCGATGTTGTGGTAGCCGACGGCGTGGTTGGCGACGATCTCCAGCTGCGGGCCGGCGGCGTCCAGGAACTCGGCGTCCACCCGGCTGTTGAGGGTGGTGAGGACGGCGCGGCGGCCGCGGACGGCGTCGAGCAGTTCGGCCCGCTCCAGCTCCTCGTCGGTCTCGCGCACGGTGACGGCGTACCGGTCGGTGAGCCGTTCGAGGACGCCGGGCGCGGGGTGCCGGGTGACCAGAACGGGGGGCAGGGTACTCATGGCTCGGCAGCGTACCCCGCCCCTCCCCCGGTCACACGGGCTGCGGCTCCAGGTCCCGGTTGATCCGCTTCCAGCCGCGCGCGGAGACGGTGTTGGGGTGCTCCTCGCCGAACTGCCGGATCAGCTCGGAGATCGCCCGGGCGCGCAGTTCGGCGGCCTGGGTGTGCCGGCCGGCCGAGCGCAGGGTGATCGCCAGGTTGGCCTCGCAGGCGACCGCGTCCGGGTGCTGCGGCGAGTAGCGCCCGCACAGGCCCGCGTAGGCGGCCCGGCCGAGTTCCTCGGCGAGGTCGTTCTGCCCGGCGTCGCCGTGGGCGTTGGCCAGGTTGATCACCGCGTTGAGGGTGTACGGGTGTTCCGCCCCGACCGAGCGGGTCAGTCCGTCGACGGTGAGCCGGCCGCGCTCGATGGCGCCCTGGACGTCGCCGCTGCCGCGCAGGTAGATGCCGAGGTTGTTGGCGCAGGCCAGGGTGAACGGGTGCTCGTCGCCGAACAGCCGCCGGTGGCCCTCGAAGACGGTGGAGCAGAGGTCGCGGGCGGCCTCCTTGTCGCCGGAGGCGCTGTGGTCGGCGGCCAGGTTGAGCGCGCAGGCGAGCGCGTCGGGGGCGTCGGCGCCGTAGCGCTCCAGGTAGCGCTCGTAGGTCTCCCGGGTGATCCGGCGGGCCTCGGCGAGCTGGCCGATCCGGCGCAGCGAGACGGCCAGCGACTTGGCGTTGCGCAGGTTCTCCGGCAGGTCGGGGTCGAGGACGTCGCCGAGGTCGGAGGTGACCTCCTGCAGCAGGTCCACCGAGCCGCGGTAGTCGCCGAGTTCGCGCAGGTCGCGGGCCAGGTTGGACTTGGTGGACAGGGTGTAGGGGTGCTTGGGGCCGAGGACGGCGGTGCGCCGGTCGAGGGTCTCCTGGTCGAGTTCGCGGGCGGCCTCGCTGTTGCCGACCAGCCGGTAGTCGATGGCCAGGTTGTTCGCCATGGAGAGGGTGCGCGGGTTGTCGTCGCCGAACAGTTCGCGGAACTGCTCCAGGATCTCCTGGTCGAGGTCGAGCGCGGCCTGGAACCGGCCGAGGGCCCGCCGGTCGGCGCCGAGCGAGCCGGCCGTCATCAGGGTGTACGGGTGGTGCTCGCCGAGCAGCACCCGCTGGCGCTCCAGGGTGGCCTCGTCCAGGGCCAGCGCCTCGGCGTAGTTGCCCTGGGAGCGCAGGACGTTGGCGAGTTGGAAGCGCAGCAGCAGGGTCTGCCGGTCGTCCTCGCCGAGCTTGCTGGTCCATTCGGCGTCGAGGGCGTGGCCGAGGTCGCGGGCGCGGTCGAGTTCGCCGCGCTTCCACAGGTAGCGGACCCGGTCGATGAGCAGTTGGCGGGTGTCGGCCTCGTCGCAGTTGTGCGCCTTGGAGGGCGACAGGTGGGGCCAGATCTCGTCGAAGGCCGGCCAGTTGGCCGGGTCGTCGGTGTCGCCGAGGACGGGCCGGGCGCCGGTGAGGATGCGGTGCACCTCGTGGACGGCGATCTCCTGCTCGTCGTCGGTCATCCCGGCCCGGATCACCGCCTGGACGAGGCGGTGCACCTGGAAGCTGTTGCTGCCGGCGTCGACCTTGGCCAGCGCGTACCGGCCGATCGCCTGGATGACCTTGCCGAGCATGAACTTGTCGCTGAGGTCGGCGTCGTAGCGCACCAGCGCGCGGATCATCTGGTCGCTGTAGAAGAGGTTCATCGAGATCGGCTCGGGCGCGAAGAAGGCGCACAGCTGGAGCAGCCGGACGGCGGCCGGGGACTGCTGGCGAAGCCGGCCGATCGAGACGTTCCAGGTCGCGGCGACCGGGGTGGGGTAGTCGGTGGGGTGGTCGACGGCGAGGGCGCGGGCGGCCTCGGCGTGCAGCTGGGCGACGTAGGTGTCCACCGGGGTGCCGGTGGTGTCCAGCCAGGCGGCGGCCACCTCGACGGCCAGCGGCAGGTCGCCGACGGCCTCGGCGACCCGGTCGGCGTCCGGCCGGGAGAGGCTGCGGGCGCGCCGGCACAGGTGCTCGACGCTCTCGCCGCGGGTGAAGACGTCGACCTCCAGCGCCTCGGCGTGCCCGGTCCAGGCCTGGTTGCGGGAGGTGACCAGGATGTGGCCGGAGCCGCCGGGGAAGAAGCGGCGGATCTCGGAGGGCTCGTCGGCGTTGTCGAAGATCAGCAGCCAGCGCGAGGTGGGCACGCCGCGGCGCAGCGCCTCCCGGGCGGCCTCGGCGGCCTCGGTGACGGAGTCGCCGACCCGCAGGCCCAGCCGGCGGGCGAGTTCGGCGAGCGCCGGGGCGACCAGTTCGGTCTGCTCGGCGTCGATCCACCAGACCAGGTCGTAGTCGGACATGAAGCGGTGGGCGTACTCCAGCGCCACCTGGGTCTTGCCGACGCCGCCGAGCCCGTACAGGGTCTGCGGGGTGGGCAGCACGGCCGCCATGCCGCCGCGCAGCTGGTTGCGCAGCTGCTCCAGGACGGCGGCGCGGCCGGTGAAGGAGGGGTTGCGCGGCGGGACGTCCCACACCGAGGGCTTGCTGCCGGGGAAGCGCGGGCCGCCGGCCGGGGCGTCGCCGAGCACGGCGTCGCCGCGGCCGAGGGCGCGCAGCAGGCTCTGGATGGACTGGGTCTCGTCGCGGCCGACCAGGTCGACGGGGTTGCGGTTGCTGAACGGCGCGGTGAGCCGGACGTCGCCGACGCGCACCGGCAGCAGCTGGCGCCGGGTGCCGGAGGGGTCGGAGTTGACCACCGACTCCCACAGCGCCCGGGCCTGCGGGGAGCGCTGGTAGGCGGGCGAGAGCACGGCGACCGTGCGGTAGGCGGAGTCGATGCCGCGCTCGGTCTCCTCTCGGGTGTCGGTGCCGGCGCTGAGGTCGCGCGGCAGCACCCGGAAGCCGGCCCTGGTCAGCACGGACTCGATCCAGTCCGCCCACATCCGGTCCTCGGGCACGTACGAGAGGTAGAGGTCGGCGGGGACGGACGGGCGGCGGCGGGTGAACGCGTCGACGAAGCGCAGCCGCACCTCCTCGTCCAGCGGCGGCAGGGCGGTGGGCCGGCCGGTGATCATCGAGGTGAGCCGCTCGCAGGCGGCCAGCATCGAGGTGGGGGTGCCGCTCTGGTCGCCGAAGGTGGCGAGGATCTCCTCGTAGGCGTAGAACGGCCGGTACGGGATCTCCACCGAGCCCCAGTACCCGGCGAGTTCCTCGCCGCTCAGGCCCGCGGGCAGCCCGTCGAAGCGGACCCGGGCGAGGGCGCGGCCGGCGTCGGCCTTCTCCTTCTCGCCCTCGTCGATGCGCATCGGGACGGGCAGGATGCGGATGCCGCGGTCGCGGTAGCGGTCGTGGATGTGCTGGGCGATCCGGGAGGCGCCGTCGATGGACTGGTCGCTGAGGGTGAAGCAGACCACCAGGTCGTCGGGCATCTGCACGGTGCAGATCTCGGCGATGTCGGACAGGCCGGTGCGGGAGTCGATCAGCACGTAGTCGTAGCGCTTGGCCATGTCGGCCTTGAGCGCGTCGAAGAACTGCCCGCCGTCGAAGCGGTCGTAGAAGATGTCCCAGTCGAGGTGGGTGACGGCCTCGGAGTAGTCGCGGTTGAACTGGCCCGCGGAGAGGAAGTCCAGGCTGCCGCCGGCCGGGAAGTGCGGCCAGGAGAGCGAGAGCGCGTGCGGGTGCACCCGGGCGAAGTCCAGGTGCCAGCCCTCGGCGTGCTCGACCGGGCGCAGCGCCTCCTCGCGGTACTCGGCGATGAGGTCCATCATCCCGGTGGTGCCGGCCAGCGAGGCCGGGTCCAGGAACGGGTGGAAGAACTTGGCGAGGCCGGGGGCCTCCAGGTCCCAGTCGACGGTGAGCACCCGGTAGCCGTTGGCGGCCAGGATCCAGGCGGTGTTGGCGAGGGCCATGGTGCGGCCGGTGCCGCCCTTGTACGAGTAGAAGGTGATGATCCGGCCCTGGCGGTCCTGTTCGGCGGCCCGCCGGGCGGCCTCGCGCGCGGCGGCCAGCTCGGCGGCGCCGAGTCGGAGGTTCCTGGTGGTGTTGTCGCTCATCGGTGCGGTCCTCCCAAGGGCGCCATCCCAGCATCGGGGTCATCGCCGTCGTCACGGTCGTTGCGGTGGTAGCGATCGTTCTCACGGGCGGTGCGGTTGGTGCGGTCGTCGCTGATGTTGCGGACGTTGCCGAGGCCGTAGCCGTCCCGGGTGATGCGGACGGTGCGGTCGTCGGGGGCGCCGTAGTCGTCCCGCGTGGTGCGGTCGTCCCGGCCGGGGTTCCGGTCGTGGTCGGGGTCGTGCTCCCGGTCGGGGTCGTGGTCGCGGTCGAAGGGGTCCGGTCCGAAGGGTTCGGTGCGGTGCCCGCCGAAGCCGTCCGGGCCGTACGCGCCCGGGCCGTGCCGGAAGGCCTCGCGCAGGCTCGGCCGGGGGGCCGGCGGTTCCTCCGGTTCGGCCCTGGTCCGGCTCTCGAAGGCGTACTTGGCCTTCATGGCGGCGCGGGGCAGCGCGTCGTCGAAGTCCTCCAGGCTGTTCAGCCCGGTCGGGCCGGTCACGCCGAGGAAGCTCGGGCGGCCGGCCCGCCGGGTCTTGCGCAGTGTCTGGTCGCTCAACCCGCTGAACTCGCCGTCCCGTTCGAGGCACTCCCGGTCGTCGGTGTTCCACGGTTCGAGGACGCTGACCCAGGTGGCGTCGGAGCGGTCGAAGCGGCGGACCAGTTCGCGCCGGCGCGGGTCGCGCAGCGCCCACCGGTCGAGCAGCAGCAGCCCGGGGGCCTCGGCGTTGCCCTCGATGATGGACTCGACCTCGTCGTCGAACTCGTGCACGGTCGGCTGGAACCCCAACTGCCGGGCCAGCCGGACGGCGTGCTGCGCGATGGGCGAGCCGGCCGGGCGGTAGGGGTGCCAGTCGGCGCGCCGGGCGCCGTAGAAGTCGGGGTTGCGGTCCTGCGGCAACTCGCCCTGGTGGTAGGTGAGTACGGAGATCCGCAGCTGCTTGGTCGGGGCGGACACGTTGAACGCGCTGGGCAGCCCGTTGAATTCCAGCCGCCGCCCGACCGGGATCACGGTCTCTTCCGCGACCTGGACGATCCGCGCGGCCAGCCGGTGCACGGCCAGTTCGTAGGCGGCCCGGAAGTAGCTGAGCTTCATCAGCGCGTACAGGCCCTCGGTGGCGTAGTCGGGCCCGAACCCCGCGTGGTTGAACTGGAGTTCACTGGCGACCTTGGGCAGCCGGTACCGGCTCATCGGCGCCCACAGCACCGGCACGATGCCGCTGGTGCGCTCCACGTCCATGGTCGCCGGATAGACCGGTCGGCGGGTGAAGGCGTGCCACTCCTGCCCGCACGGCACGCTATTGAAGTAGCGCGGGGAGTACAGCGGCACGAAGACGCGGCAGCTCGCCAACTCCTCGGACAGCCGTTCGGCCCACAACTCGCCCTGGTGCATGGACTCGTCCATGAACCCGACCGGCACCCCGGCCGGGACGGTGGTGAGTTGGAGCACCGCCTCGCAGAGGTCCCGGTACAGCTGGCGCACCCAGTGGTTCGGGTCGCCGGCACCCCGCGCACCGGACTTCGGTGTGTGCGCGTAGGAGAGGAAGAAGTACGGCCGGGTCTCGTCCTCGTCCCAGCCCCGGTCAGTCACACGTGCCTCCCCCGGGCCCGTCGGCAACCTGGTTCCCGCAGCCCCCGTGCGGCGGGGTCTCAGTGTAGGAACGACTGACACCCCAATGGAATAGCACAACGACCCGCACGAATTGACATGACCGAAACGATGCCGCTGCCCTCTTGCGTGGAGCAGTACCCTCGTTGCGGCCACCGTGAACGATCAGGAAGGGCACTCGATGGACCAGCTCAACTGGCAGCGGTCGAGCTTCGGCACCGACCAGCCCAACTACCTGGAGATCGCCTCCGAGGGCGACCTCGTCTACATCCGCGAGTCCGACAACCCCGACCTGGTCGTCACCACCACCCGGGTCAAGCTCAACGCCTGGATCCTGGGCGCCAAGGACGGCGAGTTCGACCACTTCGTCGACCTCTGATTTTTTTAGTTCTCAGATCTGTAGCGGACGGCCAGCGCCCGGGCCGTCGCCGCGATCCGCTCGCGGAGTTCGGCCGGTTCCAGCACCTCGACTTCGGCGCCCAGCCGCAGGAACTCCCCGTGGGCGTGGTCGACCGACTCGATCGGCACCCGGGCCTGCGTCCAGCCGTCCTCCACCGGCGGCACCCCGAGCGTCACGCCCGGCGTCACACCCAACCGCCGGGCGCCCTCCGGGGTGAGCCGCACCAGCGCCTCGCCGGTGTGCAGCCGGGCCCGGAAGTCCGCCAGGTAGGCCTGCCAGTACGCGGCCAGCCCGAAGCCGTCCGGGACGGTGAACTCCTCTTCCTGCGGCGTCAATTCGACGACCTGGTCGACCCGGTAGGTGCGCGTCCCGGACGGCCCGCCGGCCACCAGGTACCAGCGGCCCGCCTTTAGCACCAGCCCGTACGGCTCCACCCGCCGCTCGATCTCCTCCGGCGCCCGCCACCGCCGGTACCGCAGCACCACCGCCCGCCGGGCCCACACCGCCGCCGCGACGGCCGCCAGGTGCGGGGTCTCGTCCGGGTCGCCGTACCAGCCGGGGGCGTCCAGCAGGAAGCGCTCCTGGATCCGGCCGGCGTGCGCGCGCAGCTCCGCCGGGAGAGCGGCCCTCAGCTTGAGCTGGGCGGCGGCCAGGGCCTCGCCGAGGCCGAGGTCGGCGGCGGTGCCCGGGAGCGCGGCGAGGAAGGCCGCCTGGGCCTCCTCGGCGGTCAGCCCGGTGAGGCGGGTCCGGTAGCCGTCGACCAGCCGGTAGCCGCCCTCGTGCCCGGCCTCGCCGTACAGCGGGATCCCGGCGGCGGCCAGCGCCTCCACGTCCCGGTAGACCGTCCGGACGGACACCTCCAGCTCCTCGGCCAGCTGGCGGGCGGTCATCCGGCCCCGGTTCTGGAGCAGCAGGAGCAGGGTGACCAGTCGGCTCGCGCGCATGCCGCCGAGTATCCCCGGCTCCCCCGGGTCTACTGACAGGAGGTGTCAGTGGAGTGCCCCTAGCCTGCGGCGCATGAACGGCATGAACGACTTCGACTTCCTGCACGGCACTTGGAGCGTGGCCAACCGCCGCCTCACCGCACCGCTCAGCGGCGACGGCGACGGCGACGCCGGTTGGGAGGAGTTCCCCGGCGAGGCCGTGATCCGGCCGCTGTTCGGGGGCGCGGGCAACATCGACGAGATCGTCTTCCCCACCCTCGACCGCCGGGGCGCCACCCTGCGGCTGTACGACCGGGAGGCGCGGCAGTGGTCGATCTTCTGGTCCGACAGCCGCACCGGCCGGCTCGACCCGCCGGTGACCGGCGGCTTCACCGGCGACCGGGGCGACTTCCACGGCGAGGACAGCTACGGCGGCCGCCCGATCCGGGTGCACTTCACCTGGCACCGCCTCGGCCCCGACACCGCCCGCTGGGAACAGGAGTTCTCCGCCGACGGCGGCCGCAGCTGGGAACTCAACTGGACGATGGACCTCACCCGCACCGGGGCGGCCTTCGACGGGCTCGCCGCATGAACCTCATCGTCGAACTGCGCCAGTACACCCTGCACCCCGGCGCCCGGGAGACCCTGATCGAGCTCTTCGAGCGGGAGTTCGTGACCGGACAGGAGGCCGTCGGCATCACCCTCGGCGGCCGCTTCCGCGACCTGGACGACCCGCACCGCTTCGTCTGGCTGCGCGCCTTCCCCGACATGGCCGCCCGCCGGCGGGCACTGGAGGCCTTCTACGGCGGCCCGGTCTGGCGGGCGCACCGCGACGTGGCCAACGCCACCATGGTCGACAGCGACGACGTCCTCCTGCTGCGCGGGCCGGGCTTCCTGCCGCCGCGCGGGGTCCACGAGGTGCTGGCGACCGTCTGCCACCCCGACCCCACCGGCTTCGACGCCTACGCCGCCCGGCACCTCGGCCCGGCGCACGCGCTCCACCGCACCGAGCACGCCGAGAACGACTTCCCCGCCCTCCCCGTCCGCACCGGCGAGGACGTCCGGCTGTGGTTCGGCCCGGTCGACGCACCACCGCCGGGGCCGTTCCGGCAGCTCCGCCTGGAGCCGGTGACCGGCTAGCCGGGAAAACCCGCAGGCCAGGGGCCTGGTACGAAGGCTAGGATCACGGTCTGGTTTTCGTACGAAGGAGTTCAGCAGTGGAAGCCGACAACGGCGTCGAACAGGACGCCGCGCCGGTGAAGGACCGGGCGGGCCTCAAGCTCGCGGCCATGGCGACGGTGACGTGCGCGGTCCTGGCCGGGCTGTGGGCGACGGGGCAGTTCGACGGCCCGAAGGAGCAGGCGAAGAAGGCCGGGCCGGTCCCGTGCAAGGCGGCCGGGCCGAACGATGCGCAGGGGTACGCGGCCGTCTGCGCCGCACTGAACCGGCCCGACCTGCCCGCGCTGTTGGGCACCCCGGACGACCGCGTCCTGGTCGCGCACCCGATGCCGATGGCGCCCGGGACGGACCCGGCGGTGGAGGTGCGCCTGCGGCACACCTCGGTCGCCCTGACGGCAGGCGCCTTCCCGGTCGCCGAGCCGGTCGAGTTCCGGTCGGGCCCCACGGCGACACCGACGACCGTCCTCGGCCACCCCGCGGCGATCTATTCGAGCACCACGACGCCCCTCCGCCCGGAGCAGGGGAAGCCCTCCGGGCCCAACACCCGGAACCTCCTCGTCGCCCAGAACCCCACGGCAGGCACCGGCCGGGCCTTCGAACTCGCCGTCTTCCGCGGGGACGGCGAGACCATCGACGACACCACGCTCAACCGCCTCGCCGAGGCCCTGCTGCCGACCCTCCCCGGCTGGGCCGCCGCGTAGCGGCCGACCGGGGCACCGCGCAGGAAGTCGGCCGGGCCGACTTCCTGCGCAGGCCGCTTTGCCACACTGAACGAGCCTCGGAAGGGAGCCCGCCGTGACCGGGCCGATCGCCGGCTGGATCACCGGCCGCAACCTGCGCGGGCTCCTGGAGCTGCTGTCCGGCTATGCCGGGTACGCCTTCGACGCCACGGACTGGGAGACCGTCCAGATCGGGGTCGAGCGCACCGACGACGAGGAGCCCGACGGCTGGTACGCGTACCCGCTGGTCGGCGCCGAGGCCACCCCGGAGGTCCACCTCGCCCAGGCCGTCGGCGACGACGTGGTGTCCATCCGGATCACCGGCGCCGAGTCACCCGAACTCCGCCTCCGGGCCGACACCTTGATCAGCGCCTGCGCGGTCCTCTGACGCCCGCACGAGATATCCGGTGGCGTGCCCGGCGGTCGGCGGTGAAGATCACGGTATGCCTGCCTTCCTCCACACCGAACGGCTCGTGCTGCGTCCGTTCACCGAAGCCGACGCCGACCACCTCTTCGCGCTCGACAACGACCCCGAGGTCATGCGCTTCATCAACGGCGGTGAGCCGACCAACCGGGAGACGGTCGAGGCGAAGGTCCTGCCGCGGCTCCTCCACGACCACCCGTGCACCGGCACCCGTGGCTTCTGGGCCGCCGAGGAGGCGGCCACCGGGGTGTTCCTCGGCTGGTTCGAGTTCCGCCCCCTCGACGAGCAGAGCCCCGCCGTCGTCGAGCTCGGCTACCGGCTGAACCGGGCCTCCTGGGGCAAGGGTTACGCCACCGAGGGCTCGCGGGCCCTGATCGACAAGGGCTTCACCGAGCTCGGGGTGGAGCGGGTCACCGCGAACACCATGGCGGTCAACTCCCGCTCCCGGCGCGTGATGGAGAAGTCCGGCCTGGCGTTCCTGCGGAACTTCACCGGCGACTGGCCCGACGCGATCCCCGGCTCCGAACACGGCGAGGTCGAGTACGAGCTCACCCGCGCCGCCTGGCAGCAGCACCGCTGACCGCTCCCCGACGAAGAGGAACACCATGCGTTTCCCATGGCGCCGACGACCGGTCGGGCCCTCGGTGCGGCTGCTCGACCTCGCGGGTGTCGACCCGCGTTCGGTGGACGCCGACGAGGACCTGGACGTCTGCCGCCAGGTCGCCTTCCGGGTGGCCCGGCGGGATCACGGCGGGACGGCCGAAGTCCTGGCGTTCGTCGAGGAGTTGCTGGCGGACGAGACGCAGTACGTGTTCGCTCTCTCGCTCCTGGAGGACGCACAGAACCTGGTCTCCCACGGCCTGGACGCCTTCCGCTCCCCCGAGGAGACCCGGCTCCTGCTCGGGCCCAGGGGCGCGGTCTGCTGGGACACCTTGGCCGACTTCTGGGCCGAAATGGCCGGCTGGCGGGCCGCCGACGGCAAGCCGTTGGAGTCCTCGGCCGCGCTGCTCGGCGTGCAGAACGAGCAGCTGCAGCTGCTCCTCTGGACGTCGAACCGCTCCCTCCCCGGCGGGGAGAAGCTCGGCCTCGCCGATGCCGTCCGCTACGAGAAGGCCGGCGGGTCGCCCCTGCCCGGCTACAGCCACATCGCGGTGGCCCTGGACCTCGCCGGGCGGGTCGGGCCCTGACCGCCCCTCGGTGCACAGGAAGTCGGCCGGTCCGACTTCCTGTGCGCAGCGGCGTACGCTCGGCCTGTCGGTCGAACGGTTGACGCAAGGAGGGTCGTCCATGGGCGAGCGCGGGCTGAAGCGGATCGATCTGGGCGAGATCCCCTACACCGAAGCCGTCGAGCAGATGAGCACCTGGGTCGAACAGCGCCAGGAGGGCCTGACTGCCGACCGGCTGGTATTCCTCACCCACCCTCCGGTGATCACCTACAGTGCCCGGACCCCTCGCCATGAACTGCCCACGCACACCGGGATCCCGCTGGTCCAGGTCGACCGGGGCGGACAGGCGACCTACCACGGCCCGGGACAACTGGTCGGTTACCTGGTGATCAATCTCCGCGAGCGCGGTCCCGGCGACATCGTGCGCTGGCTGGAACAGGGCCTGATCGACGCTCTGGACACGCTGGGCCTGCCGGCGGTTCGTCGCGACACCCCGCCCAAGTCCCAGAGCCTGGTGGGGGTCTGGACCCCGGAGCACCGGAAGGTCGCCTCGATCGGCATGCGGATCCGCGGTGGCGTCACCAGCCACGGGTTCGCGCTGAACATCGCGCCGGACCTCGCGGAGTTCTCGGCGTTCACGGCCTGCGGGCTGCCCGAGGTGGCGATGACCTCGCTGGCCGAGATGGCCGCCGCCCTGGATCGGCCCGCCCCCACTGAAGCCGCGGTGCGCGACGCCGTGGCCGTGGCGCTCGGAGCGGCCTGACCCCGGTGACCGCTCACGGGCCGACGAGCTCCGCGAGCGCGTCGGCCGACTCGGGGGTCAGGCGGTAGAAGCCCTGGAGGCTGACGAAGCGTTCGAGGCGGCCGTTGACCAGGTACTTCAGCCCTCGGGTCTTGCCCCGCTGGTTGCGCCAGGTGAGCTGTTCGAGCAGCTCACCCGGTACCTGCTGGTCGAACCGCACGGGCGTCCCGTCCACGTGGATGGCCTCCGCGCCGCAGCCGCCCGCGCCGAGCATCCGCCAGTCGTAGTGGCCGGGGAAGCTCGAGTCCTGCCAGTTCACCGGAGCGGCGCCGCAGCACTCGCCGCGCTCCCGGTCGACGATCCGCATCCGGCTGACCACGAACACCTCGCACTGCTTGACGTGCAGCGCGTACACCTCGTCCCCGGTTTTGGCCGTCGACCAGGCGGGCAGCGACTGGTGCGCACCGCTGTAGGCGACGGGCGGCCGCTCACCCACGCGGCCCTCCTTGCGCAGGGCACGGCAGGTGTCTTGGGTCCACAGGACGGTAAAGGCATCGGGCATGACGCCGATCCTAGGAACGGGGTCGGACAACCGGGCTCCGGGCCCTCAGTGGTGCCAGGCCTGCCCTCCGGTGTTGTGGACGAACCGCTGCAGAACCTTCAGCGTGGTCAGGTACTCCTCGTCGGAGATGCCCGAGTGACGCTCGGTCCACAGCTCGTCCTGGAGAGCAGCCGCCCGGTCGAAGAACTCCCGGCCTTCGGAGGTCAGTACGAGCCGGCCTCCTGCGGACTCGGCGACGACCCAACCCCGCTCGACAGTCGCATCGATCTCGGCGTCGAGCGCCTCCTGCCCGGTGTCGAGGTAGTCGCGCAGCACGGCGGAGACCTCGTCGCGGGTCCTCGGTGACTCCGCCCGGGCGAGCTGGGCGAGCACCCACCACTGCGGCTGCGTGGTGCCGAGCTCGGCCAGAGCGCCACGGGTGCGGCTGACGACGGCCTTGTAGGCGGCCCAACTCCAGTAGCCGATGGGCTGCTTGATCAATTCGGCGTCGCTGTGCGAGTACTCCACGGCCGATCCCTCCCCTTCACGTCGATCACTTCGGTACGACCGACGCTAGGAGCTGAAGCCGACTTGAGGTCAAGCCCTGCTCCCTTGGGGAGCAAACTTGGCACCTCTCAGTCTCGATGCCGCTTGAACTCCCGCAGCAGCGCGAGCAGGTTGATCACGGTACTGGCGGGAACGTTGCCGAGATCGACGAGCACCCGGCCGTTGAGGATGGTCTCGCCAGGCTTCGCGGACGGCCAGAGGATGCCGAACTCGCGGCCTTCGATCCGGAGTTCGACGATCAGCTCGGTGAGCTGGCGGCCGGTGAGGTGGTGGATCGCCGGATCGGCCGGGTGGATCGGGTGGAGGGCGTTCACGCGGCGCCGCCTTCCTGCCCGAGCTCGAACCAGACCCGCTTGCCCAGCTCCTGCGGCTCGACGCCCCAGCGGTGAGTGAGGCCCTCCACCAGCTGCAACCCCCGGCCGGACTCGGAGAGTTCGGCGGGCTTGCAGCGTGCGGGAAGGACGGGACTGCGGTCGGCCACATCGACCCGGAGGGTGCGGAACTCCATGGAGATGGCCACGACCGGCGCGGGGGTCCGGCCGTGCCGCCAGGCGTTCACGATCAGTTCCACGAGGGCGAGTTCGGCATCCGCGATCTTCGCCCGGGAGTACCCGGCGCGCGCCATGACGTTGCGCAACAGCTCGCGGGACACGGTGAGGGAGGGGGAGTTGAGGTTGGGGTCACACATGGGGAATCTCCCAGCGGTGCAAGAGTTGGTGAGTTGACTGTAGGTCCAATCACCACAATCCTGCAACACACTCCGTGCTTGGATCTACACTGTCAGTAGACAGCTGCCGTCGACCGAACCTCTGCGCGAGAAGGGCATATGAATGGGATTCAGGACCGTGATCAGCGAGAGGCAACGTCGACTTGGCGATGAGCTGCGACGTCTTCGCACCAGTGCGGGCATGTCACTGCCAGAGCTCGGCGACCTCGTCGGCATGAAGGGTCCGGCCGTCAGCCACACGGAGTCGGCCAGGCTTGGTATCAATCCTGCTCGACTGAATCTCTGGCTTGATGCCTGCCATGCCAACGACCCCGAATACCGCGCGGGCCTGCTCGACATGAGCCAGAGCAACGGCAAGGGCTGGTGGACCGACTACCGGCATCATGTCCCGACGTCGGCCCTTGATCTCGCCGAGTTCGAGCGCAGCGCCACCCGCCTCGATACATACGAGACGCTACTGATCCCAGGCCTGCTACAGACCAAGGCCTACAGCGAAATCATCCTTGACTACTCGGAGAAGCCTGTCGATTTCCGACAGGAGCGGCAACGAATCCTGAGCATTGAGAACAAGACGCCATTCCACGCCGTAATCCATGAGGCCGCACTACGCATGATGTACGGCGGGCCAACCATCATGCGCGACCAGTTGAACCATCTGATCGAGGTCGGCAGGTTGCCTCACATCACCATCCAGATCCTGCCGTTCGACTGCACTGTCTTCGCGAGGACCGACACCCCGTTCATGCTGCTTCACGGTGGACACGCCAAGCTGGACACCGTGCTCATGGAGCAGCCCCAGGGCTCGCCGTTCCTCGGCGATCCCGAAGCAGTAGCCTCGTTCCGTCGACAGTTCGAACGGCTCAGGGGCTTGGCACTCCCGCCACTGTCAGCAAGTGCATCCGAACCGTCGCCCACCTCTCGCGACTCCTGGGGCTTGCTCCAACACGCTCGATACGCAGTACAAGGAAGGTAAGTATGGAACAGCTCAATTGGCAGAAGTCGAGCTTCAGCGGCACCAACACCAACTGCCTTGAAATCGCTTCCGACAGTGACCTCGTCTACCTCCGCGAATCCGACGACCCCACCACCGTCGTCACCACCACGCGTGCCAAGCTCCACGCCTGGATCAACGGCGCCAAGGCCGGCGAGTTCGACCACTTCACGGCCTGACGCCGCCACCCCCGTGCCCCCGGCCCGTCGCCGGGGGCACGGGGGTCAGCATTCTCCGCAGATTGGTCGGGGTGTGGCCGAGGTGCTGGCGCATGGTGCGGGTGAGGTGGGCCTGGTCGGCATAGCCGAGCTCAGCCGCGAGGGTGCTGATGCTGGTCTCGCCTGCCTCCAGGCGGTCAAGGGCATGGCCGATCCGAATGCGGTGCCGATAGTGGGTCACCGAGACACCGAGGTGGCGCGGAAACGCCCTGCTCAAGCGGTACGGGGAGACTCCGAGCGACTCGGCCAGCCCGAACAACGTGTCCGCGGCCGGGTCCGCCTCGGCGATCGCCTCACGGGCGGCCGCGACGAGACTCCGGTCGCGCTCGGCCGCCGCGTCCCCTACCAAGGTCCGCCCGACGACGGTACGGCCGATGGCCGTCGCCAGCAGTCCCACCAGCTCCTCGGCGAGCGCGTAGTCGATGTCATCCTCGCGCCCGGCAGCGAGCACGCGCCGGTGCGCCAGGTCGAGCTTCGGATCCGTATAGAGCGTCTGTGCGGCTGGCCCCACCCCATCCCCGGCCAGGGAACGCCACAACTGAGGCGTCACGCTGATCGACGTGCAGACATCGCCCCCAGCCGGGTGCGCGAAGCTCTCCTCCTCCCCCGGGACGCCCACGTAGCCGAGGGCCGGGTCGATGTCGGCGGGCACGCCGGCGGCCGTCCTACGAAACCTCCCACGCCGCACCAGCACCACCCGGTAGTCGGCCCGCACCTCCGACGCCGACCAGCGGGTGTGGTCGGACCGGCAGGACACCGCACTGATGGCGAAGCCCGGGCGGGTGGCGACAGGGTCGGCGGTGAGCACCCTCCGCACGCTACGCACCGGGTCTGACAGCCGCGCCGCGCAAGGATGTTCAAGACCGGGGCGGGACTGCTGGGCGAGGCTCCTCACCGAAGCCCGTACGGCTTCCGATCGTTCACGATTCCGGAGTCCACTCATGCCCGTTCTCGAACAGCTCACCACCGTGGTCGTCGACTGCGCCGACCCGGTCGCGCTCGCCGCCTTCTACCAGCACGCCACCGGCTGGGAACTCACCCACGGCGACCAGGACTTCGCCTCCCTCAGCGCAGGCAGCGCAGGCAGCGCGGGGGCCGGCCTGGCCTTCGTCCGCGTCGATGGCCACCGGACGCCGCAGTGGCCTGATGAGAGCGCGCACCTGCACCTCGACTTCACCGTCACCGACCTGGAGCGCGCGGTCGAGGCGCTGCTCGCCCTCGGCGCGTCCCGGCCGGACTTCCAGCCGGGCGAGGGCCATTGGGTCGTCCTCACCGACCCTCAGGGCCACCCCTTCTGCCTGGTACCGGCCACGCCCACCGCCAACTGACCCGTCCGCCCGCGAGACAAAGGAGTACCCCCATGGCAACCGTGTACCGCGAGATCCTGATCGAGGCCGACCCCGAGGGGATCTGGGCGGCGATCCGCGACTGGGGCGAGGTCCACCACAATCTCGCCCCCGAATTCGTCGCCGACACCCAGGTCGAGGGGGACGTCCGGGTGGTGACCTTCGCGGACGGCACAGTGGTGCACGAGCTCATCGTCTCGCTCGACGACGACCTCCGCCGCATCGCCTACTCGGTGGTCGGCGGCTCCATGGCCGTCTCCCACCACAACGCCTCCATGCAGGTGTTCGCCGAAGCGGGCGGCCGCAGCCGCTTCGTCTGGGTCACCGACGTGCAGCCGCACAGCCTGGCGGAGCCCATCGCCGCGATGGTCGACCAGGGGATCCGAGTGATCCGCCGAACCCTGGAGGCCGCCGCCCCCACGTCCTGACGCGCGGTGCTTCGCCTACCACTATTGAGCCGTCCCTGTCATGGGTTCCATGACTCCGGCCCCTCCGGCTCTCGGCTGGCTACGCTGATCAGCGATCACTGTCGATCACCATTAAGAACCCAGAGTCACCATTTCCGTGCTGGCTTCCAGCCGCCCCGAAGGAGTCCGAAGTGTCCAACGCGTCCGTCTTCGTCAAGGACAACAAGGCCGAGATCAGCCTCCCCGCCGGCGCAAAGGTCACCATCAAGGCGAAGACCAACTCCCGCTTCACCCAGAAGATCTCGGCCACCAGCAAGGACGGTGCGGTGGACTACCTCTTCACCGGAACCGGAGAGCACAACAGCGTCGCCGGGCAGACGACCATCACCGGCCCGAGCCAGATCGTCGCGACCTTCGAGTTCAGCGAAGCCGATGGCAACTGGAAGGCGAGCCGCCTCAACAGCGGCGGCCCGTACGACATCGGCAACTACCACCTGCTGGTGGTCGTCGCGGAGAACGGCGACGACGCCGACTTCAACGACGCCATCCTCGAACTCAGCTGGTACACGCCGAAGAGCTGAGCCAGTCATCCTTGTGCGTGGGAAGTCGGCCCAGCCGACTTCCTGCGCACAACTCCTACTCGGCGTCGGCCAGTTCCCGACGCACCCGCTCCAACTGCTCGACCGTGAGCGGGTTGTCGGACAGCACCAGCGTCCACTGCCACCGATCATCACGCCACCGCTGGAGGTGGTGCCCCGGGTCCCTGGCCCAGCCGGCGAAGTACGGCGGCTCCTCCAGGGGTTGGCGCACCAGTTGGGCCGCCGTCGGTGTGCCCAGTGACGGCTCGGTGTCGAGGTCCACGACGACGAACCCCGTATCGGGATCACCGCCGATCGGCGACGGACGCCCGATCGGCCCGGGCCAGGACGCGGGCACGGGAAGCGGCCGCACCCGGTAGTGCTCACGGATCCGCTCCCAACGAAGCAGCTCCGCCCGGTCGGCGCTGCCATCGTCATCAGGCTGAACGAACCGGTCGTCCGGAAGCGCCTCGGGAAACGCGAGCTCGGACAGCTCCTCGACGTAAGCCGTCCCCGGTGCGGAGGCCCGCAGCACCATGCCGGTCCGGCCGTCGATCACCAGCTGCAGGGTCACCCCCTCGGGCCCGGCCATCTCGGTCCGCACCGCCGCCCGGCCGTCATGCTCCGCGGGGCGACCGGCCGGCAGTTCCGGCAGCGCGGGAACGACCAGCCGGGCAGGGTCCGGGGCGAACCTCCACGGCCAGCCTTCGCCGGGGAAGGAAAGACCCGGCTCCACCCACGGGGGGAAATTGCTCTCGGCAACGGCGACGCGGCCACCGAATTCGTGCCGCCACAGCGACGGCGCCCGAAAGGCGAACCTGATGACCGTCTCGACGTCCTCGGCCGGAGGCTGCCCAGGCCCGTTGCCCACCCGTGGCCGCACCGCCCGGTAGCGCCCGGTGAGAACCCGTACGACCGCCGCCGGTTCACTCGCCATCGCCGACTCCTCCGTTCGCCCCGTGCGCCCTCATCCTCCACCTCCGAGGCAGCGCAACTGCGCAGGAAGTCGGCGTGGCCGACTTCCTGCGCCTGAGAGGCTCGGAGCGGATCAGCAGAAGACCGCCTTGATCAGCTGGTCCAGCGCCTTCGGGAACTCCACCGCCGGGTCCATGTCCGAGTCGCCGGTGGTGAGCCCCGCGGTGAGGGTGCGGGCACCGTCCGGGGTGGCGATCATCAGGGCGCCGTAGCCGCCGGGGGCGCCGCCGTTGTGGTGGACGATGGTGACGCCGCCGTTCTCCGGGCCCAACTCCTGGACGAACAGGCCGAGTCCGTAGCCGAGCATCCCGTGCGGGGTCCGCATCTGCTCCAGCAGCGCGTCCGGCAGGAGCCGGCCGCCGAGCAGGGCGGCGAAGAACACCTGGAGGTCGCGGGTGGTCGAGATCATGTCCCCGGAGCCGCACAGCAGGGAGAGGTTCTGCCGGGCGACGTCGACCACCTTCCACTCCTCGCCGTCCTGGTACCGGTAGTAGCCGTGGGCGTGCGGGCCGGGGAGTTCGGAGAGGCTGCCCGGCACCAGGGTGTCCCGCAGGCCGAGCGGCCGCAGGATCCGGCGCTGCATCTCCTCCGCGTAGGAGTGCCCGGTGAGCGCCTCCACCAGCAGTACGGCCAGCGTGTAGTTGGTGTTGGAGTAGCTCTGGTCAGTGCCGGGCTCGAACCGGGCCGGCTTCGCCAGCGCGAACTCCACCAGCTCGTCGGGCCGGTAGTCGTGGAAGCGGTTGTCGACCCACGCCTTGCCGATCGAGGGCAGCCCGGGCACGAACTCCCCCTCCTCATTGATCTCGCCGGTGCAGTTGTAGACGCCGCTGGTGTGCTGGAGCAGCATCCGTACGGTGATCCGCTCGTCCAGGCCGAACCGGGGCAGGTGCTCGGCGACCGGGGCGTCCAGCTCGATCAGGCCGTCGGCGACCAGGTGCAGCACCAGGGCGGCGACGAAGGTCTTGGTGGTGCTGCCGATCCAGAACAGCCCGTCCGTGGCGGGCTTCGCGCTCTCGCCGAGCTCGTGCACCCCGGCGCTGCCGGTCCACTCCCCGCGCTCGTCACGGACCCGCAGCTGGACGCCCGCGAAGCCGGCGTCGACGAAGTCCTGGGCGGCCTTCTGGAGTTCGGGGCGGTCCTGCTCGATGACGCTCATGGTGCTTCCTTCTTCCGGTGGAGGGGTGCGGATCAGAGGCTGCTGGCGGTGATGTCGCCGTAGGCGGTGGTGGCCCGGATGGTGAGGCCGGGGGTGCCGTCGGTGTTCTTCAGCGCGTTGTGGATCCGGCCGTGGCTCGTGCCGGCGTCGAGGGCGGCGGAGACCCCGCGGGCCGCGCCGACGGCGATCTGCCCGTACTCGGTGCACAGGGTGACGGTGCCGCCGACGGCCTCGGCGATCCGCAGGTCGCCCTTCAGGGTGCGGATCTCGGCGGGGCCGCCGAGTCGGCCGACGGCGATGTCGCCGTCCTGGAGGGCGAGTCGGGCGCCGGCGGTCTCGTCGAGCTTGACGGTGCCCTGGGCGGCCTTGAGGGTGACGTCGCCGAGGCGGCCGACGCCCCGGAACTCGGCCAGCGCGGCGGTGGCGTCGACCCGGGAGCCGGACGGGAGCTGGACGGTGACCTCGACGGAGCCGGAGTCGCCGAGGATCCGGTGCTTCGGCTCCGCGGCCCGGACCTGGAGCACGCCGTCGGCGTAGGCGACCTCGACCCGCGCGGCCGCCTTGACGTCCCGGCTCCTGCCCGCGTCGGCGGGCCGGACCTCGACCACGGTGTCGGACCGGTCGGCGGCGATGAACCGGATGCGGCCGGCGGGGATGTCCAGGACGGCCGAGACCGGGGTGGGGGTGGCGAACTTCTGCATCGTGCTCTCCTTCTCCTCCGCGTCGCGGACCCGGCGGCCCGCTGCTTTCTGACAGGCGAAACGCTACGTTGCGTTCAACCATCAGGCAACAGTCAACCCCCATCGCAAAGCCGTCAGTGCAGGTCAGTGGCGGGATTTCATTGCAACAACTCTGCCGAGAATGCAACGAAACCCCCCACGCACGTTGCAATGGAATGACGGTGAACGCTATGCCGACGCACCACCGGACCCCAGGTCCTAGGCCGAGCCCTACATCTCCGGCCCGTTACGCCGCCGCTCCGCCCCGCCTACCGTCCCTGCCATGGACGCCACCGGAACCCTGGACGAAGCACTCGAACGCCTCCACCACTCGGGGCCCGAACGGCTCGGGCGGCTCACCAACCACGCACCGATGGCCGTCGAGGCCCTCACCGCCCGCGGACAGGCGCATGCCGTGCACCGCTGGCTCGACCTGTACGCGGGCAAGCTCGAAGACTTCCCTTCCCGGGTCGAGCCGGTCACGGCCGACAACTGGGCTTCCGCGCTGGGCGATCCGCGCCGCGCGGCCGACTGGATCGACCACTTCGAGCGGCAGCTCGCCGAACGACCCTGGCGCGACGTGCTCGGCCAGTGGTGGCCCCGACTGCTGCCCGGCCTGTACGGCGGCTCGACCCATCCGGTGATCCGCGTGGGCCACGCCGTCCGCACCCTGCTGTCCGGCGAGGCCACCGAACCCCGGCTGGCCGAACTCGCCCACGGCCTGGGCTACTGGGCCGCCCGACACCGGCCGCTGGCCGCTCCCGCCTCACTGCCCGGCGCCGACAGCGCGGCCGCCGCCCTCGACGCCGTCCCGCCCATCGCCGTACGGGACGGCGGCTTCCCCGCCCGGCTCGACCGTGTCGAGGCGCTGCCGACGTGGGCAGCCGAGGTCACCGACCCGGACGAGGCCCGCCGCCGCCTCACCGAACTCGTGCGCGCGGCGACCCACCGGTACGCCACCCACGGCCACGGCGAGGAGACCATGCTGGTCCACGCCGCCACGGCCCCCAACGCCGTCCTGCGCACCCTCCCCGCGCTCCCGCCCGCCCTGTGGCCGGCCGGTCTGCGGGCGGCCTGGACCGCCTCCGCCGCGGTGACCGCGATGTACGCCCCGGACGCACCCGTCCGATACTCCCCGCCCGGCACCCTCACCCCCGAGGAGGTCTTCGAACGGGCCCTGGCGCACGGCGACGAACACGTCATCAAGCTGACGGACACGGCTCTCGACGTCGGCGACGCACCGGCCCTGGCCGCCGCCCTGCGGTCCATCGAGCTGAGCACCCCACTGGGCTGAGACCCCCCGGTGCCCCGGGCCTGCGACGGATCAGACGAGGACAGGGGCCCGCAGCAACCGGTCCGCGAGGTCCACGGCCTCCCGGACCGGGACGAGCCGGCAGTCGGCGCCCCCGATCCGGTCGGCGGTGACGCCCTCCGCTTCCGCGAGCACCCGGGCGCCGAGCTCGGCGAAGTGCAGGTCGTCCAGGTCGGGGGCCTGGAAGCTGACCCACCCGTCCGCCGTGACGCAGCGGTACTCCCGGACCTGTACGTCGGGTTGGCGCAGGTCGGCAAGGTGGAAGGCGGTGAAGCGGGCCATCCCGACGCCGAGCATCAGCACCCGGGCGTCCAGCTCGTACAGCCGCCCGAGCGGGGAGTCCGGCCCGAGGTGGGAGGTGAGCGGGTGCCGGGCGGTGATCTCCTCGGCCCGGCGCCCGAGGGCGGCCCAGGAGGTCTGCGGGTGGCTGCTGCGCCGGGCGCCTGGCCTGCTCCGGACGGCCTCCGAGAGGGCGCCCACGGTCGGGGAGGCCGGGGTGGTGGCCGGGTCGAAGCGCGGCATCCGGTCCCGGTACTCCTCGACCTCCGCCGCCGACAGCCCGGCGACCGCGGCCTGGTAGATCCGCGAGGTCGAGGAGTTCTCGGGCGTGGACGTGAAGGCCACCAACGTTCCTTCGGGGCCCAGGACTTGAAGCAGGGCGTCGACCACCCCGCCCGCCCCGCCCTCGACCGGCCCGAGTGCCCGCAGCGAGGCCTGGACGTGCAGCACCGTGCCCGGCCGGACGCCCAAACGGGCGAACCGGTCGGCGAGTTCGGCGACGGAGATCACAGCCCCTCCTTCTCTTCCTTCGACTCAGACCCGGGCTCAGACCTGGACTCAGACCTCGGCGAACCGCAGCCGGCTACGTTCCTGCCGCGCCCGCTCGGCGTCCCGCTCCGCCGCCGCGGGCAGCGGTACGGCGAGCCACGGCGCGACGCTCTCCCCCAGCCCCGCTGCGAACCGGTGCCCCAGCTCGGTCAGCACACCGGATCCGACCAGCCGCTCGACGGCCTCCGCGGTGTACTGCCGCCAGAGCGCGAACTGCGCCCGCGCCCGATCGGCGGCCTCGCCCGCCAGGCCGTCGTACGCGGCCGTCCGGGTGCCCCAGTACTCGGTGACCGCCAGGTGGGCGTACGTGCCCTGGAACAGGGCCTCCAGCGGGCGCGGGTCGGGCCGCCAGGGGGCGAAGTACCGCCGGTCGTCGGGCCCGTTGTCAGGCCGGTCGTACAGTTCGTACAGGTCGAGCACCGCGCCGAGCTTCACGTGCTGGAACTCGTGGGCGAGCAGCAGCGCCAGCGTGGGTGCCGTGGCGGGCCGGGCGATGCCGACCGCGCCGTAGGCCTGCCGCGCCGCCGAGCTGACATCGCGCCCGGTGGGGCCGGGCCGCAGCGGGGTGATCGTCGTCAGCCCGGCCCGGATGCCCTCCGCATAGCCGGGCAGGTCGCGCCCGAGCAGTTCCCAGGCCTCGCGCAACGCGCCCGTCCAACCGAGCAGTTCGGTCTCGGGCAGCCGGTCGGCCACCGGGTGGTCGTGGCTGTCGCGGAGCGGGTCGACGTCCTCCAGGGCGACCGTCCAGCCGCCGGCCAGCCGCACCCGCCGCAACGGCTGGTCCAGCTCCGTGAACACCGTCCCGTCCGCGGCCCGCACCTCGAAGCCGTCGGCGTGCCCAGTGACCACCGCCTCGCCGTCCGGCACCGCGATCCGGCCCAGCGTCGGCAGGTGCAGCCAGCCGCCCCGGGCGGGCACCGTGACGGCGTCCCCGCGCCCGGCCCGTACCGCCGCCGCGGCGGCCAGCGCCGCCATCGGCCCGAGGCCGACCGAGAGGTCCCCGACGAGCCGCCGGGCGGCCCAGGCCCGGGCGTACGGGTGCGCCAGCACCGCGTCCACGGCCTTCGTCGCCTTCCTGTCGAGCTCCTCCAGCAGCTCCCAGGCCGCTGCCCGGCCGTGCCCGGAAGCGTCCCAGGCGGCGGCCAGCATTGCGCGGGTGAAGCGGAGTTGGGACTCCCCGACGGCGGCGACGGTTTCGGCTCCGCCGTATCCCGTCGCCAGGTCGTCGAGTTGGGCCGGGGTGAGCGCGATCGACAGCGGCCGGCGGCCGCCCTGGGCGGGCACCGGCGCCGGTACGGGGGACGAACCGCCGCTGCCCGCAATGCCGTTGATGAGCGTCATGAGGTCACCGCAGTAGACGGAGGGATTGTCGAAGCCATTGTCCGCCCGGTAGCGGTGGGCGTACAGTCCGCCACCGCAGGCGCGGACCACCGGGCAGGCCCGGCAGGTCTCGCTGAGCCCGGCCAGGCCGGACTGGCGGGCGGCGATGCCGGGGTGGCGGGCGAGGTCGTCGAGGCTGTGCGCGAAAACGTTCATCCCGGTGGCGGGCGCCCCGTCGTACGCGGTCTTGAGGCTGTCCGCCTGCTCGAAGGTCCCGTCCGTCTCCAGCACGGCGAGGTCCGAGGGCTCCAGCCCGAGCGACTCGGTGAGGCTGGACAGCCCGCGCACCGTCCGGTGCACGGATTCGAAGGTGCGCACGGCGAACGGCCGCGCGTCCGTCTCCCACAGCCTGTGGACGGTCAGCAGCCAGTCCGCGTACGGGTGCTCCGCACCGTCCGGGAGCCGCTTCGGCAGCTCCTCCCAGGTGGCGTGCGGGAGCAGGAAGTCCACGGCGGGGGGCCGGAGTTCGACCAGCGCCCGGTACACGGCCACCGGGTCGTTCTCGATGTCGATGGTGCACAGCAGCCCGGCGAACAGGTGCCGGAACTCGGGCTCGTTCAGCAGCCCGACCGCCCGCAGCACCTGGGGGTGGCTGCTGCGGCCGTCGGCGAAGCGCCGGTGGCGATCGTTGGCGATCTTGTCGCCGTCGAGCGATACGCCGACGCGGATGTCCTGCGCGGCGAACACGGCCAGGAAGGCGCGGCTGAGCAGCACGCCGTTGGTGTGGATGCGCAGGTCGAGGGAGCAACCGGGCGGGAGCGCCGCCCGGAGTGCTTCGGCTGCGCGGCTCAACCGTTCCGGGCCGGCGAGCAGGGGTTCTCCCCCGTGCAGGACGACCCGGACGGCGGACAGCCGGTGGGCGACCGCATGCTCGCCGATCCGCTCGGCGGCCTTGGCCAGGATGCCCTCCCCGATGACCTTGGGGCGGGAGCGCCAACTGCTGTCCGCGTGCTCGTAGACATAACAGTGGTCGCAGGCGAGATCGCACCGGCTGTGCATCTTGACGACGAATTGCGTCAGAGGCACCGGAATTCGCGTCGTCATGGGTGTGGCGGGTTCAGCTCGGCCTGGGGTCCGTTTCGAGGTTCCGGAGCGGCTCAGATCGAGGAGTTGAAGGCCGCGACCGGCACGAGGCCGGATTCCGCGCCGGGGAGGGCGCGCTGCAGCCGGGCGGCGAGTTCCTCCGCACCCAGGGCGGCGAGCTCGGCGAGGGACGGGCGTTCCGGCGTCTCCTGAGTGTCAGTGAGGTTGCCGGCCGGCCTGATGCTGGTTACCGGAGTCATATTCGTTTCCTTAGGCGCGGTTAGGACCTGCCGAGTGCGGGTAGGCCACCCGGTTGCGACCAATGTAGTGCCCGCGAGGACTCCGCGCGGCACCTTGCCCTCTCAAGTTGGTCTGCCCAGCCAGCCGACGCAGTACCACGGCGCGCGAAAGCCTGAGAATTCACCCGTTCAGCGGTCGCGCACTTCACCGTTGCGCGCGCCGAAGCGCGTTGACCGGTGCAGGCGTTCGAGCCCTTCCGCCGTTCCCCGGACGGACGCACGCCGGGGGTACGGGCGGCGCGTCCGCGGTCGCCACCGCAGACCCGGCACCATCGCCCGGTCGGCCGAATCCCTCCGGGCGGCACGCCTCACGCGCCCAGTTCGCGGACGGAACGCGCCAGTTCCTCGGTGAACTCCGTTCCGCGCTCGGTAAGTTCGCCGCATTCCAGCAGGATTCCGGCCGCCGCCAGGGTGTGGGTCCGCCACCGCGCGAACTCCCTTTCCGCGCGGGCCGGTTCGCTCACCCCGGCAGCCGCCTCGGCGCACCAGAAGGAGGCCACACCCAGGTGCGCGTACGTCCCCTGGAGCAGCGCCCCGGCCGGGCGCAGGTCGGGGCGCCAGGGGGCGTGGTAGACCGCCGGGCCGTTCGGCCGGTGCAGCGGCACGAGGTCCAGCAGGGCGCCGAGTTGGACGTGCAGGAACTCGTGCACCAGGGCGAGCGCGAGCAGCACCGGATCGGCCGGCCGGGAGGCCGCCACCGCGCCGTACGCCCGCCGGGCGGCGGCGCTGACCGCCTCCCCGCCGGGGGCGGGCCGCAGCGGCACCACGGCGGCGACGCAGGCCGCCACCGCCTCCGCGTGCGGGCGGTGGCGGCGCACCAGGATCTCCCAGGCAGCGGCCAACTGCACTTCCCACAACCGCAGTTCGGCGGCGGACAGCGGCCCGATCGGAGGGCACCCGTAGTCCACCCGGCGCGGCCCGAGGTGGTCGATCACCGGCGTCCAGCGCAGCCCGTCGCACTCCAGGTCGAGCGCCGGGCGGCCACCCGCCCGCAGGAACTCGCCCAGCCCGTCCAGCGGTGCCGCCGCGCCCTGCGCCAGGTCGCGCAGGCGGTCGGCCGCCCAGGCGTCCAACTCCGGCCGCAGCAGCACCTCTTCCCAGCCCGCGCGGTCGGCCCGCTGGAGCGCGCACAGCTCCTGGAAGGCCGTCCGGTAGCCCTCGTCCTGCGGCGCCGTCCGGCGCAGCGCCAGCAGCAGCAGCGCCCGCTTGCTCAACTGCCCGGCGCGCAGCAGCCGGACGGCCTGCGGGCCGCCGCGCGCGCCCGCGATCGCCCGGAAGGTCGCCCGGTCCAGGCCGTGCCGCGGCAGCGCGTCCCCGTCGCGCCCGTCGGAGGCGCGCCCGTCCGGGCCGCTACCCCGCGTCCCCCGCTCCCCACGCGCGCCCGGCACCCCGGCCGCCACCGCCTCGCCCGTACCCGTCACCGGTCCGTCCTCTCCCGAAAGCCGCCGAAGCCGCTGAAGCGCCTGAAGCGCCTGAAACCCCTGAAGCACCGGGCGCCCCGCCCGGTCCGCCCGCAGTCTCCCCACTCGGCGCCGACTCAGCCCGCTCGGTCCCGCCCATGACCCGGACGGGCGAGCGCACCCCGCGCCCACCGCCCCGCTACCGCCGCCGCCCGGCCCCGGCCAGCTCCGCCACCCCGGCCCGCAGCCGCCCCGCGATGTGCCGGATCAGCCGGTCCAGGTCGGCACAGTAGACGGAGGGGTGCCCGAAGCCGTCCGCCGCGTAGCGGTGGGCGTAGAGCCCGCCCCCGCAGACCCGCACCAGCGGGCAGGCCGCGCACACCGGCCCGAGCCCGTCGAGGCCGCGCTGGCGGGCCCGGAAGGCCGGGTGGGCGGCGGCCTCCGCGAAGCCGTGCCGCCACACGTCCAGGCCCGTCCCGGCGGCGCCGTCGTACGCCACCTTGAGGCTGTCGGCCTGCTCGATGGTGCCGTCCGCCTCGATCACCACCAGGTCGACCGGCGCCAGCCCGACCGCCTCGCTGGCGGCCCGCCCGCCGAGCAGCAGGACGGACAGCTCCTCGAACAGTCGCACCCCGGTCTCCCGGTACGGCGCGTCGTACCAGCGGTCGAACGCGGCGATCAGCCAATCCCCGTACGGCGCGGGCTCGGTGGGCCCGGGCGGCCCGACCGGGAGGGCGCGGTGGACGCCGGCCGGCTGCGCCGACCAGGTGGCGTGCGGCAGCAGCAGGTCGAGCCGGGGCGGGGCGAACTCCAGCAGCGCCTGGTAGGTGGCGACCGGGTCGGCGGCCAGGTCGACGACGCACAGCAGGCCGGCGAACAGCTCCCGGTGCCGGTCGGAGCCGAGCAGCCGGACGGCCGCCGCGGTGCGCTCCCAGCTGCCGGCGCCGGAGGGCAGCCGCCGGTGCCGGTCGTGGTCGGTCCGGGTGCCGTCCAGCGAGACCGCCACGCCGACCCGGTGGCGGTGCAGCACGTCGAGCAGCGCGGGTTCGTCCAGCAGCCGCAGCCCGTTGGTCTGCAGGCTGAACCGGACCCGCGGCCCGTCGTCCGCGATCCGGGCCAACTCGGCCAGCAAGGCGTCCAGATGGGCCGCCCCGACGAGCAGCGGCTCGCCGCCGTGCAGCACCACGGAGACCTCGTCGAGCCCCTGTCCGGCCGCGTGCTCGGCGATCCGCCGGGCGGTGCGGCGGACGGTGGCGAGCTCCATCCGCCGCGGCCGCTCGCGCCAGCTCCGGTCGGCCCCCTCGTACACGTAGCAGTAGTCGCAGGCGAGGTTGCAGCGGCTGTGGATCTTCAGCAGGAACTGCCGGAACGGCACCATGCGCGTGAACCTAGCACCGCCCGGCAACAATTCCTGACCGCCCGTCACACGTGCGGGGGTTCCACGTCCGAGTCGAGCCTGGTGCCCGCCTTCACGGCGACCGTGGTCGGGTGCTCCTCCCCCAGGGTGACCCGGGCCCGCCGGATGCAGTCGGCCCGCAGGTCGGCGGCCCGCTCGGTCTCCCCGATCGCCGCCAGGGTCAGCGACAGGTTGGAGTTGATGCCGATCGAGTCGTAGTGGTCCGGGCCGAGCGCCTCGGTCATCAGCGGCGCCGCCTCCTGTTCCAGGGCGAGGGCGGCCCGGATCTCGCCGCCCAGCGCCAGGTCGTTCGCGTGGTTCATCATCGCGATCGGGATGTAGAGGTGGTGCGAGCCGAGCACGGCCCGGAACTGGGCGAGCGTCCGCCCGGACAGTTCGCGGGCCTCGGCGACCCGGCCGGCCAGCCGTAGGTAGACCGCGAGGTTGTTGGCCCCGGCCAGGGTGACCGGGTGCTCCTCGCCCAGGTAGTCGCGGTACCGCGCGAGGGCCCGTTCGGCCAGCGGTATGGCCCGCTCGGTGTCGCCGAGCGCGTTGAGGTCGCTGGCCAGGTTGGTGGCGGCGGCCAGGGTGTCGGGGTGTTCGGGGCCGTTGATGTCCAGGTAGCGCTGGTAGATGTCCTCGTCGATCTCCAGGGCCTCGTGGTAGCGCCCGGCCCGGCGCAGCGCCACCGCGAGGTTCTTCCGGGCGCGCAGGGTGTCGGTGTGGTTGTCGCCGATGGTCTGCTGGTAGATCCGGACGGTCTCCTCCAGCAGGTCCAGCGCCTCCCGCAGCCGTCCGGTCTCGCGCAGGTCGCGGGCGTAGTTGGAGGCGGAGGAGAGGGCGTAGAGGCTGTGCGCGCCGAGGGCGTCGCGCTGCTGGAGGTAGTTGCTGCGGTGGCGTTCCAGGGCGGCGCGGCGGTCGCCGGCCAGGTAGTCGGAGACGGCGAGGTTGTTGGTGATCATCAGGGTGCGCGGGTGGTCCGGCCCGAGGGTGCGCCGGGCCGCGTCGAGGGTCCGGCGGTCGAGCGTCCGGGCCTCGTCGTAGCGGCCGAGGAAGCGCAGGTCGGCGCCGAGGCTGTTGGCGACGGCGAGGGTGTGGGAGTGCTCGGGGCCCAGGGTGGCGGTGAACCGGTCGAGGATGTCCCGGTCCATCTCGTACGCCTCCTGGAGGGCGCCCTGGGAGCGGCGGATGTTGCTCAGCTGGGTGCGCAGCATGAGGGTCTGGGCGTCGTTGTCGACGTCGAAGTCGGGCCCGCCGTAGCCGTCCTGGCGCCAGTGCTCCAGGGTGCGTTCGGCGAGTTCCCGGCCGGATTCGTGCAGGCTGCGCTTCCACTGGTAGCGGACCGAGTCGATGATCCACTGCCGGACGTCCTCGTCGGCGCTGTCGACGGCGCCGGACGGCCAGAGGTGGGGCAGGAGTTCGGCGTACTCGGCCCAGTTGGCGGGGATGTCCGGGTCGCCGGGGTTGGCGGTGGCCAGGGCGGCGTGGACGACGCCGCGCAGTTCGGCCTGCCGCTCCTCCTCGACCTGGTCCCGGAGCACCGCCTGGACCAGCCGGTGGACGGTGATGGTCTCGCTGCCCTGGTCGGTGCGGGCCAGCCCGAACCGGTTGATGGCGCGCAGGAACTCGCCGATCGCCAGCTTGTCGCGCGGCGCGCGCGGGGGCAGCCGCAGGGCGCGGGTGACGGCCCGGCTGTAGAGCAGCCGCATCGGGATGGCGTCGGGGCCGAAGAAGGCGCAGATCTCCAGGATCTGGGCGGCCGGGGCGTTCATCCGGCGCAGCTCCTCGACCGAGATGCGCCAGGTGGCGGCCGCGGAGTGCGGGTACTCGGCGGTGCGCAGCCGGGTGCGTTCGAGCATCTCGGTGAGCTCGTCGTCGAGCAGTTCGAGGTAGGTGGCGATCGGCATCGACGTCTCCTGGAGCCAGACGGCGGCCTGGCCGACGGCGAGCGGGAGGTCGCCGAGCCGCTGGGCGACCTGGTCGGCGTCCTCCGGGGAGAGGCCGCCGTTGAAGCGGCGCAGCAGCCGGATGCTCTCCTCGCGCAGGAAGACGTCGACCTCGACCAGGCCGGCGTGCCGGGCCCAGCCCTGGTTGCGCGAGGTGATCAGGACGTGCCCGCCGGAGGAGCCGCCGGGCTGCCAGGGGGCGAGTTCCTCGGGGGTGCCGGCGTTGTCGAAGACCAGCAGCCAGCGGCGGTACGGGTGGCCGCGGCGCAGCGCGTCGAGCACGGCGGCGGCGGTGTGGGCGACGTCGTCGCTGGTGGGCACGCCGAGCCGGGGGGCGAGTTCGGCGAGCTTCTGCGGGATGTTGGCGGGCTCCTCGGCGGGCACCCACCAGATCACGTCGTAGGCGGCCTTGAAGCGGTGCGCGTACTCGGCGGCGATCTGGGACTTGCCGGCGCCGCCGAAGCCGTAGAGGACCTGGCTGAGGACGGCGGCGGGGCCGCCGGTGAAGCGGTTGCGGAGCAGTTCGAGCAGCTTGCCGCGGCCGATGAAGGCGGCGTTGCGCGAGGGCGCCTCCTGGACCTGCGGGGCGGTGCCGGGGAACCGGGCGGGCGCGATGAACTCGCCGCTGTCGGTGTCGAACTGGCGGTTGCTGCCGGGCGGCGGGCCGAGTTCGCCGTACAGCTGGGCCTCGGCGCCGGTCGCGGAGGAGCGGACCAGGTCGGGCACCGCCTGGCCGATGAACGGGCGGGGCACCGGCTCGTCCGAGTCCTGCAGCCGAAGGGCGACCAACGCCGAGGTGCCGGACGGGAGTTCGCGCCCCTGGAGGAGCTGCCAGACCTCGCCGGCCCGGGGCAGCGCGGTGTACTCGGGCGAGAGCAGCGCGAGCAGCCGGCCCTGGCCGTCGAGCGGCCCGGCGACCTCCGGCGGGCGCTGGCCGGTGTACGGATCGGCGGCGTTGTGCAGGGAGGTCTGGTAGCCGAAGCGGGTGAGGGTGGCGGCCGCCCACTCGGCCCACATCCGGTCCTCGGGCGCGTAGCTGACGTACACCTGGCGGGGCACCGCCCGGGCCGAGCGCAGGTAGGCGCCGTACAGCCGGCGGCGGGCCTCGGAGCTGAGCGGGCGCAGCGAGCGGACCCGCCCGTCGGTGATCCACTCGGCCAGCCGCTCGAAGGCGTTGAGCAGGCTGCGCGCCTCCTGCGGCCGGTCGGCGACGGTGGCGGGCACCTCCTCGTAGGCGTAGAAGGGCTTGTACGGCACCTCCACGTCGGCCCAGTACGCGGCCCGGCGGTCCCCGGACAGCCAGCGGCCGAGGTAGGGGGCGAAGGCCTCGCGGGCGAAGTCCCGTCCGGCTTCGAGGCGTTCCTGTTCGGCGTCCTCGACCCGCATCGGCACCGGCAGGACCCGGATGGCCCGCTCCTCGGCCTCGGCGATGGCCTTGGCGGCGTCGACGCCGCCGCGGATGTTCTGGGCGCTGAAGGTGAAGCAGTCGACCACGGTGTCGGGCATCAGGACGGTGCAGATGCCGGAGGTGTCGCTCACGCCGGTGCGGCTGTCGATGAGCACGTAGTCGTAGCTGCGGGCCCAGCGTTCGCGCAGTTCGCGCAGGAACTCGCCGCCGCGGATGTCCCGGCCGTGGTAGAAGCTGCGCCAGTTGAAGCTGGTGACGGCGGCCGCGTAGGCCGCGTTCTGGCGGCCGGCCGGGAGGAAGTCGAGCCGGCCGCCGGCCGGCAGGTCGAGGGCGAGGCCGCAGGTGTAGCCCTCCAGCCGCCCGGGTTCGTCCAGCCAGGCGGCCGGGGGCCGGCCGGTGGGGCCGGACGCGGAGGGCAGCGCCTGCTTGACGTAGCCGCGCAGCAGGTCGATCAGGCCGTCGGTGGAGTGGAGTTCGGGGTCGACCAGCAGCGGGTGGTAGTAGCGGTGCAGGCCGGGCGCCTCCAGGTCCCAGTCGACCACCAGGACGCGCAGGCCCCGGCTGGCGAGGATCCAGCCGACGTTGGCGAGTGCCATGGTCCGGCCGGTGCCGCCCTTGAACGAGTAGAACGTGACGACCGAACCCGGTCCGCCGCGTCCCGGCTCCGTGCCGGGCTCGATGCTCATCGTCCGTCTCCCCTCAGCGGGACTGAGCCGTCGTGGCTGCCCGGGCGCTGGCCGGGCAGGTCGTTCGGTGGCGGTTCCGGTTCGCGGCGCGCGGACGGGCTCCGCGGCGCGCCGGAGGGGTCGGGCGGGCCGGCCGGGATGGCCAGGCCCGGCATGTCCGGGCCGCCGCCCGGACCGAAGCCGAAGGCGTCGCCGCCATCGTCCCCCCAATCCAAGTTGTCGTCCATGAGCTTGTTCTGAGCAACCGTCACCATGATGGCGAGGTCGCTGTCGAAGCTCTCCTGGCTCACTTTGACCCGGAACAAGTGCTCCGGGTCGCGCCGGCGCAACCAGTTGCGGCGGAACACCGCGCGCACGCCGGTCCACGGCGCTTCGCGCTCCCCGTCCGGGTCGCTGCCGCCGATCGGCACGACCACGCCGGTGACCGGGTGGTTCTGGTCGTCGTACTCGCGCAGGGCCGGCCGGTAGCGCTCGTTCTCGGCCGCCCACGGGTCCACCAGCAGGACGCTGACCTGGCTGTCCTCCCGGGCCTGGTCGAGCTTCTCGCCGAGACCGGCGCCGACCTCCTCCAGGGAGGTGATGTGCCCGGCGTTGGTGATCACCTGCTGGGCGCGGGAGGCCAGCGAGGGCTGGGCGGGCGGGTAGAACGGCGTCCAGTTCCAGGGCTTGGCCCCGTACCAGCCGCCCGGGCGGGAGCCGCCCTCGGCGGCGGCCTCCGAGGCCCGGCCGGCCGCGATGAACAGCCGGACCATGCCGGGTTCGGCGGCGGGCGCGGGCGCGGCCGGTCCGGGGAAGTAGCCGCGGACGGCGTCCAGGTCGAACTCGGGCAGTTCGGCGAGCCGCCGGACGGCGGCGTCCCGGACCCGTCCGGCGACGACCCGGACGACCTGCCGGTAGGCGTCCTGCTGGGCGGTGCGCAGCAGGGCGCGCAGGCCGTGCCGGGCGTAGGCCTCGCCCATGTCCGGCTGGGCCCACTGGATCTTGGTGACCTCGGTGACGAGGTCCCCGGGGGCGACCGGCTCCCAAAGCACCGGGATCAGGGCCGAGACCAGCTCCGCGGTCTCCTCGTGGTGGCGCCGCACCCGGCCGCGGAAGGCCGTCCACTCCTTGCCGCAGTAGAGGCTGGAGAAGTAGGCCGGGGAGTAGAGCGCGACCATGGTCCGGCTGCGGCCGAGCATCAGCGCGAGCTTCTCGGCCCATTCGTCGCCGAGCCGGAGCCGTTCGGTGTCCCGGAAGGCGAGCTCGTCGGCCTGGACGGCCGGACCGAGGATGCGCCCGAGTTCGTCCCTCAGGTCGTTGAAGAACTGGTCGACGAAGGCGTCCCCCGCCTCGAAGTCCCGACGCGCGTAGCTGAAGAAGAAGTACGGGCGCTGCTGCTGTTCCCGTTCACTCACCTGTTCCCCCCGACCCTGACGGTGCCGTGACGGCGCTGGTTTCTTACCCAGCATGTCGTGAACTGCACCAGCAGGAGGGAGAGTTGGCGAATTCGTTCGCCTCCGGGGGTTTAGCCCGTGGTCAGCGGCGGGTCAGCGGAGTTCGAGTGCCGACTGGAAGGCGGCCAGCGGCTCCGCCCCGGGGGTCAGGGCGTCCGCCACGACCCGGCGCAGCAGGTCGCCGAGGACGGTGTCGGGCAGGGCGTCGAGCTCGTCGAGCGGCAGGGCGGCGACGTCGACCAGGTCGGAGTCGAGTCCAGCGACGGTTTCCGCACCGGTGACGCCCATCAGTCCCTTAGTCCCTCGCTACGATGCACGCAGGCACGACCCGATCACGCAGGCACAGCGGGCCGGTAGCCGAAAAATCCTCGACTCCGGTCCGCGACGCGCACATTCTACACAAAACGGTGACGGTGCGTCAGATCCGGGTGCCCGCCGCGCCCGGACGCGCGACACTGCGCCCCGCGGCCCGGCCCCACGACCCCCGCGGCACGACCCCCGCCGTCACCCCCGCCGTCACGGGCAGAGCCGCTCCACCCGCCAGCCGGTGGGGCCCGCCGGGTCGGCGAGGTAGCGCAGGCGGTCGTGCAGCCGGTTCGCGCGCCCCTGCCAGAACTCGACCGCCTCCGGGACGACCCGGTAGCCGCCCCAGAACGGCGGGACGGGCACGCCCTCGCCCTCGGGGTAGCGGCGCTCCAGGTCGGCGTAGCGCTGTTCGAGGACGGCGCGGCTGTCGATCGGGCTGGACTGTTCGCTGGCCCAGGCGCCGAGTTGGGAGCCGTGCGGGCGGGTGCGGAAGTAGGCGGCGGTCTCGTCCCGGCCGACCTTCTCCACCCGGCCCTGGACGATCACCTGGCGGCCCAGCGCGATCCACGGGAAGAGCAGCGCGGCGTACGGGTTGACGGCGAGCTCCGAGCCCTTGCGGGAGCCGTAGTTGGTGAAGAACACGAAGCCGCGGGCGTCGAAGCCCTTGAGCAGGACGGTGCGCGAGCTGGGCCGGCCCTGGGCGTCGGCGGTGGAGAGCACCATGGCGTTGGGCTCCACCACCCCGGCGGCGTCCGCCTCGTGGAACCAGCGGGCGAACTGCCCGATCGGCTCGGGCGCGAGCTGCTCCTCGGCCAGGCCCTCGTGGCTGTAGTGCTCGCGCATCACGGTGGGGTCCGGACCGGGGCGGGCCTCGTCGGCCGGGGTGCGGGTGGCGGGGCTCAGGGGCGTCGACTGGGCGCGTTCCGGGGTCTGCACGCCAACATCATCCCGTACGACAAGCAACCGGCACCGCTACCTCCGGACAAACCCCGCTCGGAGATATGGTGACTCGCCACCGCTTGGCTGCCCGCCGTGCGGGGAATTGTCCGGAACCGGGTGCCCGGTCGCGGAAGTCCCCCGGGCCCGACCGACCCCTGAACGGGAAGGCCGAGCGGTCCGAGGGGAAACATCACCGCGGTGGTGTCTGGCGCAATGCACCCCGTGCCTGTCACTCTGGCACCGAGTGCCAACCACGATTCGGTCACTGGAGCGCCGCCCCACCACAGCGGAGCACCGATCACAGAACTGAAGGAGCCGTCGTATGTCCGACTTCGTACCCGGGCTTGAGGGAGTCGTCGCGTTCGAGAGCGAGATCGCCGAACCCGACCGTGAAGGCGGCGCCCTGCGGTACCGCGGTGTCGACATCGACGACCTGGTCGGCAACGTCTCCTTCGGCCACGTCTGGGGCCTGCTGGTGGACGGCAAGTTCAACCCCGGCCTGCCGGCCGCCGAGCCCTTCCCGATTCCCGTGCACTCCGGTGACATCCGGGTCGACGTCCAGTCCGCGCTCGCCATGCTCGCCCCGGTCTGGGGCCTCAAGCCGCTCCTCGACATCTCCGCCGAGCAGGCCCGCGACGACCTCGCCCGGGCCGCCGTGATGGCGCTGTCCTACGTCGCCCAGTCCGCCCGCGGCCAGGGCCTGCCGATGGTCCCGCAGAGCGAGATCGACAAGGCCGAGACGGTCGTCGAGCGGTTCATGATCCGCTGGCGCGGCGAGCCGGACCCGAAGCACGTCAAGGCCGTCGACGCCTACTGGACGTCCGCCGCCGAGCACGGCATGAACGCCTCCACCTTCACCGCCCGGGTCATCGCCTCCACCGGCGCCGACGTCGCGGCCGCGCTCTCCGGCGCGGTCGGCGCGATGTCCGGCCCGCTGCACGGCGGCGCCCCCTCCCGCGTGCTCGGCATGATCGAGGAGATCGAGCGCACCGGCGACGCCACCGCCTGGGTCAAGAACGCGCTGGACAAGGGCGAGCGCCTGATGGGCTTCGGCCACCGCGTCTACCGCGCCGAGGACCCGCGCGCCCGCGTGCTGCGCCGCACCGCCAAGGAGCTCGGCGCGCCGCGCTTCGAGGTCGCCGAGGCGCTGGAGAAGGCCGCGCTGGAGGAGCTGCACAACCGCCGCCCGGACCGCGTGCTCGCCACCAACGTCGAGTTCTGGGCCGCGATCATGCTGGACTTCGCCGAGGTCCCGGCGCACATGTTCACCTCGATGTTCACCTGCGCCCGGACCGCCGGCTGGTCGGCGCACATCCTGGAGCAGAAGCGCACCGGTCGCCTCGTGCGCCCCTCCGCGCGCTACATCGGCCCCGGCCCGCGCCGCCCCGAGGAGATCGAGGGCTGGGACGCCATCGGGCACTGACCCCGCGTCGGAAGACCTGAACAACCGCCTCTGACCAGCGGGTCCGGCTCCGAGCCGGGCCCGCTGTCGGCGTCCGGGGCAGTGAAGATCACAGTCTCAGCGTGCGGACGACCGTATCCCGGGCCAGTCCTGCGCCGGTAGGCTGCGCGCGTGGCTCAGATCCAGATCCCCGCTGACATCAAGCCCGCAGACGGCCGTTTCGGCTGCGGACCGTCCAAGGTGCGCCCCGAGGCCCTGAGTGCCCTCGCCGCCACCCAGACCTCCCTGCTCGGCACCTCGCACCGCCAGGCCCCGGTCAAGAACCTGGTCAAGCGCGTGCGCGAGGGCGTGAGCAGCCTGTTCTCGCTGCCGGAGGGCTACGAAGTCGTCCTCGGCAACGGCGGCTCCACCGCCTTCTGGGACATCGCCGCCTTCGGCCTGGTGCGGGAGAAGTCCCAGCACCTGGACTTCGGCGAGTTCTCCTCGAAGTTCGCCTCCTCGGTCAAGGCCGCCCCGTGGCTGGCCGAGCCGACGGTGATCAAGACCGCCCCGGGCACCCACCCGCTGCCGGTCGCCGAGGCGGGCGTGGACGTCTACGGCCTCACCCACAACGAGACCTCGACCGGTGTCGCGATGCCGATCAAGCGTCCGGTGGGCGCGGACGAGGGCTCGCTGGTGCTGGTGGACGCCACCTCGGGCGCCGGCGGCCTGCCGGTGGACATCACCGAGACGGACGTCTACTACTTCGCCCCGCAGAAGTCCTTCGCCTCCGAGGGCGGCCTGTGGCTGGCCACCTTCTCCCCGGCCGCCCTGGAGCGCGCCGCCGAGATCGCCGGCTCCGGCCGCTACATCCCGCCGTTCTTCTCGCTGCCGACGGCCATCGACAACTCGTCGAAGGACCAGACGTACAACACCCCGTCGCTCGCCACCCTGTTCCTGCTGGCCGACCAGCTGGAGTGGATCAACGGCAACGGCGGGCTGGACTGGGCCGTCGCCCGTACGGCCGACTCCTCGTCCCGGCTGTACACCTGGGCCGAGAAGTCCTCCTTCGCGACCCCGTTCGTGGCGAACCCCGCCGAGCGCTCCCAGGTGGTCGGCACCATCGACTTCGACGAGTCGGTGGACGCCGCCGCGGTCGCCAAGGCACTGCGTGCCAACGGCATCGTGGACACCGAGCCGTACCGCAAGCTGGGCCGCAACCAGCTGCGCATCGCGATGTTCCCGGCGATCGACCCGGCGGACGTCGAGGCGCTCACCCACTGCATCGACCACGTGGTCGAGCAGCTGGCCGGCTGAGCCCGCTCCGAGGACACGGCTGAGGGCCACCGCCTGCGGGCGGTGGCCCTCTGGCCGTTCCAGGGTCGTCGGCGGCCGGCCCGGGCCGGGGCAGGGCCAGTCGGGCAGCCGGGGCCGGGTGCCGACCGGCTCGGCCGGGGCTACTTGCCGGCCAGCGAGCTGATCAGCACGACGACCAGCAGCAGCACCAGGGTGCCGGAGACGATGCGCATTCGAGTCTTGGGATCCACGGTCAACGAGCGTACCTCCGGCTCACACCCACGCGAATTCCGAGCCCCCGCCCGACCCGACCCTCACACCGCTCAGCCCCAGTCCGCCAGCGCCCAGGAGCGCAGCGACTCGTAGTGGGCGAAGCCCCCGGCCAGGTCGCTCTTCATCAGGTGCAGCTCGGCGGCCTCCCACTCCGGCCCCCGGTAGTCCGCCAGCGCCGCCGCCAGCCCCTCCAGCTCGGCCGCCGCGACCCGCTGGACGGCCCGCCGGTGGCCGCGCGAGGAGCCGGCCCGGGCCAGGGTGAGGTGCGGGTGGAAGGCGAAGGCGTCGGCCTCCCCGGTCAGCTCGGCGGCGGCCCCGGCCACGGCCTCCGCGAGCCCGCGCAGCGCCCAGGTCCGCCCCTCGACCCCGGCCCAGAGCACCCGGTCGCCGAACCGGCCGGCGCCGGCGATCCGCAGCCGGTGCGCCGGGTGCACCTCGGCGACGGCCGCCAGGGCGCTCTCCAGCTCCGGCAGCCGCTCGGCCGGCACCTGGCCGAGGAAGGCCAGGGTCAGGTGCCAGCCCTCGACGGTGGTCCAGCGCAGCCGGTCCGCCCCGGGCAGCCCGTGCAGCGGCGCGACGGCGTCGGAGAGCCCCTGGAGCGCCTCGACGGGCGGCAGGACCGCGACGAACAGTCTCATGATCCAAGCTTCCCTCGCCCAGCCGTTCGGTGTAGAACGGATTTCCATGAAGATCCGCAACGGGGGGTCCGCGGACGTCCCCGACATCCTGTCCCTGCTCGACGGCGCCGTCTCCTGGCTGGCCGGGCAGGAACGCGCCGGCCAGTGGGGCGACCAGCCCTTCAGCACCGACCAGGCCCGCATCGACCAGGTCACCGGGTACGCCGAGGAGCCCTTCCTGATCCGCCTCGCCGTGGACGAGGACGGTCGCACCGTCGGCTGCTGCGTGCTGGCCGAGCAGCGCGGCAAGTACGTCCCGGTCTCGGCGGAGCCCGAGCTCTTCGTCCGCCTCCTGGTCACCGACCGCAGCCGCAAGGGCTCCGGCATCGGCGCCACGCTGATCGCCGACGCGCTCGAGGAGACCCGTCGGCGCGGCCACGGGCTGCTGCGGGTGGACTGCTACGCGGGCAACGACCGCAAGCTGGTCAGCCAGTACCGGGCGCTCGGCTTCAGCGAGTTGGAGGGCTTCGAGGTCGAGCAGCCGGCCGGCGTCTGGCCCGGCCAGGTGCTGGAGATCCGGCTCTGACGCCCCCCTCCAAAACGCTCCACTTTGACGAGCCGTCAGAAAGCCCCGAGGGCGCACCCCGGGGCTTTCTGATGAATCATCAGCAGGCAGGCGCCAGCTCGGACTTGCGCGCCGGGGCGACGCGCGGCACGACGGCCACCACGCGCCCGCCGCGACCGGGGTGCAGGTCGACCCGCACCTTCAGGTCCGCACTGCGGGCCAGCACCAGGCCGACCGCGCCGGCCGCCAGCGCGGACACCAGGCCGCAGGCCAGCAGGCCCAGCCGGGGCCCGTACGAGGCGGTGACCCAGCCGACGACCGGGGCGCCGATCGGCGTGCCGCCGGTGAAGACCAGCACCAGCAGGCCCATCACCCGACCGCGCATCTCGGGGTCGGTGCCGAGCTGCAGCATCGAGTTGACCGAGGTGTTGAAGCTCAGCCCGAACACCCCGATCAGGGTCAGCAGCAGCGCGAAGGTCCAGTAGTCGGGCGCGAAGGCCGCGACCACTTCCAGGGTGCCGAAGGCCAGCGCCGCGCCGACCAGCCGGCGCAGCCGGGGCGCGCCGCGGCGGGCGGCGAGCAGCGCGCCGGCCAGCGAGCCGACGGCCATCGCGGTGTTCAGCAGGCCGTACTCGCCGGCCCCCACCTTGAAGGTGTCGTGGGCGAATCCGGCGAGCAGCGTCGGGAAGTTGAACCCGAAGGTGCCGATGAAGCCGGCCAGCACCATCGGCCAGAGCAGCTCGGGCCGCTCCTTCACGTACCGCAGGCCCTCGCGCAGCTGGCCCTTCTCGCGGGCGATCGGCTCGGTCGGGCGCAGCTCGGACTCCCGCATCGCGAGCAGCCCGCCGATCACGGCGGCGAAGGACAGCGCGTTGACGGCGAACGCCCAGCCGCTGCCGACCGCGGCGATCAGCAGGCCCGCGACGGCGGGGCCGACCAGCCGGGCGGTCTGGAAGTTGGCGGCGTTCAGGCTGACGGCGTTGGCGAGGCCCTTGGGGCCGACCATCTCGGACACGAAGGCCTGTCGGGTCGGGTTGTCGACCACGGTGACCAGGCCGAGCAGCAGGGCGAAGCCGTACACGTAGTACGGGGTCACCACGTCGCCGATGGTCAGCACGGCCAGGCCCGCGGCGAGCAGGCCCATCGCGCCCTGGGTGTAGATCAGCAGCCGGCGCTTGGGCATCCGGTCGGCGAGCACGCCGCCGAACAGGCCGAGCAGCAGCATCGGCAGGAACTGCATGGCGGTGGTGATGCCGACCGCGAGCGGGCTGCCGGTCAGGCTCAGGACCAGCCAGTCCTGGGCGATCCGCTGCATCCAGGTGCCGGTGTTGGACACCACCTGGCCGGCGAAGTAGTAGCGGTAGTTGCGAACGCGCAAGGAGGAGAACATCCCCCGGGGCCTGGTGAACTCGGCGCCTGTGGGGGACGAGGCCGATCGGGTTCGGCCCTGAGCGGCGGAGTCCGCCGCGGTGCGTTCGTCGGGGTCGTCGTCGCCGCTGCCGGGCAGTCCGCTGGGGGCGGGGGCCTGGGCGTCGGCGGCCGCGGTGCGGTCCGCGGCGGGGTCGGTGGTCGGGTCGGTGGTACGGGCGGCGGCGCTGGCTGCGGCCGGCGGTGTCACGGTGGTCTCCCCTCGCGGCGCGACGACCCCGGCGGGGGCCGTCGCGCTCCTGGTCATGGTGGTCGGTCCTGCGGTGATGCGGGCTCCTTCTCCTCCCGGCGGCCGGCCGGGGTCGGTGTGCCTCGAGCTGTGCGAGTTACAGGTGGGCGAGCTTGTAGAGCACGGGCGCGGCCTCCCTGAGGACGGCCCATTCCTCGTCGTCGAGCCCCTGGGCGAGCTCGGCGAGCCAGGCGTTTCGGCGCCGACGGCTCTCCGCGAGGATCGCCTCGGCCTGCTCGGTGCTGCTGACGACCACCTGGCGGCGGTCCTCGGGGTGCGGCTCCCGCCGCACCAGCCCCTTCTCCTCCAGCATCGCGACGATCCTGGTCATCGATGGAGGCTGCACGTGCTCCTTCCGGGCGAGCTCACCCGGCGTCGCCTTCCCGCACCGGGCGAGGGTACCCAGCACCCCCATCTCGGTAGGACTCAGCGACTCCTCCACCCGTTGGTGTTTGAGTCGTCGGGAGAGGCGCATCGTGGACGACCGCAGCTGTGAGATCGCTGCGAGGTCCGGCTCGGACATCTCGGGCATCTCTTTAGCTTACGTCATTACCCTAGCTAAAGAAAAACGGGTTCCCACCGCGCCGGAGGATCGGCCCGGTGCCATATTGGTGATGGGTGATCGTTCCCCCTCCCGGAAGGGCCGACCAGACATGTCCGACCTCGCCTCCGAGCAACCCGCGCACTCCGCACAGTCCGTGCCGGACGACTCCGGCTTCGCCCGGCTCGCCATGGTCACCATCGACTGCGCCGACCCGGTCGCGCTGGCGTCGTTCTACGGCGAGCTGCTGGGCTGGGAGACCCGCCACGTGGACGAGCGCTTCGCGATCCTGGACAACCCGGAGGGCGGCAGCCCGCTGGGCTTCGGACGGGTGACGGGCTACCGGCCGGAGCCGTGGACCGAGCCGGACGGCAGCAAGCACTTCCACCTGGACTTCTACGTCGACGACCTGGAGGAGTCCACCGCCAAGGCCCTCGCGCTCGGCGCGACCGAGCCGAGCTACCAGCACGGCCGCACGCTCAAGGTGCTGATCGACCCGGCTGGCCACCCGTTCGGGCTGGCCCCGTTGGAGTAACGTACGAAGCCGCCCGCAGGACGTGCGCAGGCGGTGTCAGGGCTTGGTGCCGAGATCTTGCAGGCCGCGTAAAGGTCCATCCTGACCTGGGATTTCACGAAAAGCACGAACCTTGTGCGACTACCTGACAGTGGTTACTGTCCCGGGTTGTCAGGGGCATCACCACGCCAGGTCTCCCCTTCGGCGGAGCCCCTCCGCGCCCGTCTGCGCGCGAACCCCCCATTCCACGGCCTCCGGCCGACCCCCTCCGCCCGAACCCTGGCGCCCGCAACCCCTCGTCCAGGGAGCTCAATTGGGTGAGATCCATCATGCCGACCACGGCTGGGTGACACCGGCGGTCTCGTACTTCGTCGCCTGCCTCGGCGCCTTCGTGGCGCTGCGCAGCGCCCGTTGGGCGCTCGTCTCGCAGGGCCGGACCCGGGCCGTCTGGCTGCTCTTCGCCTCGACCTCGCTCGGCGCCGGCATCTGGTCGATGCACTTCATCGCGATGCTGGGCTTCTCCGTCACCGGTGCCGAGATCACCTACCAGCCGGGGCTCACCGTGCTCAGCCTGCTGGTCGCCGTCGCGGTGGTCGGCATCGGGCTGTTCACCGTCGGGTACTGGCGCAGCAGTCCCGTGCTGTCCCTGCTGGTCGGCGGGCTGACCACCGGGCTCGGGGTCGCCGCGATGCACTACCTGGGCATGGCCGCGATGGTGCTGCCCGGCCGGCTCGGCTACGACCACGTCACGGTGTGGCTGTCGGTCGGCATCGCGGTGTTCGCCGCGACGGCCGCGCTCTGGGCCGCGCTGAACATCCGGGGCACCCTCGCCGTCCTGGCGGCCGCGCCGGTGATGGGCGTCGCGGTCTGCGCGATGCACTACACCGGCATGGCCGCGCTCTCGGTCCGACTGGACGCCTCGCAGCCCACCCAGGACGGGGTGATGGCGCTGCAGTTCATCTTCCCGCTCGGGGTCGGGCTCGGCTGCTACGTGTTCTTCGGCTCGCTGGCCTTCGCCGTCTCCCCGAGCAAGCCGTCCACCCAGCCGCTGCTGGTCGGCCCGGCGGCCCCGCTGCCCCCGCGGGCGGCCCGCGTCCCCGAGCAGCGGCAGCGGCGGCGCCAGCCGCTGGACGGCGCCACCGCCCGGCGCTGAGCAGCGCACACGAAGCCGACGGCCGGCCGGGTCCCGCACCCCGGCCGGCCGTCGTCGTTCCGGGAGACGGGCCCTAAGGCCGGCCGAGCAGTCCGGTCAGGTGCTCCGGCGTGGCCACCGGGCAGGCCTTGCGCACGAAGTCCCGCCGCAGCGCGTGGTACGGCTCGCCCGCCCGGTAGAAGTTGGCGTGCATCCGGCGCAGTTCCTCCGCCCGGTACTCGGCCAGCGGCTTCGCCTCCTCGTCCTCGGCCCGGCGGCGCTTCTTGTCCACCAGCCGCCCGGTGAGCTCCGGCGAGGCGGCCAGCCGGGCGGCCTCCCGGGCCGTCCAGCGGCGGAACTCCGCCGCGTCCCCGCCGGCCGTGCGGTCCACCAGGCCGATCCGGCGGGCGTGTTCGGCCCCGACCGGGAGCGCCTCGGTGGTGAGCCGCTCGGCCTGCTCGGCGCCGACCCGGGCCGGCAGGGTGTACGTCCAGTACTCGGAGCCGTACAGGCCCATCAGCCGGTAGTGCGGGTTGAGCACCGCCGAATCCCGGCACCACACCTCGTCGGCGGCCAGCGCCATCATCAGGCCGCCGGCCGCCGCGTTCCCGGCCAGCGCGGCGACGGTCAGCTTGTCGTCGGTGGTCAGGACGGCCTCGACCAGGTCGTCCATCGCGTTGATGTTCTCCCAGGACTCCAGCGCCGGGAAGGCCGCGCCCTCGATGACGTTGAGGTGGATCCCGTTGGAGTAGAAGTCCCGCGGCGCGCCCAGCACCAGCACCGAGGTGGGCCGGTCGGCGGCCGCCCGGTAGGCGGCCAGCAGCCGGCGGCACTGCTCGGTGCTCATCGCCCCGCCGGCGTAGCCGAATTCGAGGAAGCCGACCTCGCCGTCCTCGTGGTAGCGCAGCTCCGACCAGGTGGTCCGCCGGGCGGCCTGCTCCGGGGTCACCGGCACCTCGCGGACCCGGTGCAGCTCGTCGGCGAGCACCGTCGCGGCGGGCAGCTTGAAGGTGACCGGCCCGCCGGGGGTGCGGCGCGGACGCAGCTGGGGGATCCAGACCGCGCCGTCCACGGTGGCCCGGCAGATCGCGCCGTCCCGGGTGGCGAGCACGGCGCCGGGCTCGGGGCCGCGCAGCTCGTCCTCGGGGTGGCCGCCGTGCAGGAAGAACTCGCGCCCGTACAGCTCGTCCAGCACGCCGGGCTGGGAGTCGGCGGCGCGCAGCTTGCGCAGCACGGTGGCGGTGTCGTCGTGCTGCCAGTCGATCCGGCGGGCCTCCTGGCGCAGCAGGGGCCGCAGTTCGCCGCGCACGTCGGGGCGGTCGTAGTCCAGCGGCTCGGGGGTGTACAGCCCGCCCTCGTACCGCTGGACGGCCAGCAGGACCGCCTCGACGGCGGCGTCCGCGACCTCGCCCCGGTACAGCTCGCTCTTGCCGCAGTCGGGGACGGGGAACTCGACGGAGGCCCAGATGTCGCCCGCGTCCATCTCCTCGACGGCCTGCAGCACGGTGACGCCCCAGCGCCGGGCGTCCTCGGTGATCGCCCAGTCGAGCGAGGAGGGGCCGCGGTCGCCCTTGGGGCCCGGGTGCACGATCAGGACCGTCCGGGTCGACCAGATGTCGGCCGGGACGGCCCTGGTGAGCATCGGGCAGACGATCAACTCCGGGTCGACCCGGGCCACCGCCTCCCTCATCTGCTCGTCGCCGAGGGCGAGTTGGACGGCGACCTGGTGGCCGCGCTCGCGCAGCTCGAGGTGGACGCGCTGGGTCAGGCTGTTGAACGCGGTGGCGATCAGGAGAATGCGCACAGGGGGCCTCCGAGCAGGGACTGCGGGTCGCGCGGAGGTGATGAAACCAGGGCATGGACACGTAATGGTCACGTTCCGCGCCCCGGCGCCCCACTCTCACGCACCCCGCACACCTGTGCCCCCGGCGTGGCCCCGCTTCGCCGGATCTCCCCATCCCCTCCCCGCAGTTGGGCTGGCGCCGGAGGGGAAGCGTCAGCGCGGGAACGCCCGGCGGGCCCGCCAGGTGGTGTGCTCGCGGGAGACGGCGTCCTCGGCCTCGGCGGCCAGCCGCGCCCAGCGCTCCTCGGCGTCCGGCGTCTTGAGGTCGAGGTCGGACAGCTGGTTGCCGACGTTCTCCAGTTCGCGCGCGGCCAGCTGGTACGCGGCGGCCAGCGGGCGCAGCTGCTTGAGCTGGGTCCAGGCGATGATCGCCGCGGCCGCGGCCGAGCTGGCGCCGAAGATGTGCACCTCCAGGGCGCCGGTGGCCTGGGCGATCGCCGCCGCGGCGCCGATGATGATCAGCGTCGCGATGCCGAGCCCCCAGGAGACCGCCTGGGACTCGCAGGAGTCGGCCCGGGAGCGGTACCAGGTCCGCTGGCTCTCGACCCGGGTGCGCAGGTAGAGGGTGCGCCGGGCGGCGATGTTCCCGGCCCGGGCCCGGCGCATCTCCTCGGTGATCTCCGGGACGCTGCCGGGCGGCACGATCTCCGGGTCCTCGAAGGCCCGCAGCACGTCCTCGACCTGCAGCAGGTAACCGCGGTCGGCGTCCGGCGAGTCGGCCTCGCCGCCGAACGGCCGGGCCCGGACGCTGTACTTCCAGGCCAGCGTCTTGACCGACTCCGCCGCCGCCCGCGCCTCGTACCACCGGCCCTGCGGGTTGCTGCGCCGCAGCCGGGACCAGAAGTAGCCGGCGATCAGGAAGGCGGCCACCGAGAACAGTGGCTTGATATCGCTGTCGCCCTTGTGGTCCGGGCCCGGGAGCGAGCCGATCAGCGCGGCGACCACCAGCATGGCGATCAGTCCGCGGTGCCAGCGGAGCGTCTCGCGCTGCCCGTCCAGCGAGGCCTTGTCCGCCCGCCAGAACAGCTCCGGCAGCAGTCGCGCCTCGACTCCCCCGGGCGGATCCTGTTGCACCATCGGTCGAGTCCCCTCCCCATCTCCGTCCAGGCAGTATTCCCGCCGCCAACTGCCCTACACGGTCGCCTTTTTGACACCTTCCGACCGCCGGTGATTGCCCCTCCCAGCGGTAACCGATATAACCGGTTACATGCCGCTGCACTGGAAACTCGTCATCGACTGCGCCGACCCGCACCGCCAGGCCGCCTTCTGGGGCGCCGCCCTCGACTACACCGTCGAGGACCACGCCGCCCTGATCGCCCGACTGCTGGACGCCGGCGCGATCACCCCGGACGCCCTCACCGAGGTGGACGGCCACCCGGCCTGGCGCACCCTCGCCGCGGTCCGCCACCCCGAGGACCCGTACGACCCGGCCTCCGACACCGGCCTCGGACGCCGCATCCTGTTCCAGGCCGTCCCGGAGGAGAAGCGGGCCAAGAACCGCCTCCACCTGGACGTCCACCCCGGCCCGGGCGAGCGCGCGGCCACCGTCACCCGCCTCGAAGCCCTCGGCGCCACCGCCCTGCGCGAGGTCGCCGAGCCCGGCGGCGCCTGGACCGTCATGCAGGACCCGGAAGGCAACGAGTTCTGCGTGCACTAGGAGAAACGCCGAGGGCCCTCCCCGCGTCGATGCGGGGAGGGCCCTCGGGAGCCGTACGACTGTCAGAGCAGGCCGAAGGCCGGCATCAGGTAGTAGAAGGCGAAGACCCCCGCCACCACGTACAGCGCCACCGGCACGCTGCGGCCGCGGCCGGCGGCCAGCCGCAGCACGCAGAAGGCGATGAAGCCGAAGCCGATGCCGTTGGTGATCGAGTAGGTGAACGGCATCATCACGATGGTCAGGAAGGCCGGGATCGCGATGGTGTAGTCCGCCCAGTCGATCTCCTTGATCGAGTTGGCCAGGATCAGGAAGCCGACCGTGACCAGGGCCGGGGTGGCGGCCTGGGCCGGGACCATGGTGGCCAGCGGGGTGAGGAACAGCGCCACCACGAAGAGCAGGCCGGTGACGATCGAGGCGAAGCCGGTGCGGGCGCCCTCGCCGACGCCGGCGGTGGACTCGACGAAGCAGGTGTTGGCCGAGGCGGAGGTGGCGCCGCCGGCCGCGGTGGCGATGCCGTCGACCATCAGGATCCGGTTGATGCCGGGCAGGTCGCCCTTCTCGTCCAGCAGGTGGGCCTCGTCGGCGACGCCGAGGATGGTGCCCATCGCGTCGAAGAAGCAGGACATCAGCACGGTGAAGACGAACAGCACGCCGGTCAGCACGCCGACCTTCTCGAAGCCGCCGAACAGGCTGACCTTGCCGACCAGGCCGAAGTCCGGGGCGGCCACCGGGTTGCCGGGCCAGGTGGGGACGGTGAGGCCCCACTTGAGCGCCGGGACGTCGGCGACCTTGTCGAGCACCAGGGCGAGCGCGGTGGAGGCCGCGATGCTGATCAGGATGGCGCCGGGCACCTTGCGGATGACCAGGACCAGGGTCAGCAGCAGGCCGAACACGAAGACCAGCACCGGGAAGCCGAGCAGGTGGCCGTTGCCGCCGAGCTGGAGCGGGACGGTGGTGTGGGCGGCGTCCGGGATGCGGCTGACGAAGCCGGAGTCGACCAGGCCGACCAGGCTGATGAACAGGCCGATGCCGATCGCGATGGCCTTGCGCAGGCCGAGCGGCACGGCGTTCATGACCCGCTCGCGCAGGCCGGTGGCGACCAGCAGCATGATCGCGAAGCCGGCCAGCACCACCATGCCCATGGCGTCCGGCCAGGTCATCTTGGGCGCGAGCTGGAGCGCCACGATGGTGTTGACGCCGAGTCCGGCCGCCAGGCCGATCGGCACGTTGCCGATCACGCCCATCAGCAGGGTGGTGAGACCGGCGGTGAGGGCGGTGGCGGTGACCAGCTGGGCGCTGTCCAGGTGGGCCCCGGTCATGTCCGTGGCGCTGGCCAGGATGATCGGGTTCAGCACCAGGATGTACGCCATGGTGAAGAAGGTGGCGACACCGCCGCGGATCTCGCGCGGCAGGCTGGAGCCGCGCTCGCTGATCTTGAAGTAGCGGTCCAGGGCGCCGGTGGGGGGCGTGGGCGCGGATTCCGCGGGTTCGGGCGACTCGGTGGTCGGCTGGACCACAGGCATGCGTGCGTCCTCTGTGGGGGAGCTGAGGAGAGGGGGACCGCCCGGGGCGACGGTGGCCGGGCGTGGACCTTTAAGTATGGTTTCCCGGTCGCACACGCGCTATCTTCGCGCGTAGAGCCCGGGCCGGGCCGACCGGGCGCCCGCCACACCCCTCGGGGCCCCCGCGCACCGTACGCTAGGCCCCATGCCCAAGACGCCGCTGCACCCCTCGCCCCCTCCGCTGGAGGCCAATGACGTCGCCATCGTCGGCGCCGGCACGGTGCTGTGGTTCGTCGGCTTCCTCGCCCTGCTCCCCTTCCAGGGCACCCTCTCCGACCACGGCCACGGCACCTGGCCGTGGATCTGCCTCTCCGGCGGGCTGCTCGGCCTGATCGGCCTCTGGTACTGCCGCGCCCGCCGGGACGCGATCGCCCGCAGCCGCGCCGCCGAGGCCGCCGACGCCGCCGCGCGGATGGCGGACGGCGGTGACTCCGGGACCGGTTCCGGCCCTGCCACCCAGTCGGACTGAATAGTCCTTTAGTAGCACGCATCGGACATAAGGCGCCCGTAGAGTCGGTGCCATGACGCAGCCTGCCCAGCCCGCGGAAGAGCAGCCGACTGCCGGAGACCGCCCCGACGGAGCGCACCCGCTCGGGCTGCTGCCCGGCCGGCGCGGCGGCCTGACCACCGCCGAGGTGGCCGAGCGGGTGGCGAACGGACAGGTCAACGACGTACCGGTACGGTCCAGCCGGTCCACCCAGGAGATCGTCCGGGCCAACGTCTTCACCCGCTTCAACGCCATCATCGGCATCATGTTCGGGATCATCCTGATCGTCGGACCGCTCCAGGACGGCCTGTTCGGCCTGGTCATCGTGGCCAACACGGCGATCGGCATCATCCAGGAGCTGCGCGCCAAGAAGACCCTGGACAGCCTGGCCCTGATCGGCGAGGCCAAGCCGCAGGTCCGCCGGGACGGCGCCGTCCAGCAGATCGCCGTCTCCGAGATCGTCCTCGACGACACCGTGCTGCTCGGCATCGGCGACAAGGTGATCGTCGACGGCGAGGTCACCGAGGCGGACGGCCTGGAGATCGACGAGTCGCTGCTCACCGGCGAGCCCGACCCCGTCCTCAAGCAACCCGGCGACCAGGTGATGTCCGGCAGCTTCGTGGTGGCCGGCGCGGGCGCGTTCACCGCCACCAGGGTCGGCCGGGAGGCCTACGCGGCGCAGCTGGCCGAGGAGGCCAGCAAGTTCACCCTGGTGAAGTCGGAGCTGCGCAGCGGCATCAACAGCATCCTGCGGTTCATCACCTACCTGCTGATCCCCACCGCGCTCGGCCTGATCATCAGCCAGCTCGCCGTCGAGGGCCGCGACTGGCGCGAGGCGGTGCGCCGGATGGTGGCCGGCATCGTGCCGATGGTCCCCGAGGGCCTGGTGCTGCTGACCTCGGTGGCCTTCGCGATCGGCGTGATCCGGCTGGGCCGCCAGCAGTGCCTGGTCCAGGAGCTCCCGGCGATCGAGGGCCTGGCCCGGGTGGACACCGTCTGCCTGGACAAGACCGGCACCCTCACCGAGGGCGGCATGGACGTCATCGACCTGCGGGTGATCGCCGACGGCGGGCCGGCCCCGGTCGACCCGGAGACCGTCAAGCACGCGCTCGCCGTGATGGCCGGGACCGACGCCCGCCCCAACCCGTCCATGCAGGCCGTGATCGACGCGTACGGGCGCGGCGACGGCGCCGGCCCGGGCGGCGGCGGCTGGCGGGTGATCGAGGCGATGCCCTTCTCCTCCGCCCGCAAGTGGAGCGGCGTGCAACTGCTGGAGCCCCAGGGCGGCGAGGCCAGCTGGCTGCTCGGCGCCCCGGACGTGCTGCTGCCCGCCGGGCACCCGGCGCTCACCGAGGTGGACGAGCTGGGCGCCCAGGGCCTGCGGGTGCTGCTGCTCGGCCGCACGCCCGTCCCGCTGGACTCCCCCGACCCGGCCGCCGGGCTCACCCCGCTGGCCCTGGTGGTGCTCCAGCAGCGGCTGCGCGCCGACGCCGCCGACACCCTGCGCTACTTCGAGGGCCAGAACGTCCGGGCCAAGGTGATCTCCGGCGACGCGGCCGTCTCGGTCGGCGCGGTGGCCGGCCACCTCGGACTGCCCGGCGCGGACCGCCCACTGGACGCCCGCACCCTGCCGACGGACCCGGAGCAGCTCGCCGAGACCGCCGACCGGACCAGCGTCTTCGGCCGGGTCACCCCGCAGCAGAAGCGCCAGCTGGTCGGGGCGCTGCAGTCGCGCGGCCACACCGTGGCGATGACCGGCGACGGCGTCAACGACGTGCTCGCGCTCAAGGACGCCGACATCGGCGTGGCGATGGGCACCGGCTCGGACGCCACCAAGGCGGTCGCCCAGATCGTGCTGCTGAACGACTCCTTCGCGACCCTGCCCTCGGTGGTCGCCGAGGGCCGCCGGGTGATCGGCAACATCGAGCGGGTCGCGGGCCTGTTCCTGGTGAAGACCGTCTACTCGGTCCTGTTGGCACTGCTGGTGATCTTCACCCACTCGCCGTACCCGTTCCTGCCCCGGCACTCCACCGTGCTGTCCACCCTCACCATCGGCGTGCCGGCCTTCTTCCTCGCCCTCGCCCCCAACAACGAGCGGGCCCGCACCGGCTTCGTGAAGCGGGTACTGCGGCTGGCGATCCCGGGCGGCGCGATCGCCGGCACCGGCACCTTCGTCGCCTACGCGCTGGCCCGGGCCGACCACGCCACCGACCTCAAGGCCGACACCAGCGTGGCCACCCTGACGCTCTTCCTGATCGCGATCTGGGTGCTCGCCATCGTCGCCCGCCCGTACAACTGGTGGCGCCTGCTGCTGATCGGCACCATGGGCTTCGCCTTCGCGCTGGTGCTGCTGGTGCCGTGGCTGTCGGACTTCTTCCAGCTCTCCCTGGTCGGCCAGCGGGACCCGTGGACGGGCGTGGCCATCGCGGTGGTCTGCGGCGTCGTCCTGGAGTTCGCCTGGGCCTGGATGAAGCGCCGCGGCATGGAGTGACACCACCCGGCGTGACACGTCATGGAGTGACACGGCCCGACGCGAGGCGCAGCTCGTAGCATGTCCCCGAAAGGGGGTGCCGAATGGCGCGCAAGGGTGGGGAGTTGGAGGCGTTCACCGCCTTCCTGGGCGGACTGCTGGCGGCCGGGCTGACGGCGCTGGCGATGGCGGGCGTCGGCCTGGCGGTCAGGCCGACGCCGGCGCTGAAGTCGGCGGCGATGGTGACGCTCGGCGCGGTCTGGCTGACCGTCACCACCACCGTCTACCTGCGGCTCAAGCCGCGTGACGACTGAGCTCAGCCCTCGAAGTCCCGGGCCGCGGACAGCTCGTACGCCCGGTCCGGCTCGCTGAGCGCGGCCAGCACCTCGAACCGCCGGTGCCACTGCCCGACCGACCAGGCGAGCCCGGCCGCCAGGCCCTCGGGGGTGGCGGCGTGCAGCAGCCCGGGCACCGGCGGCACCTCGAACTCGTCGTCCTCGTCGCCGGCTTCGGCCAGCTCCGGGTCGTACGGCGGCTCCGGGGCGTCCGCCTCGCGGTCCCAGCGCCAGTCGACGGCGGCCTCGCCGCCGTCCGGGCCGACCACCAGCAGCTCCTCGTGCTCCTCGTAGGCGACCGGGCAGCCGGGCAGCAGCTCCCGCACCACGGCCGGGACGCGGTGCAGCACGCCCTCCGAGAGCACCCGCCCGCCGGCCACCTCGCTGGCCAGCGACACGTGCAGCCGCTCGGCGAGGTCCGCGGCGAGCGCCGGGGCGACCGGCAACAGCGGGTACGGGTGCAGGAGTTGGACCAGGTCGGGGGCATCGGCGACGACCGCCTCGGTGGCGTCCACGACCACCGTGTGGTCCGGGCGGCGCCCGGTGGCCGGGTCCAGCGGCGGCAACGCCCGTACCACGTCCAGCGGTTCGATCCGGTCCCGGTCGACCCGGGCCAACGCGCTGTGGATGCCGTGCAGTTGGCGGTGCCCGACCTCGGCGGCCGGGTCGGTGAGCCGGTCCAGCACCTCGTCCGGGCCGTGCAGCTCGGTGAGCAGCGCGGCCAGGGTGGTGCGCACCCCGAGCGCGTGCAGGAACTGGTCGTCCAGGGTGGTGCGGGCCTCGTCGTACAGGCCGCGCAGCAGCGGGTCGGCCCCGGCGGCGCGCAGCCCGGCGGGCTCGCGGCCGCCCAGCACCGGGTGGTCGCGCAGCCACCAGGCGGTGTACGGCGGCAGGTCGGTGTAGGTGCCGTCGGGCAGCAGGGTGCGCACCGGGTTGACCACGGCGTCCCGGTACGGCGGGCGGGCGAGCGCGGCGAGCGCCTCGGGCCAGGCGTCGTCGTCCACCAGGTCGAGGTCGCGGACGGCCAGCAGCTCGGCGGCCACCGGCGGCACCCCGATCACCTCGTCGGCGTTCAGCGCCTCCAGCGCGTCCTCGGCCCACTCGGCGAGCCCGTCGGGGGCCTCGTCCAGCAGCCCGGTGGGGTGGCCGCCGGCCGCCCGGTCGGCGGGGACGGTCGGGTCGAGCCGCTCCAGGTCGTCCGGGTCGAGCACCACGTCCTCGGCGCGCACCAGCACGAAGTCGGCCAGCACGCCGACCGCCGTGAGCACCTCGGGGCCCCAGCGCTCCAGCAGCTCGTCGTCCACCCAGCCGGCGTCCTCCTCGCGGGCGAGGGCGGCGAACGGGCTGCCGGGCAGCACCAGTTCGCCCGCGCGGGCGGGCTCGCCCTCGTCGTCCAGCAGCGCCAGCCGGGCCAGCCAGGGGTGCTCGCCGACGGCCGGGGCGGCGGCCTTCACCAGGGCCAGGACGGCGTCGGCCAGCTCCAGCGCGGCGTCCAGGTCGTCGTCGGTCAGCTCGTAGGAGCGGGCGACGGCGGCCCGCACCTCGGGGGTGTCCAGCACCCCGGCCGGGGTGGCGGTGCCGGCGCCCAGCTTGGCCAGCAGCGGGTGGGCGGCCTCGGGGTGGGCGAGCCGCAGGTCGAGCGCGGCGAGCGCCCCGGCCAGCGACTCGGGGTAGCCGGGGAAGGCCGCCCAGTCGGCGTCCTCGGAGGGCAGCAGGACCCGCCGGGGACCGGTGACGGTCCGTCCGTCGGCGAGCGGGACGGGCAGCGCGCCGAGCGCCTCCGGGTCGGCCGCGCCGAGCGCCGCGTACAGGTTGCGCCACCAGGCCGGGTCCCGGTCCAGGCCGCCGAGCTGGTCGACCACGTCGGCCAGCGGCACCCGGCGCACGTTCAGCACCCGCAGCTCGGTGCGGCGCTCCAGCCCGGCCGGCAGCAGCCCGGGGAAGATCGGCGCGAGCGCCTCCACCACCGAGCCGTCCGCGCCCTCCAGCAGCGTGGCGTCCTGCGGCCGCAGCGCGGGCGTGCCCTCCTCGACCCCGCCGGGGTGCGGCAGGAACGGCGTGCCGGGCAGCCGGGACAGCACCGCCGCGCGCAGCGCGTTGTCCAGCGCGCCCTGCCCGAGCGGCCCGGGGACGAGCCCGAGCGAGCCGAGGTCGGCGCCGCGGGCGCGCAGCAGGTCGGTGTAGCCGTCGGCGGCGCGCTCGGTGAGGAAGTCGGCGAGCGCCCCGGGGGCGATGTGCCGGCGGGTGGAGTCCAGCGGGTAGGAGGCGATCAGCAGCGCGGGCAGGCCGATCGGCTCGTCGCTCGGGGTGGGCGCGTGCAGCACCGGCGCGATCGCGGGCCGCTGCGGGGTGCCGTCCTCCTCGACCGGGACGGCCCAGGTCACCGTCCAGTACGGGCGGGCGCGTTCCTCGGTGGGCCGGTCGGCGAGCAGCTCGGCGTCCAGCCGGCCGGAGGCGCCGGCGGTCTGCCAGACGGTGCGGCGCAGCCGGCCGCCCCCGTCGTCGGTGACGGTGACCTCGGTGACGCCGTCCGGGCGGGGCTCGGCGGCCTCGCGGGTGAGCGTGCGGGTGCCCTCCGGGGTCTCCACCACGACCTCGGACAGGCCCGGCAGGGTGAGCAGCAGGGCGTCGTCGACGGCGGCCAGCAGACGGCGGGTCAGGTCCTCGGCGGCGGCGTCGCGCAGCGGCAGCACCACCACGGTGTCGTAGCCGGACGGCGCCGGGCCCTCGGCCGCGAACGGCAGCCGCAGCAGCGGCACGTGGCCGTCCCGGCGGCGCAGCTCGTCGGCCAGCGCGGGCTGCGCCTCGGCGAGCGAGCGGGCCTCGCCCAGCGACCAGCGCACCCCGCCGGCGGCGCCGAGCACGGCGGGCTCGTCGGTCACGGCCAGGACGGCGGCGAAGCCGACGCCGAACCGGCCGACGGCGGGCTCCTCACCGCGCTTGGAGGAGGCGCGCAGGGTGGACAGCGATTCGACGGCCGCCGCGTCCAGCGGGGCGCCGGTGTTGGCGGCGGCGAGCACGCCGTCGGCCAGGGTCAGCCGCAGCCGCCCGGGGCCGTGCCCGGCCCGGACCGCCGCGTCGGCCGCGTTCTGCGCCAACTCGACCACCAGGCGGTCGCGGTAGCCGCCGAGCGCCAGTTCCTCCTCGGCGTTGGCGTCCTCCCGGAACCGGGCCGGCGAGGCGGCCCAGGCGTCCAGCACCCGTCGGCGCAGCGCGGCGCTCCCGAACGGGTCCGCGAGGTGCTCGTCCGTGCCGCTGCCGATGATCCGAGGTTCCACTGGACCTGCCGCCTTCCGCCGCCCTGTACGTCGTAGGGCATTCTTCCCTGCCCCACCGACTGCTCCCGACCACGGCCCGCTCCGGGGGCGGCGCGCAGTCGGGCCCGGCGCGGGAATCCGCAGGCGGGGACGGCTCGGCGGCGGCGGGTCCGACCGTACGGTCCGGCACTCCCGTCCCAGGGGCACCGGCGGCGGCGAAGGGGGCGGCGGGGAGGGGGCCGGGGAGCGAGGGGGTAGGGGGGCCGTCGGGGCGGCACCCCACTGCCGGGTCCGACGGCCCACCCTGCTGCCGCCCGTGGGCTGGGGGGAATCCCCACGGACAGCAGGCGGGCGGGGCCCCGCGGCCTCGCAGGCGCCCCTACCCGGAAGAACGCCGCGGCCCGCCCCACCGGTTCAGTGGGACGGGCCGCGGATCAAGAAGCGGGCTCGGTCAGCGCCGGCTCAGGAGCAACCAGCTCAGGAGTGGCCGGCTCAGGAGTGGCCGAGCTCCTCCGCCGGGGCGTCCGGCTCGACCGAGCCGGAGGCACGGTCGGGGTGCAGCTGCAGCGGCTCGACCACCAGCTCGTCCAGGATCAGCTCGGACGGCGCCGGCGGGGCCGGGATGACGGCCGCCTCGGAGTGCCCGCCGCAGCCGTACGCGAAGGAGACGATCTGGCCGTCGGCCGGACCGAACTCGTTGCCGCACACGCCGAAGGCCTGGCCGAGCGAGCCGCCGATCGGGATCAGGAAGCCGCAGCTGCCGCACGCGGCCGGGGCGGCCTGCGCCATCGGGGTCTGCGGGCCGTGGGCCTTCTCCCAGCGGTCGGCCGCCAGGTGCAGGCCCAGCCGGGAGAGCACCCGGCTGCGGCCCAGGCCGAGCTCCTCGGCGACGGCGTTGATCTGGGCACGGGCCGGGGCGGGCTGGACGTGCGGGTCGGAGACGACCACGTCCTCCTGGGCCGCCAGGGCGACCGCGGAGTTCGGGGCGGGCTCGTCCTCGCCGCTCCAGCCGGGCTCCAGCCGCGCGTCGTCGGCGCCGGTGGGCAGCAGGTCGCCGGGGCCCATGTCGCCCGGGCGCAGTCGCTCGCTCCACGGCACCCACTCCGGCGCCAGCACCGCGTCGGGGCCGGGCAGCAGCACGACCTCGTCCAGGGTGACGTTCTTCGCGCGCGGAGCGCGGGCCACGGTGACCGCCCAGTGCCAGCCGCGGTAGGCCGCGTCCAGGCACTCGAAGCTGTGGGTGACGACGCGGTCGGCGTCCGCCTGCACACCGAGGTGCGCTCCGACGGCCTCGGGCCCGACGGCCTCCTCGGCAGCCTGGCGGGCGAGTTCGACGGCCTCGGCACAGAGCCGGTCGGGGGTACGGCTTCGCATCGCAGCACTCACGGCGTCGATTCTCTCCCAGTTCTTCTGTCGCCCACGGCGTGTTGCCTTCTCCGTCGCGGCTCGGTAGTCCCGCGTCCATTCTGCGCGACCCGGGGCCGCCGCGGGTACCGACCGCGCCGCTCGTCCGGCCTGGCGACGCCCCGGCGCCCCGGCGAACGGACCCTGGGGCAGGCTACCCGCCGGTCGGCACCCCGGCACAGTCCGGGGCGGAGCCGGGTCTTCCGGAGGCCGCGCCGAGCAGGTCCGAATCCCGCGTCACCACGGTGAATCTGGGGCAGGATGGGCTTGTGGCGGACGACAACCCGTCGCAGCACGCACTGCGCCCCTCGCAGGCCGGCACCCCCGACGAGGCGGACGCCGTGCCGCGACAGCAGCCTCCCGTCCCCGCTGCGGGCGAACCGCAGCCGGTGGGCGGCGGCTGGCCGCCCGCAGCCGCCCCGGTCAGCCTGGAGAAACCCGCCCGCACCGCCGGGGAAACCCGGGACGCCGGACCGGATACCGAGCCGGAACCCGGAGCGGAAAGCCCTGAGGACAGCCCCGAGGACGCCCACACCCGGCACCTCCACGCGCTCGACGAGGACCTCGACGAGGAGTCCGCGGAGGAGGCCCCCGAGCCCCGCCGCCACTTCCTGGTCCGCACCGCCTCCGCCGCCGGCCTGGGCACCGGCAAGCTGGTGCACGGCACCGGCCGCCGGATCCGCCGGGCCACCTCGGCCGAGGGCGCGGGCGAATCGGGCCTGGCGAAGCTGATCGAGCTGCACGCGCTGAACTCCTTCGGCGACATGCTGATCACCATCGCGCTGGCCTCCACCATCTTCTTCTCCGTCCCCACCGGCCAGGCCCGCGGCCGGGTCGCGCTCTACCTGCTGATCACGATGGCCCCGTTCGCCCTGCTCGCCCCGGTGATCGGCCCGCTGCTGGACCGGCTGCCGCACGGCCGCCGGGCCGCCATGGCGATGTCGATGCTCGCCCGGGCCGTCCTGGCCTGGACGATGGCCGGGGTGATCGCCGGCGGCGGCATCGCGCTCTACCCGGAGGCGCTGGGCGTCCTGGTGGCGTCCAAGGCGTACGGGGTGGTGCGCAGCGTCGTGGTGCCCCGGCTGCTGCCGCACCGGCTGTCGCTGGTGAAGGCGAACTCCCGGGTCACCCTGGCCGGGCTGCTGGCCACCGGGGTGGCGGCCGCGGTGGGCGGGCTGCTGCACCTGATCGGGCCGGGCTGGCCGCTGCGCGGCGCCTTCCTGGTGTTCGTGGTCGGCACCCTGATGGCCTTCCACCTGCCGCACACGGTCGACTCCGCGAAGGGCGAGCAGCGGGCCGTGCTGCACGCCGAGGTGTCCACCGAGGTGCCCGGCGGGGGCTCGCACCTGATCCACCACAAGCCGCCGAAGGTCAAGGCCTCGCTGCGCACCGTCGGCCCGTCGGTGGTGCTGGCGCTGCGGGCGATGGCGGGGATGAAGTGGCTGGTCGGCTTCCTGGTGTTCTTCCTGGCCTTCCTGCTGCGCACCGACCCGATCGGCGGCCTGCGGCCGACCCTGGCGCTGGGCCTGGTGGCGCTGGCGGCCGGGACGGGCAACGCGCTGGGCTCGGTGCTCGGCTCCTGGCTGCGCACCCGCGGCCCGGAGGCGACCGTCACCGCGATGCTGCTGCTGGCGACCTGCGTGACGGCCGCGGCCGCGCTCTGGTACGGCGTGGTGACGGTGGTTCTGGTCGCCGGGGTGTCCGGGATGGCGGCCTCGCTGGGCAAGCTGGCGCTGGACGCGCTGATCCAGCGGGACGTCCCGGAGGCGGTGCGGACCTCGGCGTTCGCCCGGTCGGAGACGCTGATGCAGCTGTCCTGGGTGGGCGGCGGCGGGATCGGCATCGTGCTGCCGCTGAACGGGGTGCTGGGCCTGTCGATCGCCGCCTCGGTGGTCGGCCTGGTGCTGCTCTGGACGGCCCGCTCACTGCTCCGGCTGGGCCTGCGGCGGCACCCGACCGCGCCCAGGGTGGCCTGAACCGGGCGCTCGACACGCCCTGCGCAACACGCGGTGGCGGACCCCCGCGTAGCGTGATCGCCCGGGCCCGGTAGATTCTGACCCATGAGCCTCAATTCCCGTGTCATCGCCGCCCTCGGCGCCGTCGTCGTGGTCGGCGCCGCCACGGTGGGCACCTCCGTCGCGATCGCCGCCGGACAGACCGAGCACATCAGCCACCAGGCCACCCTGACGGTCGGCAGGACCTCGATCGCAGCGGACCCGTTCTGCTGGAACAACGGCAGCCCGCTGACCGACGACCAGCAGGACCAGTGCAAGACCAATGCCACCAAGGCCCTGAAGGAGGGCAAGCTGCCCTCCTCCGACGTGGTGCCGAGCGACCGGATCGGCGTCGGCGTCAGCCCGAACGTGGCCAAGACCGGCTGGTGGGCCTCCTCCAACGGCGGCTCGACCACCCAGGGCGGGCAGACCAGCCTGTTCTCGTACGCCCAGGGCCCGACCTTCTCCGGCCTCAAGGCGGCCAGCACGGTGCTGAACTCCAGCGGCCACACCCTGATCACGGTCGTCGAGATCGACAAGAAGGCCGAGGCCCCGGTCGCGGTCTGGTACTTCCAGCTGAACGGCAAGAACGCCCAGAACGCCCAGGACTCCCAGGACGCCGGCAGCAACGGCTGACGCTCCCGCGATGACCGCGCACGTCGCCGACGCGCACCCCGGACAGCCGGGCCCCGAACGGGCCCGGCTGCTCGTGGTCGTCGCGGTGCCGGCCGAGGCCGAGGCGGTGCTGCGCGGGCTGCCCGGCGGGGCCGGTGAGGTACCGCTGCCCGGCGGCACCCTGCACCGCTGCGCGGGCGCACCCGTGGACGTACTGGCCGCCGGAGTCGGACCGGCCGCCGCCGCGGCCGGCGCCTCCGCCGCGCTGGCCGCGGGCAGCTACTCGCGCGCTCGCCTCCGGGGCGCTCCTGGCCCGGCACCGACGGTCGGCGGGCACAGCGCCACCTCCTTCGTCGGCGGCTCGGCCCTTCTCCCTTTCGGTACCGGCGCGCCCCTTCGGCTCGGCGCGAATGCGTACGGCCTGGTCGCCTCGGCCGGGATCGCCGGCGGCTTCGCCCCGCACGCGCCGGTCGGCGCCACCGTGCTGGCCGCGGCGATCGTGGCCGCCGACCTCGGCGCCGAGACCCCCGAGGGCTTCGCCGACGTCACCGAGCTGGGCTTCGGCACCGCCCGGCACACCCCTCCCCCGGCCGTCGTCGCCCTGGCCGAGCGGGCCCTGGCGGCCCGGACCGTCCACGCCGTGACCGGCCCGGTGCTGACCGTCTCCACCGTCACCGGCAGCGCCGAGCGGGCCGCCGCGCTGGCGGCGCGCCACCCGGGCGCCGCGGCCGAGGCGATGGAGGGCTTCGGCGTGGCCGAGGCCGCCGCGCGCTTCGGCGTGCCGGCCTTCGAGCTGCGCACCGTGTCCAACCCGGTGGGCCCGCGCGACCGGGCCGCCTGGCGGATCGGCGAGGCGCTGGCCGCCCTGGAGCGAGCCTTCGCCGCCCTGCCCGTCCGAGAACTGATCGAGGAGGCCGGCCGTGGCTGAACGGCTGAGCATCGCGTACTCGCCCTGCCCCAACGACACCTTCGTGTTCCACGCCTGGGCGCACGGCGAGGTCCCCGGGGCGGACGCCCCCGAGGTGACCTTCGCCGACATCGACATCACCAACGGCCTGGCCGAGCGCGGCGAGCTGGACGTGCTGAAGATCAGCTACGGCGCGCTGCCCTGGGTCCTGGAGGAGTACGCCCTGCTGCCCTGCGGCGGGGCGCTGGGGCGCGGCTGCGGCCCGCTGGTGCTCACCCTGCCGGGTGTCGCCTCGCCCGCGGACCTGGCCGGGAAGACCGTCGCGGTGCCGTCCGAGCGCTCCACCGCGTACCTGCTGTTCCGGCTCTGGGCGGCGCGGGCGGTGCCGGGCGGCTTCGGCGAGATCGTCGTCCTGCCGTTCCACGAGATCATGCCCGCCGTCCGGGACGGCCGGGTGGACGCCGGCCTGGTGATCCACGAGGCCCGCTTCACGTACCAGCAGTACGGCCTGCACAGCCTGGCCGACATGGGCGAGGCCTGGGAGGCGGAGACCGGCCTGCCGATCCCGCTGGGCGCGATCGTGGCCCGGCGCTCGCTGGGCGCCGAGCGGCTGCGCGAGCTCGCCGCGACGATCCGCGCCTCCGTCCGGCAGGCCTGGGCGGATCCGGCGGCCAGCCGGGAGTACGTGCTGGCGCACGCCCAGGAGATGGATCCGGCCGTGGCCGACCAGCACATCGGGCTGTACGTCAACGAGTTCACCGCCGACCTCGGCGAGGAGGGCTACCAAGCCGTCCGCGCGCTGCTCACCCGGGCCGCCGCGGAGGGGCTGGTGCCCCCGCTCGACCCGGGTGCGCTCGCGTTCTGACGCTCACGTGCTCTGACGCTCACGTGCTCCGACGCTCACGTGCTCCGACGCTCGCGTGCTGAGCCCGGTGCGGGCCTACACGTCGAACTGATCCGCCACCGCGCGCAGCAGGCCGGCCAGCTTCTGGCCGGTCGGCTTGGCCGGGTAGCGCCCGCGCTGGAGGCCGGGCAGCACCGCGTCCAGCGTGGTGATCAGGTCCTGGACGATCGGCGCCATGTCGTCGGCGCTCCGGCGCTGGGCGGCGGCCACCGACGGCAGCGCGTCCAGCAGCTGCACGGCCATCGCCTGGTCCCCGCGGTGGCCGGCGACCACGCCGAACTCGACCCGCTGGCCTGGCTTCAGCACGGTGACACCGGCGGGCAGCGCCTTGGTGTGGACGAAGACGTCGTCACCGTCGTCGCGCGACAGGAAGCCGAAGCCCTTCGTCTCGTTGAACCACTTGACCTGGCCGGTGGGCATCTCGAACAGTCCTCGAATGGGTGTGAGGGATCCCGGCCCTGGCCGGGGATCACTGGGTGGGGTGGGAAGAACGCGGCCGACCTCGGCTCGACGCCCGTGGGCGCTCACGGCCGGCGCGTTGTCAGGAGCAGACTAACGGTCCGTCACTGCCTCATCAGCGGTCCGCGATGGATCCGCGTTCCGAGGGCCGGTCGGGCCGGCGGGAGCGCGGCGATCTCGCGGTCACGGACGACCCGGTACTGGCGCGGCCGGGGCGCGGTTCGGCGCAGTCCATCGGCTCTCACCCCCGGGTCTGAGGACACGGGACGCACCTGTAGCGCCCCTCGGCACCCCGTGCATACCCTCGCCCAGCAGGGATCAAAACGCATCGCGGCCGGGAAACTGCGCAACGTGACCGACCCGCTCCGGTGGGCCGCCGCGCGGGCGGCTCTGCCAGACTGGGGCGCGGACCGGGCCCCGGACGGGCGGCCCGGCACAGCGCGGAGGAGTGAGCGGACGTGAGCAGCCAGAGCGCCGACCCCGGCGACGGGTACGTCAAGGCCGGGACGGTCGTCTTCGGCATCGGCGCGCTCGCCACCCTGATCACCTTCGTGCCGCTGTTCCTGCACCTGACGCCGCTGCCGACGGCCATGTACTGGCTGAGCATGCTGATGCCGGCCGGCTTCCTGTCCGCGCTGACCGGGCTGTTCCTGAACGCCCGGGCCCAGCGCGCCCGGGTGGAGCCCCGGCAGTCCTAGTTCGCGCCGAGGTGCCGGTCGAGCCACTCCGGGAAGCCGGTGAGGTCGGCCAGCACCACGTCGGCCCCGGCCTCGCGCAGCTCGTCCGCGCCGTACGGGCCGGTGGCCACGGCGACCGCGAGGGCGTCCGCGTGCCGGGCGCCCACGATGTCGCCGAGGTGGTCGCCGACGTAGATGCTCGCGCCGTGCGCGCGCAGCGCCTCGCCCTTGGTCTCCGCCCAGAGGTCGCCGATCACGATGTCGGCCGTCAGCCCGGCGTGCTCCAGGTGGAGGTGCGCGTTCGGCTCGTACTTGCCGGTGATCACGGCGACCCGGCCGCCGTGGGCCCGGACCGCCTCGACGGCGGCGTGCGCGCCGGGCAGCGGCACGGTCGGGGCGAAGGCGTGGTCGCGGTAGAGCTCGCGGTAGCGGGTCACGGCCCGCTCCGTCTCGTCCTCCGGGAACCAGTTGCGGATCTCGTCCAGCAGCGGCGGGCCGAGCCGGGTGACCACCAGGTCGGCGTCGATCGGCGTGCCGGTCTCGGCGGAGAGCGCCCGGTAGGTGGCGTGGATGCCGGGCCTGGTGTCCAGCAGCGTCATGTCGAGGTCGAAGCCGACGGTGAGCGGGGCGGGTGCGGTCGCTGGGGTCGCTGGCATGGGGCCAGGCTACCCAACGGGTCCAGGCCCGGACGAGGCGATTTGCCCCGGCTCCGAGGCGGAACTTAGGTTTACCTGAGTTTTCTGCGGAGAGGGCTCATGACCGACACCACCGCACCACCGGGCAAGCGGCGGACACCCCGTCACCGAATACTGTGGCTCGCCGCCGCGCTGGCCGTGCTGGCCGTCGCGGTGCTGCTGAGCCTGGCGGTCGGCAGCCGTACCGTGCCGCTGTCGGGGACCGTCGACGCGCTGCTGCACGGCGGCGACTCCGCCGACGCCGTGGTGATCCGCGAGCTGCGGGTGCCCCGGACGGTGGTCGGGCTGGCGGTGGGCGCCGCGCTCGGGCTGGCCGGGGCCGTGATGCAGGGGCTGACCCGCAATCCGATCGCCGACCCGGGGATCCTCGGGGTCTCGCAGGGTGCGGCGGCGGGCGTCGTGGTCGCCATCTCCGGCTTCGGGGTCTCCACCCTCACCGGGTACGTCTGGTTCGGCTTCGCGGGCGCCGTGGTCGCCACCGTGCTGGTGTACGGCCTGGCCGGGCGCGGCCGGGGCGGGGCCACGCCGATCAAGCTGGCGCTGGCCGGCTCGGCGATGTCCGCCTTCATCGCCTCGCTGAACACCCTGGTGCTGACCACCGACGCGGCCACCATGGACCAGTTCCGGTTCTGGCACGTCGGCTCGCTCTCCGGCCGGACGGCGGACGTGGCCTGGCAGCTGCTGCCGTTCCTGGCCGTCGGCACCCTGCTGGTGGTGGCGGTGGCGCGCGGCCTGGACGCGCTGGCGCTCGGCGAGGACACCGCGAAGGGGCTGGGCGCGAGGACCGGCGCCGTCCGGGCGGTCGGCGCGCTCGGCGCCACCGTGCTGACCGGCTCGGCGGTCGCGGCGGCCGGCCCGATCGCCTTCATCGGCCTCGCCGTACCGCACGCCGCCCGCGCGGTGGCCGGCGCCGACCACCGCTGGATCCTGGCCTTCTCGGCCGTCCTCGGCCCGGCCCTGCTGCTGCTCGCGGACACCCTGGGGCGGGTGCTGTTCCCGCCGTCGGAAGTCCCGGCGGGTGTGATGACCGCGTTGGTGGGGGTGCCGGTGCTGGTGGCGCTGGTGCGGCGGCGGAAGGTGGTGGCGACGTGAGCGAGCGGAGCGAGAGAACCATTGAGAGGCGCGCGTTGGGGCATGCCCCTGCCGAGCGCAGCGAGGTGGGCGCATGACCACGGTCTCGCTGCGCGGGTACTCGGTGGTGCGGGCCGGGCGGGCCTCGTTCCTGCTGCACCGGCGTTCGGCGCTGGCCGCCGCCGGGCTGGCGGTCGCGCTGGCGGCGACGGTGGTGGCCTCGCTCTGCCTGGGCGAGTCGACGGTCTCGCCGGCCGAGGTCGTCAAGGTGGTGCTGGGGCAGCCGAGTCCGGACGAGCTGGTGGTCGGGGAGTTCCGGCTGCCGCGGGTGGTGGTGGGGCTGCTGGTCGGGGCGGCGCTCGGGCTGGCCGGGGCGCTGGTCCAGACGGTGGCCCGCAACCCGCTGGCCAGCCCGGACGTGGTGGGCGTGACCTGGGGCGCGACCGTCACCGTGGTCGGGCTGATGGCGTACGGGGTGGTCGGCTCCACCGGGCAGGCGCCGTACGCGGCGGTCGGCGGCGGGTTGGCGGCCGGGCTGCTGGTGTACGCGCTGGCCTGGCGACGGGGGCTGCACGCCCAGCGGTTCGTGCTGATCGGGATCGGGATCAGCGTGGCGCTGTCCTCGCTGACCTCCGTCTTCCTGACCAAGGGCGACGGCTTCCAGGCGCAGGCCGCGAAGGTGTGGATGACGGGCAGCCTGAACGGCACCGGCTTCGACCAGGCCGACCGGCTGGCCTGGGTGCTGCTGGCGGCCCTGCCGGTGGCACTGTGGGCGGCCCGGGCGCAGCGGTCGATCTCCTTCGACGACGCGACGGCCGTGGGCCTCGGCCTGCGGCTGGACCGGATCCGGCTGGGCATGGCGCTGCTGGGCATCGTGCTGGCCTCCTGTGCGGCGGGCGCCGCCGGGCCGGTGGACTTCGTGGCGTTGATGGCCCCGCAGATCGCGCTGCGGCTGGCCCGGTCGGCGCAGGTGCCGTTGCTGTGCTCGGCGCTGACCGGGGCGGTGGTGGTGGTCCTGGCGGACCTGGTCGCCCGGCGCCTGCTCGCCCCGACCGAGCTGCCGGTGGGCGTGGTGACCGGCATGGTCGGCGCGCCGTACCTGATGTGGCTGTTGATCCGATCCCGCCGTGGAGGTTCCCGATGACCGCGAGCACGCAGCGTACGACGGCGGGCCCGCACCGCTTGGAGGCCCGCGGCCTCACCCTGGCCTACGAGGCGCGCACGGTCGTCGAGGGCCTGGACGTCGGCATCCCGGACGGGCGGGTGACGGTGATCGTCGGCCCGAACGCCTGCGGCAAGTCGACGCTGCTGCGGGCACTGGGCCGGCTGCTGAAGCCGGTGCGCGGCGCGGTGCTGCTCGACGGGCTGGAGCTGGCGCGGATGCCGACCAAGCGGGTCGCCCAGCGGCTCGGCCTGCTGCCGCAGTCGCCGACCGCGCCCGAGGGCATCTCGGTGGCGGACCTGGTCTCGCGCGGCCGCCAGCCGCACCAGAGCTGGTGGCAGCAGTGGTCGGCGGAGGACGAGGCGGCGGTCGCCGAGGCGCTGGAGCGCACCTCGACGGCGGAGCTGGCCGAGCGCAGCATGGACGAGCTGTCGGGCGGGCAGCGCCAGCGGGCCTGGATCGCGATGGCGCTCGCCCAGGGCACCGACGTCCTGCTGCTGGACGAGCCGACCACCTACCTGGACATCGCGCACCAGGTGGAGGTGCTGGACCTGGTGCGCCGGCTGAACGTCGAACGCGGGCGGACGGTCGTCGCCGTGCTGCACGACCTCAACCAGGCCGCCCGGTACGCGGACCACCTGGTGGCGATGCGGGACGGCCGGGTGGTCGCCGAGGGCCCGCCGGGCGAGGTGGTGACGGCGGAGCTGGTGCGGGAGGTGTTCGGGCTGGACTCGGTGGTGGTTCCCGATCCGGTGACGGGCACTCCGCTGGTCGTCCCGGGGGCTCCCTGGGCGGCGACGGTCGAAACGGCCGGGACCGAAACGACCGGGGCCGTGGACGTTTAACGGCCTTTTAGGCCCTAACTCGGACATAATCGACGGGCCCACCGCAGCCTCCCCCGCCCGAGGACCAGCCGATGCCCCGGATCTCCCGCCGTACGTTCCTCGCCGGGCTCGGCGGACTCGGCGGGGCCGCCGCGCTCGCGGCGTGCAGCGGCTCGGGGGGCCCGCAGCCGCCCGCCGCGGACTTCGAGGCGAGCGGCTCGCCCTCCCCCACCCCGCTGCCGCCGGTGACGGTGAACGCCGCGAACGGGCCGGTGCAGGTGCCGGGCGAGCCGCTGCGGGTGGTCGTCCTGGACACCGACGTGCTCGACTCCGCGCTGACCCTGGGCATCGACCCGGTCGGCGCCGCGCTCCCGGCCGCCGACACCCGCTTCCCCGACTACTGGCCGGTCTCCCGCACGGCGGGCGTCCGGCTGGTCGGCCCGGCCGGCGCGCCCGACCTCGCGGCCGTCCGGGCTCTGCAGCCGGACCTGATCCTCTCCAACCAGGCCCGCGACGGCGACCGGTACGAGCAGCTGCGGGCGATCGCCCCGACCGTGCTCACCCAGACCACCGGGGCGCCGTGGAAGGCGAACTTCCAGCTGCACGCCCAGGCGTTGAGCCGGGTGGCGGCCGCGGCGGCCTTCGTCGCCTCGTACCAGAAGCACGCCGGACAGGTGGGCGAGGCGCTGGCGGCGGCGAAGCTGACGGGGCGCAAGGTGAGCCTGGTGCGGTTCACCGAGGGCGGCGGGATCCGGCTGTTCGGGCGGCCGAGCTTCCCCGGGACGGTGCTCGCCGACGCCGGGGTGGGGCGGCCGGACGCGCAGAACGTCGACCAGTCGGACTTCGAGATCCCGCTGGACCAGATCGGCAAGGCCGACGGCGACCTGCTGCTCTACGCGACCTACGGCGACCCGGAGAAGTCGGGCGCCGAGGCGGCGATGGCGAGCCAGGGCTGGCAGGGCCTCGGGGCGGTCAAGGCGCACCGGGCGTTCCCGGTGGACGACCAGCTGTGGTTCCAGGGGATCGGGTACACCGGCGCCAACGCCATGCTGGACGAACTCCAGCGCCTCCTGGGGGCGTAGGCGAACGGCTGTGGGCAGGAGACCCGCCGGTCCGCCACAATGGGCCGCCACTTTCGCACTCACTCCGGGGGATACACCATGTCAACTGCCGTAGCTCCGACCGCTCCAGCCCGCAAGGGCAAGGCCGCCGCGCTCGGCTGGCTGATCAGCATCGCCTTCAACGTGGTCGCGCCGATCATGATCTACAACCAGCTGCACGACCACGGCTACAGCGAGTCCACCGCCATCCTGCTCTCCGGCCTCGGACCGGTGCTCGACACCGTGATCTACCTCGCCTGGCACCGCCGGATCGACGAATTCGCCGTCGTCTCACTGGTCTTCGTCGCGCTGACCCTGATCGTCTCGCTGGTCGGCCCGACCGACCCGAAGATGCTGCTGGCCAAGGACTCCTTCGTCTCGGGCCTGCTCGGCGTGCTCTACCTCGGCTCTCTGGCCGCGCCGAAGCCGATCATGTTCTACTTCGGCCGCAAGTTCGCCACCGACGGCACCCCCGAGATGGTCTCCTGGTGGAACTCGATGTGGGAGTACCCCGGCTTCCGGCTGGTGCAGCGCAACCTGACCATCGTGTGGGGCATCGCGTTCATCCTGGAGGCCGCGCTGCGGATCGTGTTCGTCTACACGCTCTCGCACGGCACGGTGGTCACGATCAACAGCATCCTCCCGTACGCGGTGCTCGGCGGCCTGGTGTTCTGGACGATGACCTACGCCAAGCGGGCCAGCGCCCGCGGCCGGGCCGCCGCCGAGGCGGCTGCGGCTGCCGCCGCCTGATCTAGCGTGAACTCGCGTAGCGGGCCGGGGAGATGCCGACCGCTGCGGTGAAGTCCCTGGTGAGGTGGGCCTGGTCGGCGTAGCCGAGTTCGACGGCGAGCGCGGCCAGGTCCAACTCCCCGTCCGTCGCCGCGCGTTCGGCGGCCTCGTGGAGCCGGGCGCGGCGCAGCACCCACTTCGGGGAGGCGCCGACGTACTCGGCGAACAGCCGCTGGAGGCGGCGGACGGTCAGGCCCAGTTCGCGGGCCAGGTCGTCCACCCGGCACAGGTCCGGGGAGCCGGTGATCCGGGCCACCATCGCGGCGACCTCCTCGGCGACCGGGTCGGGCGCGGGCAGGCGGGGCAGCAGGAAGGCGTCGGCCCGCTCGGCGCTCGGCCCGTCCAGCACCTGGGCGTTGGCCTCGTCCACCGCGGGCCCGAAGTAGTCGGCGGCGGGGACGGACCGGTCGGCCAGTCCGCCCACCGGGTGCCCCGCGAAGGGCCGGAAGGCGCCGGGCCGGAACTTCACGCCCAGCACGTGGCCGGTGTTTTCGAGACGGCGGACGAAGAGCGAGCGGTCCACCCCGTAGACGCGGGCCTGCGGGGCCTCGAAGACCAGGTGGACGTTCGGGTGGGCGAGCACCTTCTGCTCGTACGGCGGGTGGCCGGCCAGGTCCCAGCGGACCGTCCAGTAGTACTCGACGAAGCGCGCCACGGCGGGCGCGGGCGCCAGCCGTTCGACGCTGATCAGCTCGGCGGCCCGGGCCGGGTGGAGCACGCCGCGGCCGAGGTCGGGAGGGTCCGGAGCGTCCATGACGGCCAGGCTAGGGCCTGGCCGTCGGTGGCGCCGCCCACGGGACTGCCTGGGAAGGGTCTCAGCAGAGGATCGCCACGGAGAACGGGCGGTCGTTGTCCACCCCCGGCGGCGTCGCCGCGCGGACGAACAGGGTGCCGGAGTTCACCAGGCCCAGCAGGATGGACGAGTTCCCGGGGCCCGGGTCGTTGCCGCCCTGGGTGTTGAGGGTGCCGGTCAGGGCACAGTTGGTGGCGTCGAAGTTGGTGAAGAGGTTGTACCGCCCGCCACCGAAGTGGTTGACGCTAGTGATGCTGCCGTCACCGGCCAGCTGCCTCCCGTTGGCGTCGAACTTGCCCCAGTGCGTGGTGGCCGCCGAGAGCCGGGGCTCCGGCTTGGGTTCGGCCGAGGCCGAGGAGGCGGCGAAGGCGCCACCGGCCACGAGCGGGAGAAGAGCGGCGCTCACGATCAGCTTCTTGGACCTGGTCATGTCTCTCCGATCGGGTTCGACGGCCGGGGCCGACTTGCCGTCCGCTCCCGGTTCGTGCCCGTCCTTCCTAGCCGAACGGCCGACCCGCCGGGGGACTTGTCGGGGACAGTTCACCCGTGTGTGTGACGGCGCGCTGTCGCATTTCTTCAAGACCGGGCGGCGCCCCCCGGCGCACGATCGGGACATGAACGCTCACCCCCTGCACCCCCTCCTGGCCCGCGCCGCCACTGCCGCTGCCGCCGTCGCCGCCGGCGTCCCGGCCGAGGTGTCGCCGGACGCGCCGACCCCCTGCGGGGAGTTCGACACCCGGGCGCTGATCAACCACTGGGTGCTGTACACCTCGCACGGCCTGGAGCACCGGGCCCGGCGCCTCGAACTGCCCGCGGAGCTGGTCGAGCGGGACTTCGCGGCGGACGCGGACTGGCGGGCGGAGTACGCGGCCCAGCTGGAGCGGGCGGTCGCGGCCTGGGGCGAGCCGGCGGCCTGGGAGGGGGACGTCGACCTCGGCGGGTCGCCGTTCCCGGCGGTGGGGATCGCGCGGATGCTGATCCTGGAACTGCTGTTGCACGGCTGGGACGTGGCGCGTGCGGTCGGCGGGAGCATCGAGGTGGACGAGGAACTCGCGCTGCTGGTGGGCGAGATCGTGGCGGAGAACGCCGAACTGTTCCGGCAGTACGGCGGGTTCGCGGAGCCAGTGGCGCTGCCGGAGGGCGCCTCGGCGTGGGAGCGTGCCTTGGCGGCCTCCGGGCGTGACCCGCGCTGGAAGGCCTGACCGCTCAGTCCATCAGGTCGGGCGAGAAGTAGTCCCGCAGGCGGGCGATCCTGCCGTCGCGGACGCGGACGATCTGCACGAGGGACACCGCCCGGTCCTCCTCGCCGTCGTCCCCGTCGAAGACCGTGTCGATCTCGGCGATGAACACGTCGGGGTCGGCGGTGGTGTGCAGCACGTAGGCGGACCTCTCGACGTTCGGCGCGCGGCCGTCGCCCGTCGCCTGGCGCTCGTAGTACGCCGCCATCGCGGCCCGGATCTCCGCACGGCCCTCCAGCCGCCGGGGGAAGGCGGCGCCGGCGGGCATCAGCGGCGCCTCGAAGACACCGTCCTCGGTGAAGCACTCGGCGAGGGCGTCGGCGTTTCGGGTCATGGCCCCGGCGTGGACGTAGCTCTGGAAGATCTCCTGCGGCGTGCGGGACACGGCGGCCTCCTCGGGCTGGGGTTCGAGGGCCACTCCATCACATCGCCGCTTCCGGACAGCCCCTAATCCGTGAGGGGAGTCAGGAAGATCCAGACGTGGCCGAACGGGTCCCGCAGCATGGACTGCCGGGCGCCGTACGGCATGTCGGCCGGGGGTACGAGGAGTTCGGCGCCGGCGGCCACGGCCTCGGCGGTCAGGCCGTCCACGTCCGGCACGTAGACGTGCAGGGCCACGGACGGGCCGGCCCCGACGGGCGGCGCAAAGGGGGCGCCGGCGTCACCGAGCATGAGCGTCGCGCCGTGGACGCTGATCTCGGCGTGCGCGATCCGCCCGTCACCGTCGGCGAGCCGCATGAGCTCCGTCGCCCCGAACGCGGCGCCGTAGAACGCGATCGCCTCGGCGGCTCCGTCGACCATGATGTGCAGAATGACCGCGTGCTTGTGGTGCTCCGGGATCTCCATGCCCGCCACGGTAGGGACGGAGCCGGTCGGCGGGCATCGTACGGAGGCCCGGGACGGGACCCGGCCAGGGGCGTAGGTCCCGCGACGGTCCGCGCCTACGCCGATCGACCGGCGCGCGCCCTAACCGCCCATTGCCGTACGGAGCTTGTCGCGGAGGAGGCGGACGGCCGGGGAGTGCTGGTCGGGGCGGGCGACCAGGCCGAGGCGGGCGTTCGTACCGGCGTCGGTCAGCGGGACGGCCCGCAGGCCGGCGCCCTCGACGGAGGAGGGGCTGAGCACGGCCACCCCGGCGCCGCGCTCGGCCAGGCGGAGCACGGCCGTCGGGGAACTGGCCTCGATGTCCACGCGCGGCTCCAGGCCCAGTTGGGCGCAGGAGCGGTCGTAGGCGGCGCGCAGGCCGGTGCCCGGGGAGAGGCAGAGGATCTTCTCCCCGCGCAGGTCGGCGAGTTGCAGCCCGGCCCGGTCGAGCGGGTGCCCGGCCGGGACGACGGCGGCGATCGGGTCGTCCACCACCACGCCGACCTCCAGCCCGGGGGCCACCTCGCCCGCGTAGCCGATCAGGGCCAGGTCGAGGGCGCCCGCCAGGACCTGGGACTGGAGTAGGTCGGAGTGCCCTTCGTGCAGGCTCAGTTCGATGCCGGGGTGAGTGCGGCCGAGGTCGGCGATGGTGTCCAGGAAGGGCGGGATCGAGCAGCCCATGATCATGCCGAGCCGGACCCGGCCGCGTACGGCGTCGGCGAACTCGGCTGCCGTGTGCTGGATGGCGTCGAGGGTGGCGAGGGCGTTCTTGGCGAGCGGGAGGATGGCCTCGCCGGCCGGGGTGAGGTGGACGCGGCGGCCGGCGCGGTCCAGTAGTTGCTGGCCCAATTCCTTTTCCAGCTTGGCCACTTGGGTGCTGACGCCGGACTGGCTGACGTGCAGGCGGGCGGCGGCAGCCGTGAAGGAGCCCTCGTCGACGACGGCGGCGAAGTAGCGCAGCTGGTGCATCTCCATAACTGATGATGATAGCGGGTATCTGATCTATCTGTTGGACGGATGGATGAGGCGGCGGAAGGATGGAGCCATGACGACGACGAAGAGTGCACGCGAGCTGGCCGAGACCTACTTCACTGCCTGGGAGGCGGGCGACTTCGACACCCTCCGGGGCCTGCTGGCCGAGGACGTCGACTTCGTCGGGCCGCTCGGCACCGCCTCGGGGATCGACCAGGCACTGGGCGGGCTGCGGGGGCTCGGGCAGGTGCTGGAGAAGATCGACGTGAAGGTGCGGGTGGCGGAGGGTGATGAGGTCATCACCTGGTTCGAGCTGCGAACGGCCATTGCGCCGCCGGCGCCGACGGCGAACTGGATGCACGTGGAGAACGGGAGGATCGCGCGGATCCGGGTGACCTTCGACCCGCGCGAACTGCTGGCGGGATTCGAAAAGAAGGCCTGAGCAGGGCGGGCAGAACAGCAGGGGGCCGTGATCGCCGGGGGGCGGTGGCGGCCCTCTTCGGCTGTTCGCGCTCAGGCGTCCTCGTCGGGCGGGGTCGCACGGAGGGCGGTGACGACCCCCAGGGCGACCGTGGCGATCGCCAGGGCGAGGAGCGTCGCGAAGGCGACGGCGATCAGGAATCGCACGGGCGCTCGCGGTCTCGGTCGCGGTCGGCGTCGAGGAGGAGGGTGAGGAGGTTCAACAAGGTCGAGGCCGGGGCCGTGTTGAAGCGGACCAGGACCCGGCCGTCGAGGGTCTTGTCGGTGGAGGCCGAGGGGAAGATCAGGCCGAACTTCCGGCCGCGCTCATGGAGTTCGGCGAGCAGGGTAAGGATGTGGTCCTCGGTGTAGGCCCGGATCCGGGGGTCGGTGGGCAGCATGGGGCGGCGGCGGGTCGACATCAGGCGGCGTCCCGGTCGCACTCGAACCAGACGGCCTTGCCGCGCTTCTGCGGCTCGACGCCCCAGCGGCTGGTGAGGCCCTCCACCAACTGGAGGCCCCGGCCGGATTCGGCGAGGAGGGAGGGGGTGCAGGGATGGGGGATCACCGGGCTCTCGTCGAAGACGGAGACCCGGAGGGTGATGGGGGAGATCGCGAGGATCTGGAGCACGGGGGCGGGGGTGTTGCCGTGCCGCCAGGCGTTCACGAGCAGCTCGCCGAGGGCGAGTTCGGCGTCGAAGATGGGCGAGGGCGCCCAGCCGAGTCGGAGCATGGCGTCCTGGAGGGACTGCCGGCCGAGGGCGAGCGAGGGCGTGTTGAGGTGACGCATGGGAGTTCTCCCGGGCGTGGTTGAGATGGGGGAATCCGGCGGACACACGTCGCCGTGAGCCAGGCCAGGCAGATGGGCATGGCTGCTCTGCGGCGCTTGCTGGCAAGCGTTACTGACGATCCGTCGGATCGAGGTGAGAACGACGATAGCCCACCCTGCCTGCGTTTTGAGGTCTGCGCCTCAAAATTCCCTCTATCGTGGAGACCGGCCCAGATGGACCTTCGCGCTCCCAGCGCGGCACACTGGGCCCAGCACCGGTAGAGAGGACACCATGCCCCTTCGCTCGAATCCGACTCTCCGCCAACGCCGAATCGGCACTGAGCTGCGGAGAATGCGGGAGCAGGCCGGTCTCGGTGGCAGCCAACTCGCTCGCACTCTCGGCATCAGCCCCGGGCAGATGACGCAGATGGAGAAGGCGAAGATCGGTGTCAGCCCCGAGCGCCTGCGGACCGTCGCCTCGGCCTGCAAGTGCGCCAACCAGCTACTGATCAACGCCCTTGTCGACATGGCTTCGGAGCGAGAGAAGGGCTGGTGGGAGAAGTATCGCGGCACGCTCACCATCGACTTCCTTGAGGTCGCCGAGCTTGAAAGCCGAGCCGCCCGACTGACCATCTGTACGACGACCTTCGTGCCTGGTCTGCTACAGACCGACGACTACGCCTCGGCTGTGTTCGCTCGGATCTTTCCTCCGCTGCCGTCACAAGAGATCGACACCAGGACAGCCTTTCGACTCAAGCGGCAAGAAGTCGTGAGCTCCAGTGCGATTCCCGTCCAAGTCTTCGTCCATGAGGCAGCACTGAGGATGCAGTTCGGCGGTCCCAAAGTCCTCGCAGACCAGCTCGAATCGCTCATCAACGTATCGGAGCAACCAGGCATCTCAGTCCGCGTTGTGCCATTCGCCGTCGACACCTTCCCAGGCTTCGGCGAGAACCTCACCTTCGCCGAAGGGCCCGTTCCCGAGCTGGACACCATCCAGATGGACGTGGCTCAAGGTGCACTCTTCTTCGATTCCCCAGCGGACCTGGCCAAGCACCGGGCGATCTTCTCCGCCCTGGACTCCACGGCACTCTCCGAAGAAGGATCACGTGATTTCGTTCGATCCGTCATGAAGGATGTAATGCCGTATGGGTAAGTCAGAGTGGCAGAAGTCCAGCTACAGCGCCGCGAACAACGAGTGCGTGGAGGTGCGTGCGACCAACACGGCCGTCGAACTCCGCGAGTCCGACGAGGGCCACCTCATCCTCCGCACCACCCCCGCCGCTCTCTCCTCCCTCCTCCACGGCGTCAAGGCCGGCGAGTTCGACCACCACGCCTAACCGTCCCAATCCCTCGGCCCAGGAAGTCGACCCCGTCGACTTCCTGGGCCGTTCGAAAGCGCTTCGACGGTGCTTCGAAAGAGGTTCGACAGTCCGCAGGTGAAAGACCTGTGTCCCCCTGCGCGGAGCCTTGCTGCGGCCAGGTCCCACCATTACTACTGTCGTCAGCCGCAAGCGCTTCGACGCTTCGCACTTGCGTGAGCCCGGACCCGCGAGATCCCCCACCGAACCGGGGTCCGGAACCACCCCCACAGCCGTCCTTGGAGGGACGCATGAGATGGCACAGTCACACCCGTAACTCCAGCACCAGCAACCCTGCCCGGCTCGGCCGCCTGGCCGTGACCGGCGCCGTGATCGCCGGGTTCCTGAGCCTCGCGTCCCCCGCCCACGCCCAGGTGTCCTCCACCTGCGACAAGGGGGGCCAGTACACCCAGGGCAGCTGGACGGTCTACAACAACATCTGGGGCCAGAACGCCGGTTGGCAGTGCCAGACCGTCAACAGCATCAAGTCCTGGTACGTCGACGCCGACCACTCCGGCGGCGGGGTCAAGTCCTACCCGAACACCTCGGTCCGCCCCCAGACTCCGCTGTCGCAGTTGAACTCGGCGGGCTTCTGGTACAACACGTCGTCGGCGTCCGTCGTCGGCGGTGACTGGTGGGACTGGACGAGCGACTTCTGGTCGACCGGCAGCCAGGACGAGATCATGGTCTTCACCAGTTGGTCCGGGACGGCAGCCGGCGGCTGGGGACGGCAGATCGCGTCCAACGTGACCATCGGCGGCATCCTGTACTCGCAGGTCTGGCAGGCGAATCCCGGCTGGAACGTCCTGCAGCTCATCCCCGCCCAGCAGACCAGCACCGGCACCATCGACGCCGCGGCGGTCTGGCGCTGGGCCGCGTCGTGGAACCTCCTGCGCAACACCACCTTCGACACGATGCAGTTCGGCATCGAGATCACCTCGACCAGCGGCGTGCAGAAGCGGTACTCGCTGAACGCCTACAGCGCCTGGTGGAGCAACACCTCCGGCGGCGGATCCAGCATCTAGCCGCAAGCCGCGCGACACGGGGCAAGCCCCAGGCCGGCGGCCTGGGGCTTGCCTTTCACACTCCCGCTTCCCGCTGCGGGTGGCTACTTGAGCGGCGTGCCGCCCGAGTTGCGGTACGCGGTCGTCTTGTTGATCAGGTTTCCGCCGTCGGTCTCGGCCGTGGTCTGTTCCTGCTGCCCCGGGCCGAACATCAGACCCGCGATGTGCGCGTTGGCCACCTGGTCCATGTGCGCGAAGAACCAGTCGACCTTGTCGTCCTTGTAGTGGTTGAGGGTGTTGTTCTGCGCCATGTTGCCCACGGGGATCTGCCACAGGACCACCGGCTTGCCCACGGACTCGGCCATCGTCTTGTAGAACGCCATTTGGGCGGCGGCCGTCTGGTCGGTCCAGAACTTGTCGAGGCCGCCATGGGCGGGCTGCGCGTACCAGCCCGCGTCGCGGTCCGACACGTCGGTGGCCAGGAAGTCGGCGTTCTGTGCGCCGAGGTGGGCGTAGTCCTTGACGCACTGCGGGGTGTTCTGCTGCCAGTCGAAGCAGGACAGGTGCATTCCCACGGCGGTGTTCGGCGCGTACTTGTGCGCCATCGAGATCAGGCACTGGGCCAGGCCGGCGGCGCTGTTCTCCTGCGATCCGCAGTCCGTCGGGTTCGCGGCCTTGACCTGCGCAGCGACCTGGTGCGGGTCGCCGAGCGACCGGACGTAGCCCCAGAAGTCGGGTTCGAGGTCGATCATGTCGTGCGAGGTGCCGATCTTCTGGAGGAAGAAGCGGTAGTCGTTCAGGTACCGGGTGAGCAGGTCGGCCCTGTTGATGGCCTGGACCTCGCCCGGACCGTCGCCCTGGCCCGCCGCGTCACCGAGGTCGCGCAGCGAGTACCAGGTCCAGAGGAACTTCTGCGGGCGCGGCTTGCCCTGGTAGGTCTCCTGGGCCGCCTTGGCGTCCCGGTAGGTCACGTACGTGCCGGGCGCCGTGGTGCTGCCAGTCCAGCAGCCCCACCAGCCCGACCAGCCGTCCTGGCAGCGGGCCGCCGTGTAGTAGTCCGACGAGGGCGCGGGCTGGCTGTGCACGTAGGCGTACTGCGCGTCGAACGGCGCGGCGCTCGCCGAGGCGTCGGACATCGAGCCGCCGACGAGCACCGTGCTGCTGCCCATGAAGCTCTTCGCCGCGTTGCCGCCACCGCCGCCGGAGGCCGGGGACGCAGGCGGCGCCGACGCCGGGCGGGTAGCGCTGGGAGCCTGGCTCGTCGCCGGCACACCGCCGCCCGGCTTGGCGGGCGCGCTGGTCGCGGCGGGCACGGTGGTCGCGGCGGGCGTCGTGGACGGCGCGGTGCCGGCGCCGGAGCTCCCCGCGCTCCCGGTGCCGCCGACGCTACCGGCCGGGACGAGCTGCCACTGCTGCTGGGGGCCGTTCCAGTCGTGGTACTGGGCGACGTGGATCCCGTCGGCCTTGGCGCCGCCCGGGACCTCGACGGCCTTGCCGCTGAAACGGTTGATCAGACGCACGTAGCCGTCCGAGGAGTTCTCCATGTGGAACTGCTGGTTGGCGCCGTTCAGGTCGCTCCACTGCACCAGCTCGGAGCCCTCGGTCCTCGACCAGTTGTAGTCGTCCAGCACCTTGCCGGAGTTCCGGTTCTGCAGCCGGTAGTTGCCGTCACCCGCGTCGATGAACTTCCACTGCTGGTTGGTCCCGCCGTTGCGGGTCCACTGCGCCAGCGGAGCACCGTCGTTCGCGGCGTAGGCGGGGGCGTCCAGCGCCTCTCCGGTGCTGCGGTTGACCAGCAGGTACCAGGAGTTCGTGTCCACGGTTCCCGCCGAGGCCGTGTTGACCACGACCACGGAGCCGCCGACGACCGCCAGGCTCACGGCGGCCCAGAGGCTCCGACGCCGGTACCACCGCCGGCTGCGGTGCTTCTGCCGCCGACCGCCGGGAGACGCCTGCGACGACGTGGATGGGCGAGGGAACATGTCGATGCTCTCTTTCAGCCGCTGCCTCTGACCAGACCGCCTGTCCGGACACCACCCAGTTGCCGCCGCCCCCGGGAAGGTTGCCGCGGACCGCGAAGATTTTTTCCGGCAGGCCGCCGGAGCAGGAAGTCGACCCCGCCGACTTCCTGCTCCACACCCCTCCCCCATGCTGGACGCCATGAAGATCGCTGCCGCCCAGCTCTCCTGCGTCCCCGCCGACCTGCCCGCCAACGTCCGGCAACTCGTCGCCCTCGCCGAGCAGGCCCGCGCCCAGGGCGCCGAGCTGATCGTCTTCCCCGAATTCGCGCTGACCGGCTACGAACTCGAAGCCCTGGCCGCCGACCCAGCCCTCCAGGTCACCCCGGACGACCCCCGGCTGGCACCCCTCCGGGCCACCGGCATCGCCGTCGTCCTCAACTGCGCCGTCCCCACCGACGGGCCCCGACCCGCCATCGGCACCTACGTCTACGGGCCCGACGGCGAGCTGATCACCACCTACCTCAAGCAGCACCTCTACGAGAACGAGCAGGGCCTCTTCACCGCGGGCGACCGGGACGGCCGCTTCGAACTCGGCGGCCTCCGCTTCGCCCTCGCCACCTGCTTCGACAACCACTTCCCCGACCTCACCGCCCGCGGCGCCGCCGACGGCTGCCACGTCCACCTCGCCAGCTCCCTCTACGGCACCGGCAACGGCATCCACGAGCGCGCCACCGTCTACCCGGGCATCGCCGAGCAGACCGGCATGCACGTCGTCCTGGCCAACCACGTCGGCCCCTCCGGCCCCTGGACCGGCTGCGGCGGCGCCGCCTTCTGGGCCCCCGACGGCACCCCCCTCACCGAGGCCGACGACCACACCACCACGATCGCCGTCGCCGACATCCCTTAACGACGCCCTAACGCCGCTCTCCTCACCCGGAGTTCTCCTGCACCGCTCGGAGGTCTAGGCTCCCGAACGCGGAGTTGATCCGTACGGAAACCGTGGGGTCACGTCCTGCGCGACCCCACGGTCGTCAGGGGGGAACCATGTTCGAGCTCAACCTCAACACGACGTCCTGGTGGCTGATCGCGGCCCTGTGCGCGGGCGTCAACCTCGCGATACTCGTGCCGGCGATGCCGACGCGCGCGACCAAGATCCGTGTCTCGTCCATGCCGGTGATCATCGCGGCGCTCGGCTACATCACCTCGATCGCCAAGCCCGACTACTCGCCCCGGCTGATCCTCGAGATGTGCGCGATCGGCCTCCTGGCGATCGCCGTGTGCCTGCTCGGGTTCCGCAAGAAGATGACGCGGATGGTCCTGGACTACCCCGAGGGCGGCGACGTGCGGCCGGAGCACTACGGCCTCGCCCAGGAAGCCATGATCCGCTTCACCGTCGCGGCGGTCGCGATGGGCGGCCTGCTGTACCTGTTCAAGCCGTAACCCCACCGCCCGGGAGTGCCTGACCTCACTCGAACAGGCGGTGGTGAATCGTTGCCTCTTGCTGTCTCCGGGTGAACGGGGCGGTGAGAGGTCTCCCGAGCGGTGATAGAGCCTCGCGACGCATCAACCGCTCGGGAGGTCTTCGTGAAACGCAGTCGTGTCATCGGCGTGACGGTTCTGGCGGCGCTCGCCGTCGGATCGGGGATCGCCTTCGCGGACCAAGCGGGCCCCACCAGGAAGGCCTCCGAGCCGCTGCTCCTCCATGCGGTGGGGAACTACATCACCCTCCAGCCGGGAGAGGAGGCCACGGTGCCGAGCAGGCGGTGTCCGGCCGGTGAGATGGCCATCAGCGGCGGCGTCCAGGGGGGTGGCGGCCACCCCGGTGACTTCACCATGACCATCAGCACGCCTTGGTGGGACCACGGCCCCAGGGGGTGGCTCGCGGGAGGACGGAACAACGGCTCTCAGCCGTTCGACATGTACGTGTACGGCTTCTGCACCGCGGCCACCATGCCGGACACCCTCACTGCGGGCAAGAACGGCCTGCCGCCCCAGCTTCCGCCCGGCCCCGACGCCCTATCCGGCCTGAGCGGCCAGGAGTAGACCGCGCCACAGCGCAGGAAGTCGGCCGGGCCGACTTCCTGCGCTGCACGCCGTACCGGCCCCGAGGACGCCTCAGTCGCCGGAGCGGATCGGCTCGCCCGTCCGGTGGAGGTGGGTGAGGATCTCCCGGTACGAGCGGAGCAGTCCGGTCTCGTAGTACGGGATGCCCTTCTCGGCGCAGAACTCCCGGGTGATCCGGGCGGCCCGGGGGAGCGCGGGGGTCGGCATGCTGGGGAACAGGTGGTGCTCCACCTGGTAGTTGAGGCCGCCCATCAGCACGTCGAGCAGCGGGCCGCCGCGGACGTTGCGCGAGGTGAGCACCTGGCGGCGCAGGAAGTCGAGCCGCATCCCGGGCGTCACCATCAGCATGCCCTTGTGGTTCGGCGCGAAGACGCAGCCCAGGTAGACGCCCAGCAGCGCCTGGTGCACGGCGAGGAAGGCCACCGCCTTGCCGACCGGCAGCGCGGCGAAGACCAGGCCGAAGTAGGCCGCGAAGTGGACCCCCAGCAGGACGCCCTCCAGCACCGGGCGCTTCACCGCGGGGCCGCGCAGCGCGCGGAAGCTGTTGAAGCTGAGGTTGAGGCCCTCCAGCAGGAGCAGCGGGAAGAACAGGTACGCCTGCCGGCGGCCGATGAACCGGGCGAGGCCACTCGCCTGCCGGGCCTGCCGCCGGGACCACACGACGAGGTCGGGCGAGACGTCCGGGTCGCGCTCCTCGTGGTTGGGGTTGGCGTGGTGGCGGGTGTGCTTGTTCATCCACCAGCCGTAGCTCATGCCCATCAGCAGGTTGGCGGCGATTCGCCCGCCGACCTCGCTGGGCCCCCGTCGGCTGAACACCTGGCGGTGCGCCAGATCGTGCGACAGCAGCGCGACCTGGGCGAAGACGACGGACATCACGGCCGCCAGGGCGAGCTGCCACCAGGTGTCGCCCATCGCGAACAGCGCGCACCAGCCGTCGACGAACGCGAAGAGCACCAGCCCGATGCGGGCCGCGTAGTAGCCGGGGCGGCGGTCGAGCAGGCCCTCGGCGGCGATCCGGCGGCTCAGCTGGGCGAAGTCGCTGCCGCCGTCTTTCGGCTGCGCGGCTGCGGCCTTGGTCATCGTCACGGACTGTGTGGGCATGCCCCGAGTCTGGTGCGCGGGACGCGGCCGCAGAACGGGGAAAGCACCCCTCCCGTACGGGTGTTAACCCCCGCAGCGGAACGGGTGTCAGCAGGCCCTGGGGCCGGGGCGCCCCCGCGGCCGGTTGATCCACCCGGAGCCCTGCCCGTACTGTCGGCTCGCGGCGGCATCGGGGACGTCGGGGGCGATCGAGAGCGGAGCGAGGCCGTGACCGAAGAGGCGATACCAGGGCGGCTGATCGGCCGGCGCTACCGGATCGTCCGGCAGCTGGGGGCGGGCGGCTTCGGGCGGGTCTGGCAGGCCCACGACGAGACGCTGGGCATCGACGTGGCCGTCAAGCAGCTCTGGCTGCCGCCCGCGACCTCGGACGGCGAGCGGGCCGAGCGGCTGGCCCGGGCCGAGCGCGAGGCGCGCAACGCCGCCCGGCTGCGCGACCGGCCGCACATCGTGTCCGTCCACGACGTGCTGGTCGAGGACGGCATGCCGTGGATGGTGATGCAGCTGGTGTCGGGCGGCTCGCTGAGCGACCGGCTGGCCGCGCACGGGCCGCTGCCGGTCGAACGGGCGGCCGCGGTCGCCCGCGCCCTGCTGACCGCCCTCGGGGCCGCCCACGCGGCCGGGGTGGTGCACCGGGACGTCAAGCCCGCCAACGTGATGCTCGCCGACGACGGCGAGGTGCTGCTCGCGGACTTCGGGATCGCCGTCCACCAGGCCGACACGACGCTCACCGCGACCGGGGCGTTCGTCGGCTCGATCGAGTACATCGCGCCCGAGCGGGCGCGCGGCGTGGACGGGCAGGCCGCCTCCGACCTGTTCTCGCTCGGCGTCACGCTGTACCAGGCAGTCGAGGGCATCTCCCCGTTCCGCCGGGACTCGGCGACGGCCTCGCTCACCGCCGTGCTGTTCGACCCGCCCGCGCCGCCCCGCAACGCCGGCCGGCTGGCGCCGCTGATCCTGGCACTGCTGGCGAAGGAGCCGGAGCAACGGCCCGGCACAGCAGAGGCGTTGGCGATGCTCGACGAGTCCGTCCCGGCGGTGCCCACCGTGCTCGACCACCCGCTCGCGGCGGCGACCACCGCGCCCGTGGTGACGAACCCGCTGACGACGGCGCCGACGGACGCCCCGGCCGCGCGCTCCTCCCGTACGGCCACGGCCGTGTTCGTCGGGCTCGTGCTGGCCGCGGTGGTCGGGGTCCTGATCTCCTGGCTCCCCGCGGACGACACGTCCCAGGAACCCGAGGCCGGGGCCACCACCGGGGCCGCGGCGCTGCCGGTGAGCAGCCGGCCCCCCGCCCTCCCGGACCTCCCGACCCCCTGCAACATGCCCTCCGACGTCACCGCCAAGCTCCAGCTCACCCAGCACGGCCAGGAGGACGTCAAGCCCGAGCGGCGCCGCTGCGACTGGTGGACCGACGGCTCCGGCAAGACCCCGTACAACTTCGCCAGCGCGCAGACCTACCGGGGCCCGTACTCCGTCCAGCCGAGCTCGCACCCGGTGCGGATCGCGGACGCCGTGGACGGGCAGGAGTACCTCGACGACAAGCCCAGCAACAACGGCATCGCCTACTGCCGCGTCGAGTGGCCCACGAGCAACGGCGGCTTCGCCTCGGCCGTGATGCAGTCCCCCAAGGGCTCCGACCCCAGCCACCTCTGCGACTTCACCGAGGAGTGGGCGGACGGGCTGTACGAGAGCCTGAATCACTGACCGCCGCTCGGCGCCCGGAACAGCTCGTCCAGGTGGTGGGTGAGGACCGCCAGCGCCTCTTCGCCGGTGCGCTGGCCGCCGAGCACGCTCGACCCCAGCCCGTTGACCATCGCCAGCAGCCCGGCGGCCGCCATCTCGACGTCGCGCTCCGGCGCGATCCCGCCGGCCTGCTGGGCCGCGCGCAACTGCTTGACCAGGAAGCCCTCCAGGACGACGGGCGGCTGCGCGGCGCGGTGTTCCAGCACCTCGGGGTCGCCCAGCACCAGCGTGTAGTACGCGGCGTAGGTCCGGGTGATCCGACGGCTCTCGGCGTCGGTCGGCAGGATGCAGGAGAGGATCGCGGTCACCACATCGCGGGGGGCGCGGGCCTCGCCGATCCAGCGTTCCATCCGGGCCTGGAGCTGGGTACCGAGCCGGGCGAGGGCGTCCAGCAGCAGGCCCTGCTTGGTCGTGAAGTAGTACTGCACGAGCCGTAGGGAGACGCCGGCCTCGGTCGCGACCGCCCGCATGCTGGCCGACTGCAGGCCCTCGGTGTCGGCGATGCGCAGCAGGGCCTCGGCGATCTGCCGCCGGCGCTCCTCGTGATCGACCTTCTCGGCCACGGTCCACCCTCCTTCTCCTGGTACACCCGTATCATGCATGTGATACACATGTACCATGCGAATCAGCGAGTTCACGAACGCCAAGGCCGAGGCCCGCTTCCGCACCGCGTACGAGCACGCCCTGACCCGCCTCTGGCCCGGGCAGCGCACCGCGACGACCGTCCCCACCCGCTTCGGCACCACCCGCGTCCAGCGCACCGGCCCCGCCCACGGGCAGCCGATCGTGCTACTCCCCGGCTCCGGCGGCAACGCCCTGATGTGGCACGCGTACGTCGAGCGCCTCGCCGAGCACCACCCCGTCATCGCCGTGGACACCGTCGGCGAACCGGGCGCCAGCGTGCAGACCACACCGATCAGGGACGGCCACGACGCCGCCGACTGGCTGGAGGAGCTGCTCGCCGCCCTCGACGTCCCCGCCGCCCACGTGGTCGGCTGCTCCTACGGCGGCTGGATCGCCCTCCACCACCGGCTCCGCCACCCCGGCCGGACCACCACCCTCACCCTGGTCGACCCGGCCGGCCTCGCCGACGTCGGCCGGCGCTTCTACACCTGGCTCATCCTCGGCGGCCTCGCCGCCCTGGCCCCCCGCGCGCTCCGCCCCCGACTGGCCCGGGCGGTCGGCAACAGCGCCGTCCTGGAGACCGAGCTGATGACCCTGATGCGCGCCTCGACGGGCTTCCGCCGCCGCCTGCCCCTGGCCACCACCCTCGACGACGCGGAACTGGCCCGCCTCGACGCCCCCGCGCTCTTCCTGCTCGGCGAGCGCAGCGCCCTGCACGACGCCCCGGCCGTCGCCGAGCGGCTGCACCGGCTGGCCCCGGCCGCGCTGGTCCGGATCGTCCCCGGCGCCGGGCACTCGCTGACCACCGACGACCCGGCGGCCGTCCTCGACGGGATCCGCACCATGGCGGCGCCCCAGGTCAGTTGAGCGGCCAGGGCCTAGAAAGGCCCTAGTCCTCGGCCGGCCCGTCCGCGAGGACCATCGGCCAGTCCTCCCCGGCGGCCAGCAGGGCGTCCAGCGGGGTGCCGGGTGCCCCGGTGAACACGGCGGTGGCCTCGGAGAACCGGACCGGCGGCGCCGGGACGGCCGCCTCGGCGGTGAGCACGACGGCGGCGTCCGGGTCGACGGCCGACCGGACCGGGAAGTCGGCCGGATCGACCCTGACCTGCTCCAGCGCGTACGGGTAGACCGCGATCGACACCGTCAACCGGCCGCCGTCCAGGGTGCGTTCGGCCCAGCCGTCGGTCGGCAGCAGGAAGAACGCGCCGTCGCCCTCGTAGCAGTACGAGCCGAGCCGGTCCAGCGCCCGTTCACCGGGGGTGCCGTCGGGGTCGACGACGAGGACGGCGACGTGCGCGTCCCGGTCGCTCGGGTCGAGGTCGGAGCGGACGTACAGACGGGCCACCGGGGCACCTCCGGGTCGCGGAACGGGACCGGGCCCGTCGCCGCACCCCGCAAGGGAGTTGGACGACGGACCCGGGGCCCGACACATTACCTTCACACCGTCACGCGGCCTGTCCCCGCACCCCCTGGCGGCGCACCACCTGCCGCCGGACCGCCCAGACCGCCCCGCCGAGCACGAAGCCGTAGGCGGACACCAGCCCGTGACCGTTCTCCTGGGCGAACCACATCGCCAGGCCGAGCGCCGGGACGCCGGCGGCCAGGGCGATCTCCTTGGGGAGCCGGGTGCGGGTGAGGAAGGCGAGGGCGAGGGTGGCGCCGAGGAAGTAGGTGGCTCCGGAGCTGCCGGCGAAGTTGCGCGGGTCGGTGCTGGGGCCGCCGCCGATGCCGAGCAGGGTGTCGATCCGGCCGGGCAGCAGGATGCCGGCCAGGAAAAAGCCGAGGGTCAGCGGGCCGCCCCAGTACCACTGGGCGAGCGCGGCGACGGCGGCGAGGGTGATGAGGTTCCACAGGCCGCCGAAGAGGCCGCCGTTCTGCATGAACACCGAGGTGAGCTCGCGCCACCAGCCGGACTTGGCCGGGTCCGCGTCCAGCGCGTCCATGGCGCCGGACCACACCAGCTGGAGCAGCACCCCGCCGACGGCGACGGCGGTCAGGGCGATCGCCGCCCACGGGAGCGGCCGGCCGCGCAGGGTGTCGCGGCCGACCACGCCGAGCCCGCAGTTGACCATCATGACCATCAGCGCAGCCGTGGTCACATTGAAGACGATCGCCTCCATGACTGGCCCCTCCCCCTGCCTCCGGCGTTTTCCAACACCGTTCGAAACCTGATGGGGCAAAGCTAGCACAGTTTTCGAACAGCGTTGGAAAAAGTTGTACGGTGGACCCCATGAAGCTCACCAAGGAGCGCATCGTCGACGCGGGCATGGCCGTCTTCGCCGAGGTCGGCTACCAGAACCTGTCCATGCGCCAGGTCGCCGACCGCCTCAACGCCCACGCCGGCAGCCTCTACTACCACGTACGCGGCAAGGACGAACTGCTCGCCCTGATGGCCGACCGGATCAGCCGCCGCGCCTACGACGCGGGCACCGCCGCCCTGGCCGCCCTCCCGCCCGACGCCACCTGGCAGGACCGCGTCGAGGCCCAGGCCGCCACCCTGCGCCACGAGATCAAGCAGCACCCCGGCGGCGCCCAACTCCTCGCCGAGAGCCCCGGCGTGCTCAGCACCGGCGGCCTCTCCCTGATGGAACGCCTACTGCGCACCCTCCTCGACGCGGGCCTGCCCGCCGAGCACTGCGGCATCGCCGCCGACACCCTGCTCAGCCACATCACCGGCTTCGTGCTCCAGGAGCAGAACCAGCCCGCAGCCCCGCCCGCCGTCACCGCCGAGCTCTACGCCGAACTCCGCGAGAACTTCCCGCTGATCATGGGCGACCTGATCCCGCGGCTGAGCCAGGACGAGAAGTACACCCGGAGCGTGCGCCTGCTCTGCACGGGCTTCACGGCGCTCTCCTGAACCTGCACGCAGGGCCGTCCCCGGGGCGCGGTGGCGGCCCCCGCGCTCAGCCCTGCTGCGGCGGACGGCGGCGCATGCTCAACAGCAGCAGCACCACCGCCGTCAGCACCGCCGCGGTGCGCAGCACCCCCGGGGCCATCGACCAGCTGAACTGGCCCAGCGGGGAACCGGTCTGCACCCCGGCGCCGCCACCGCCCGTCGTCTGCTTGGCACTTCGCATCGCGAACAGCGCGGTCGCGCTCATCGTCGCCAGCGGAATCCCCAGGATCACGAACTTGCGCGTCAGATCGGAGAGTTGACGGGACAGGTAGCCGAGCCCCCAACCCGCCAGCATGGCCGGGAAGAACCCGGACACCGCACCGCCGACCAGCAGCCCGCAGGACAGCAGGATCAGCGGGGACGGCTTGCGGGCGCCCTTGCCCGCAGCGGCGGCGGCCGGCCCGGCGCCGGCCTTGGCCTTGGCGCCGGCCTTGGTCCTCGCCTTCCGCTCCCGCCTCGACGGGCGCGACGCCTTCCCGCCGACCGGCCCCACCGGCGGCTGCTGGGCCGCCTCCTCCGCCCGCTGCTCGGGGATCGGCTTGGGCGCGGGCTGCGGCGTGTCCGAGAAGTCGAGCATCGTCATCGTCCACGGGCTCGAACTCTGCACCGTCGGCGGCGGGATGGCCTCCGAGCCGCTCCCGGGCGAGGCGACGCCCGGCAGGTCCAGCGACACGTTCGGGATGCCGCCCGTCCCGGTGTACCCGGAGGCGACCGAGGAGCCGTACACGCTGTCCTCAGCCGGCGACCCCTCGGGCGCGGCGGCCGGAGCAGCCGGGGCGGGCGGCGTCGACGGCATGGCCGGCGTCGACGGGACGGCCGAACCCGGCGCCCCCGCCCGCTCGCTCCACGGCCCGCTCTTGCGCCACCACTCGCCGTCCGTCATCACCGACACCCCGCCTCGCCCGCGCCGCCTGCTGATGCTGAGGGTACGGCGACCACCCGACCGCCCTCGGCCGTGACGCTACCCACCGCGCCCCGCCCGCGCGAGTCCCGCCGCACCCTCGGCCACCCGCCGCCCCGACCTGCCCCGGCCCGCCCCACGCGCGCCCCCACCGTCCGCGCGCCCGACTAACCTAGGTCGAATGACCACACAGCAGGGCCCTCAACGCCAGAGCAGGACGCCCGCCGGCCCCCGCACCCTCGCCGAGGAGCTGCGCGCCCGCCCCGACGACGCGCTCGCCGCCCTGCTCCGGTCCCGCCCCGACCTGCTGAACCCCGTCCCCGGCGACCTCACCCAGCTCTCCGCCCGACTGTCCTCCCGCGCCTCCGCGCTGCGCGCCCTGGAGCGGCTCGACCGGTTCACCCTCCAGGTCGCCGAGGCCCTGGCGACCACCCCGGACGGCACCGGCCTGACCACCGTCCGCACCCTGCTGACCGGCCCGGCCAAGGTCAAGCCGCACCCCGGCGCCACCCCGCTCACCCCGGCCGACCGCGCCGCTGTCACCGCCGCCCTCCCCCGCGCCGTCGCCGTGCTGCGCGACCGGGCCCTGCTCTGGGGCCCCGACAACGGCCTGCGGCTGGTGCTCGCCGTCCGCGAGGCGCTCGCCCCGACCGCCGCCAACCCGGGCCGCACCGGCCTCGGCCCGACCCTCGCCGACGCCACCACCGGCATGTCCCCGGCCCGGCTGCAGCAGCTGCTCGCCTCGGCCGGGCAGCCCGCCACCCCGGACCCGGTCACCGCGGTCGCCGCCCTGACCGCCCTGCTCACCGACCGCACCCGCTGCGCCGCCCTGCTCGACACCGCCCCCGAGGCCGCGCTGCGGCTGCTGGAGCGGCTGGTCTGGGGCCCGCCCACCGGCACCGTCCCGGACGCCACCCGCCCGGTCACCGCCGAGGACGCCCAGAGCCCGGTCGAATGGCTGCTGGCCCGCGGCCTGCTGCTGCCCACCAGCCCGGGCAGTGTGGTGCTGCCCCGCGAGCTGGCCCTGCACCTGCGCGGCGGCCGCACCCACCGCACCGTCGAACCGCTCCAGCCCGAGCCCGCGCCCGCCGCGCCCCCGCGCGATCCACAGGCCGTGGACAGCGCCGCGGCCGGCCAGGCGCACACCGCCGTCAAGACCGTCGAGGAACTCCTCGACACCTGGGGCCTCACCCCGCCGCCCACCCTGCGGGCCGGCGGCCTCGGCGTACGGGACCTCAAGCGCGCCGCCCAGACCCTGGAGACCACCGAGCAGCAGGCCGCCTTCTGGCTCGAACTCGCCTACACAGCAGGCCTGTTGGCCCCCGACGGCGAAGCCGACGAATGCTGGGCGCCGACCCCCGGGTACGACGGCTGGCTGCAGCTGGACACCGCCGAGCGCTGGTCCGTCCTGGCCGCCGCCTGGCTCGCCGCCACCCGCGTCCCCGCCCTCACCGGCACCCAGGACGGCAAGGGCAAGCCGCGCGCCGCCCTCGGCCCCGAACTCGACCGCACCCTCGCCCCGTCCGTGCGCCGCGCCGCCCTCGCACTGCTCGCCGAACTCCCGCCCGGCACCCCCGCCACCGCCGCGGAACTGCTGCCCACCCTGCGCTGGCAGCGCCCGCTGCGCGGCGGCCCGAGCGGCCCGGACGGCCACGAGCTGCGCGACGACCTCACCACCTGGACCCTCGCCGAGGCCGAACTGCTCGGCATCACCGGCCGCGGCGCCCTCGCCGCCCCCGCCCGGGCCCTGCTCACCGCCGAGTCCGACCCGGCCGAGGTGCTCGCCCCGCTGCTGCCGCAGCCGCTGGACCACGTGATCCTCCAGCCGGACCTCACCGCGATCGCCCCCGGCCCGCTGCTCACCCCGCTCGCCCAGGCGCTCGCCCTGTGCGCCGACATCGAGTCCAAGGGCGGCGCCACCGTCTACCGCTTCACCCCGACGTCCGTGCGCCGCGCCCTGGACGCCGGCCGCACCGCCGCCGACCTGCAGACCTTCCTGGCCCAGCACAGCCGCACGCCCGTCCCCCAGCCGCTCGCCTACCTGATCGACGACGTCGCCCGCCGGCACGGCATCCTGCGGGTCGGCGCCGCCTCCTCCTACCTGCGCTGCGACGACCCGGCGCTGCTGGGCGAGGTGCTCGCCGACCGCCGCGCCGCCGACCTGCGGCTGCGCCTGCTCGCCCCCACCGTCCTCGCCTCCCAGGCCGCCCCGGACGTCCTGCTCGCCGCCCTGCGCACCATGGGCTACGCCCCGGCCGCCGAATCCGCCGAGGGCGACGTCCTGATCACCCGGCCGGACAGCCACCGCACCCCGCCCCGCAGCGCCCCCACGCCCGTCCCCGACGGCCCGCCCGCCCCCGACGACACCCTGCTCGCCGCCGCCATCAAGGCCATCCGGGCCGGCGACCGCGCCGCCACCGCCTCCCGCCGCGAGCCGACCCCCGACCCGCGCCAACTGCCCCGCACCGCCGCCGCCGAGACCCTCGCCGCGCTCCAGACCGCCGTCCTGCTCGGCGAGCGGATGTGGATCGGCTACCTCAACGCCGAGGGCATCGCCAGCCAGCGGATCATCGACCCGGTGAAGGTCGAAGGCGGCTTCGTCACCGCCTTCGACCACCACGCCGACGAACTGCGCACCTTCGCCCTCCACCGGATCACCGGCGTCGCGGAGCTGGACGAGTAACCGGCTCCCCGGACTGACGGCGCGTCAGTGCCCCTGCGACTCCTTCATCTTCTGCTTGACGGCCTGGTCCGCCAGGCTGCCGATCTGCCCCTGCCCGACCGGCAGCGAGCCGCCGCCGACCTGGTCGGCGATCAGGAATCCGGGAGCGGCCAGCAGACCGCCGGGCCCCTCCCCGATGCCCGCGAGGGCATGGGCGGAACCGGCCGAGGAGGCGGTGGCGGCGAAGGCGGTGCCCATCAGGGCGAGGGCGGTGAGAACACGCTTGGAGCTCTTCATGACCGGCTCAACGAGCGAGTACGCACCGTGGTCACTCGGAGCAGTTGACGGGCGGACGCACCCGGCGTACTCCGGGAACAGGGGGGTTCCCGACAAGGAGGCCACCATGCTCGGCGAACTGATCGGCGAATTCCAGGGCGAGGACAGCGGCCGACGCGTCATCGGCGGCGCCGACGGACACCCGATCGTCGAAGTGTCCTTCCGCGGCACCGGCAGCTACTACGGCATCACCGTCAACACCCTCGGCACCTACGAGTCCGAAGTGCGCTCCGACGGCTCCCTCTACGGCGAGGGCCAGGGCGTCGACATGACCGCCGACGGCCAGGGCGTCACCTGGCACGGCAGCGGCGTCGGCCACTTCACCGCCGACGGCGGCACCAGCTTCCGCGGCGCGCTCTTCTTCTCCACCGTCTCCCCCGACCTGGAACGCCTCAACGGCGTCGTGGGCCTCTTCGAGTACGAGACCGACGCCGCCGGCAAGTCCACCGGCAGGTTCTACGAGTGGAAGTAGCCCGACACATTCCGCGCGGAATGAGCGACACTGGAGGGTCTGCTTCCGTCCGGTCTGGCGATCCCAGCCGGTCAATCCAGCCTGTCAGCCAGTGGAGGGCTCCCCCGCGTGAACGACGGACCACTCATCGTCCAGAGCGACAAGACTCTCCTCCTGGAGATCGACCACCCCGGGGCCGCCGACTGCCGTCGCGCCATCGCCCCGTTCGCCGAGTTGGAGCGGGCGCCCGAGCACGTGCACACGTACCGGGTGACCCCGCTCGGGCTGTGGAACGCCCGGGCGGCCGGGCACGACGCCGAGCAGGTCGTCGACGCCCTGGTGAAGTACTCCCGCTACCCGGTGCCGCACGCCCTGCTGGTCGACGTGGCGGACACCATGGGCCGCTACGGCCGGCTCCAGCTGTCCAAGCACCCCACCCACGGCCTGGTGCTGACCACCACCGACCGCCCGGTGCTGGAGGAGGTGCTGCGTTCCAAGAAGATCGTCCCGCTGGTCGGCGCCCGGATCGACCCCGACACCGTGGTGGTGCACCCCTCCGAGCGCGGGCAGATCAAGCAGGTGCTGCTCAAACTCGGCTGGCCCGCCGAGGACTTCGCCGGGTACGTGGACGGCGAGGCGCACCCGATCGACCTGGACGAGGACGGCTGGCAGCTGCGCCCGTACCAGGCGCAGGCCGTCGAGGGCTTCTGGCACGGCGGCTCCGGCGTGGTGGTGCTGCCGTGCGGCGCCGGCAAGACGCTGGTCGGCGCCGCCGCCATGGCGCACGCCAAGTCGACCACGCTGATCCTGGTCACCAACACCGTCTCGGCCCGCCAGTGGAAGCACGAGCTGGTCAAGCGCACCTCGCTGACCGAGGACGAGATCGGCGAGTACAGCGGCACCAGGAAGGAGATCCGCCCGGTCACCATCGCCACCTACCAGGTGATGACGACCAAGCGGAAGGGCGTGTACGCGCACCTGGAGCTGTTCGACGCCCGCAACTGGGGCCTGGTGGTGTACGACGAGGTGCACCTGCTGCCCGCGCCGGTGTTCAAGTTCACCGCCGACCTCCAGGCCCGCCGCCGGCTCGGCCTGACCGCCACCCTGGTGCGCGAGGACGGCCGCGAGGGCGACGTGTTCAGCCTGATCGGCCCGAAGCGCTTCGACGCCCCGTGGAAGGAGATCGAGGCCCAGGGCTACATCGCGCCCGCCGACTGCTGCGAGGTGCGGGTCACCCTGACCGACTCGGAGCGGCTCACCTACGCGACCGCCGAGCCGGAGGAGCGCTACCGCTACTGCGCGACCACCGCGACCAAGCGGCGGGTGGTGGAGGCCCTGGTCAAGAAGCACGAGAAGGACCAGACGCTGATCATCGGCCAGTACATCGACCAGCTGGACGAGCTCGGGGAGGTCCTGGACGCGCCCGTGATCAAGGGCGAGACCAGCAACGCCCAGCGCGAGAAGCTCTTCGAGGCCTTCCGCACCAAGGAGATCGGCGTCCTGGTCGTCTCCAAGGTCGCGAACTTCTCCATCGACCTGCCCGAGGCCACGGTGGCCATCCAGGTCTCCGGGACCTTCGGCTCCCGCCAGGAGGAGGCCCAGCGCCTCGGCCGCGTCCTGCGCCCGAAGGCGGACGGGCACTCGGCGCACTTCTACTCGGTGGTCGCCCGGGACACGGTGGACCAGGACTTCGCCGCCCACCGGCAGCGCTTCCTGGCCGAGCAGGGCTACGCGTACCGGATCATCGACGCGGACGACGTGCTGTAGCCACGGGCACGCTCAGCCGCAGGAACGACTAGTAACGGACACCGTCGCGCCCGAGGAAGATCACGCGTGCGGCGGTGTCCAACGCGATCCCGACGTTGCGGACGGCGGTGCTCAGCGGGTTGCGGTGGCGGCCCTGGACGGCGGTCGCGCCGGCCGGGCCCGTACGGGGGGTGCGGTTCTCGGTGCTCATGTCTTCAACGGTAGGCACCCGGCCGGCCCACGGCATCACTCCGAAGGCCGTATCCACCAGGACGGACGTCGTCCTCCGGGTGTACGGCACCCCCGGCACCCCCTGAGACCTGCGGGGCTGGAACCCCGAGACCGACAGGTCTAAGATCGTCCGTCTGCCCCCTCCCGAACCGTGGTACCTGGCGTGTTCCGCCGGCAGCCGGGGGAGGTGCCGACCGCACGGCAACCGGTCGGCTGTACCCCACCGTGAGCTCCATCGATCCGCTGCGCCCGCCACCGGGGCAGCCGGGAAGGTTCGCTGTGCCCGCCACCCCCACCACCGACCCGCTCCAGCGCGAACGCGACCACCTGGCCTCGTCCCGGTCCGCGCTGCGGGCGATGCGCGAGGACGTCCAGTCCCTCGACCTGCGCGACGTGACCGGCACCTGGGTGTCCGCCGTCATCCTCCAGAACCAGATCGAGGCCAGGATCGCCGCCCTGGCCGACCTCTCCGACACCCCGCTGTTCTTCGGCCGCCTCGACTACCTCCACGCGGTCAGCGAGGAGCTCAGCGAGGGCGGCGGCGGGGAGAACTTCTACATCGGCCGCCGCCACGTCCACGACGCCGACGGCGACCCGATGGTGATCGACTGGCGCGCGCCGGTCTCCCAGCCGTTCTACCGGGCCAGCCGGGTCGAGCCGATGGACGTCGAGCGCCGCCGCCGCTTCGGCTACACCGGCGGCGAGCTCACCGCCTACGAGGACGAGCACCTCACCGACCCGGCGGAGCAGGAGACCTCCTCCGCCCTGCTCGCCGCCGAGATCGAGAAGCCCCGCGTCGGCCCGATGCGCGACATCGTCGCCACCATCCAGCCCGAGCAGGACGAGATCGTCCGCTCCGACCTCACCGGCACCATCTGCGTCCAGGGGGCGCCCGGCACCGGGAAGACCGCGGTCGGCCTGCACCGCGTCGCCTACCTGCTGTACGCCCACCGCGAGCGGCTGGCCCGCACCGGCACGCTGGTGATCGGGCCGAACAACGCCTTCCTGTCCTACATCGAGCAGGTCCTCCCGGCCCTCGGCGAGCTGGAGGTCGCCCAGGCCACCGTCCAGCAGCTGGTCGCCCACGTCGAGGTGCGGGGCGAGGACGACCCGGAGGCGGCCCGGCTCAAGGGCGACGCCCGGATGGCCGAGGTGCTGCGCCGGGCGGTGCGGGCGGGCATCACGCTGCCCACCGAGCCCTGCGTGGTGGTCCGCGGCTCCCGCCGCTGGCGCGTCCCGGCCTACGAACTGGTCGAGATCATCGAGGAGTTGAAGGGCCGCGAGGTCCGCTACGACGCCGCCCGGGACGCCCTGCCGCAGCGCATCGCGCACGCCGTGCTGCTCAAGATGGAGCAGGGCGGCGAGGCCCCGGACGACCGGGTGCAGGACGCGGTGGCCCGCAACACCGCGGTCAAGGCCGTGGTCAAGGAGTGCTGGCCGGCCGTCGACCCGGCCAAGCTGGTGCTGCGGCTGCTCTCCGACCCGGAGTTCCTGGCCGAGTGCGCCGAGGGCGTGCTGACCGCCGAGGAGCAGCGGGAGGTGCTGTGGCCCAAGCCCGGCCGCTCGGTGAAGACCGCCCGCTGGACCCATGCCGACGCCGTCCTGGTGGACGAGGCGACGGACCTGGTGCAGCGCACCCCCTCGCTCGGGCACGTGGTGCTGGACGAGGCCCAGGACCTCTCCCCGATGCAGTACCGCGCGGTGGGCCGCCGCTGCACCACCGGCTCGGCGACCGTCCTCGGCGACCTCGCCCAGGGCACCACCCCCTGGGCGACGGCGAGTTGGCCGGACGCCCTGCTCCACCTGGGCAAGCCGGAGGCGCACGTGGAGGAACTGACCAAGGGCTTCCGGGTGCCCGAGGAGGTCATCGCCTACGCCTCCCGGCTGCTGCCCTCGATCGCCCCCGGCCTGGCTCCGGCGACCTCCGTCCGCGACACCCCCGGCGCGCTGGAGATCCGCCCGGTCGACGACTGGGAGGAGGCCGTCCTGGCGGCCTGCCGGGAGGCGCTGGAGCACGAGGGCTCGACCGGCCTGATCGCCGCCGACGCCCGGATCCCCCGGCTCGCCGAGCTGCTCACCGCAGCCGGGCTGGCGCACCTCTCCCCCGGCACCGAGACCAGCACCGAGTCCCGGCTGACCCTCGTCCCGGCCTCGCTGGCCAAGGGTCTGGAGTACGACTACGTGGTGCTGGACGAGCCGGCCGCGGTGGTCGCCGGCGAGCCGGACGAGCGGACCGGCCTGCGCCGCCTGTACGTGGCGCTCACCCGCGCCGTCTCCGGCCTCACCGTGCTGCACCGCGAGCCGCTGCCCGAGCAGCTCGGCTGACGCGGAAGCTGACGCGGAAGGGGCCGGTGGCGTCACCGGCCCCTTCCTGGTCACTCATGCGTCTCACTCACGCGTCGATCAGCGCCCGCCACTCGGCGACCCTGGCCGCGTCGACCGGCGTCCGCCAGCCGTCGGCCCGCACCGCGCCGCCGACGTGGAAGGCGTCGAAGCCCTCGGCCCGCAGCTCCTTGAGGTGCTCGGCCCGCAGGCCGCCGCCGATCAGGATCCGCTGGGTGTAGCCGGGCTCGCCGCTGCGGGCCAGTTCGGCGGCCAGCACCTCGCGGCCGGCGTCCACCCCGGCGGGCGAACCTGAGGTGAGGAAGGTGTCCAGCCCGGGCAGCGCGCCGACGGCGGCGCGCAGGGCGGCCCGGTCGGTGCTGTGGTCGATCGCCCGGTGGAAGGTCCAGCGGCAGCCGGCGATCGCCTCGGCGACGGCCGTGGTGGCGGCCAGGTCGACGGCGCCCCCGGCGTCGAGGAAGCCGAGCACGAACTCCTCGGCACCCTCGGCCCGCAGCGCGACGGCGCGGGCGCACAGCTCGTCCAGGTCGCCGGGGGCGAAGCCGTCCCGGATCCGGAGCATGACGCGCAGCGGGATGCCGACGGCGGCCCTGATCCGGGCGAAGTCCTCGACGGAGGGGGTGAGTCCGTCGGCGGCCATGTCGGTGACCAGTTCGAGCCGGTCGGCGCCGCCGGACTCGGCAGCCTGGGCGTCCTGGGGCGTCAGCGCGATGACTTCGAAAATTGGTCTAGACATATCAGACAGCCTGCCACATCCGCCCGCCCCCGGCGAGACCCGCACCCCCGTTCCGGTCACGCCGGGGGGCGGCGATGCGGCAGGCCTGGGGTGGAGCCGGTCACAGCCGTCCCGGCACCATCCCGAAGGACTCCTGCCGACCGAACCGCCGCTCCGCCAGCGCCACCAGGACCAGCACGGCCAGCACCGGCACCGCCACCGGCAGCAGGTGCGAGATCCCGCGGGACTCCCGCCAGATGTTGAAGACGCTGCCGGGCCCGGTCAGCACCAGCATCGCCAGCCCGACCGCCGCCGGCCCCATCCGCCCGCGCAAGCCGGCGAGGGTCAGCAGCATCGGGGCGATCAGCAGCACCACGAACCACTGGAGGTCCAGCGAGAAGGTCGTGTCGTCCCAGTTCTGGACCGCCTGGAGCAGCCCGCCGACGACCGCCGAGACCAGCACCAGCCCGGCGGTCCGCAGGTTCGGCCGGGGCAGCAGGTCGGTCGGCGCGGCGACCAGCAGCAGCGCGGCCGCCACGAACGGCAGCGTGGCCATCCCGATGTAGCCGACCCACCAGACGTCGAAGGACTCCGGCCGCCAGACGGCCAGGCCCAGGTCGTACAGCCCGACGGCGCCCAGGAGCAGCGCGGTGACCCGGACGGCCGTCCACCGCCCCAGCAGGGCCGCCACCCCGAGCAGCAGCGCGGCCGCCGGCGGGGCGAAGGCCCGGACGTGGTTCCCGAACGAGTCGTCCCAGGCGAGCCACCTGGTGGTCCGCTCCAGGGTGGCCACCCAGGGCACCATGGTGGCCCCGACCACCGCACCGGCGATCATCGGCGCCACCAGCGCGAGCAGCCGTCCGACCGCCGACCCGCCGGTCAGCCCGAGCCGCACCCGCAGCCCGTACGCCGCCAGGCCGAGCACCTCCCGGGCGACCGCGGCGCGGCTGCCCGCGGCCGTCGTGTCGGCGAACACCTCGGCCAGTTCCTCGCCGCGCTCGCGGCGGTACCGCGCCGGGTAGAGCTGCAGCGCTGCCCGCAGCAGCCCCGAGGACGTCGGACCGATCACCGGCATGGTCATGAGAGTCCTCCCCCCGCGGCGGGCCGCCCCTGGGACCCGGTCTTCCCCGGCAGCATCGACCGGATCTTCGTCAGCCGGCGCTCGGCCTCGGTGGCGACCGCCCGCAGGCGCCCGGCCTCGGCGGCCAGGGCGGCCCGGCCGTCGTCGGTCAGCGCGTAGCTGCGCCGGGCCCGGCCGTCCACGACCTCCTCGGCGGCCACCTCGATCAGGCCCTGGGTCAGCAGCCGGTCGAGCGCGCCGTAGAGCGTGCCGGTGCGCATCTTGACCCGGCCGTCCGAGATCGCGGCGATCTCCTGGATGAGCGCGTAGCCGTGCCTCGGGGCGTCCGCCAGCGCGGTGAGCAGAAGCAGCGTCGGCTCCTGCATGGAGCGTTCTGTCATACACCTACATATATCGTTGAACGGCACATCCCGTCCACCGGGACGACCCGCCACAATGTGCCCCATGCCGACCGAGGACCTGCTCACCGCCTGGACCGCCCTGCTGCACCGCTGTGGCGCCACCGACGACCCCGAACCGTACGGCCGGGAGCTGCTGCGCCGCTGGTCGGCGCCGGACCGCCGCTACCACACCACCGAGCACCTGCGCGCGGTCCTGCGCCACGTCGACGAGCTCGCCGGGCACGCCGCCGACCCCGACACCGTCCGGCTCGCCGCCTGGTTCCACGACGCCGTGTACCGCCCCGACCGCACCGAGAACGAGGAGCGCAGCGCCGCCCTCGCCGTCCGCGCGCTGACCGCCATCGGCCTGCCCGCCGGTCGGGTCGCCGAGGTGGAACGCCTGGTCCTGCTCACCGTCGCCCACGACCCGGCCCCCGGCGACCGCGACGGCGGGGTGCTCTGCGACGCCGACCTCGCCGTCCTCGGCGGCGCCCCCGAGGCCTACGCGGCGTACGCGGCCGCCGTCCGGGAGGAGTACGCCTTCGTCCCCGAGCCGGACTTCCGCACCGGCCGGGCCGCCGTCCTGCGCCACCTCCTGGCACTCCCGGCCCTCTACCGCACCCCCGCCGCCCACGGCCGCCTCGCCGCGGCCGCCCGCACCAACCTCACCACCGAACTCCAAACACTGGAGGACTAGCCCAGCTCCCCCACCGACGCCACCACGGCCCCCTGCTTGCCGCACACCCAGTGCGGCTCCGGCCCCAACTCGGGCTCCACGCCGAGCGCGTGCGGGTCCCCGTCGGCCGCGCAGGCACCGCACAGCGGCCACCGCCCGTACGCCTCCAGCAGCGCGTCCTGGACGTCCTGGGCGACCAGCCCGAGCACGTAGTCGGTGCCGTCCGGCCACTGCTCCAGCCACCACCGGCGGTGGGTGACGGCCTGCTCCACCAGCGAGACGACGGCGGCGTCCGCCACGTCCCGCGCGGTGAGGTCGGCCAGGATCAGGGCCCGGGCGTTGTGCAGGGCGGTCTCGATGTCGTCGGAAGCCATCCGTCCATTCTCCGCGGCCCGCCCACGGGTTCAAAACGGCCCGACGCCGAAACGCCGCGTGGGCGGCCCCCCGAAGGGAACCGCCCACGCGGACGAGGATCAGCCGATCCGATCGGAGTCCGATCAGGATCAGAAGTCCATGTCACCGCCCGGCATGCCGCCGCCGGCGGCCGCGGCGGCCTTCTCCGGCTTGTCGGCGATGACGGCCTCGGTGGTGAGGAACAGCGCCGCGATGGAGGCGGCGTTCTGCAGCGCGGAGCGGGTGACCTTGGCCGGGTCGATGATGCCCTCGGCGATCAGGTCGACGTAGGTGTTGGTGGCGGCGTTCAGGCCCCAACCGGCCTGCAGGTTGCGCACCTTCTCCACCACGACGCCGCCCTCGAGGCCGGCGTTGGTCGCGATCTGCTTGATCGGGGCCTCCAGCGCCACGCGGACGATGTTGGCACCGGTGGCCTCGTCGCCCTCCAGCTCCAGCTTGTCGAAGGCGACACCGGCCTGCAGCAGCGCGACGCCACCACCGGCGACGATGCCCTCCTCGACGGCGGCCTTGGCGTTGCGGACGGCGTCCTCGATGCGGTGCTTGCGCTCCTTGAGCTCCACCTCGGTGGCCGCGCCGGCCTTGATGACGGCCACGCCGCCGGCCAGCTTGGCGAGGCGCTCCTGGAGCTTCTCGCGGTCGTAGTCCGAGTCGCTGTTCTCGATCTCGGCACGGATCTGGTTCACGCGACCGGCGACCTGGTCGCTGTCGCCGCCACCGTCGACGATGGTGGTCTCGTCCTTGGTGATGACCACCTTGCGGGCGGTGCCCAGCAGGTCGATGCCGGCGTTCTCCAGCTTGAGGCCGACCTCCTCGGAGATCACGGTGCCACCGGTGAGGATGGCGATGTCGCCGAGCATGGCCTTGCGGCGGTCGCCGAAGCCCGGGGCCTTGACGGCGACGGACTTGAAGGTGCCGCGGATCTTGTTCACGACCAGGGTCGACAGGGCCTCGCCCTCGACGTCCTCGGCGATGATGACGAGCGGCTTGCCGCTCTGCATGACCTTCTCCAGCAGCGGGAGCAGGTCCTTGACCGAGCCGATCTTGGAGTTGGCGATGAGGATGTACGGGTCCTCGAACGTCGCCTCCATGCGCTCCAGGTCGGTGGCGAAGTAGGCGGAGATGTAGCCCTTGTCGAAGCGCATGCCCTCGGTGAGCTCGAGCTCCAGACCGAAGGTGTTGCTCTCCTCGACGGTGATGACGCCTTCCTTGCCGACCTTGTCCATGGCCTCGGCGATGAGCTCGCCGATCTGGGTGTCAGCGGCGGAGATGGAGGCGGTGGAGGCGATCTGCTCCTTGGTCTCCACGTCCTTGGCCTGGGCCAGCAGCTGGTCCGAGACGGCGGCGACGGCCTTCTCGATGCCGCGCTTCAGGGCCATCGGGTTGGCGCCGGCGGCGACGTTGCGCAGACCCTCGCGAACCAGGGCCTGGGCGAGCACGGTGGCGGTGGTGGTGCCGTCACCCGCGACGTCGTCCGTCTTCTTGGCGACCTCCTTGACGAGCTCCGCACCGATCTTCTCGTACGGGTCCTCGAGCTCGATCTCCTTGGCGATGGAGACACCGTCGTTGGTGATCGTGGGGGCGCCCCACTTCTTCTCCAGCACGACGTTGCGGCCCTTGGGGCCGAGCGTGACCTTCACTGCGTCGGCGAGCTGGTTCATGCCACGCTCAAGGCCGCGGCGAGCTTCCTCATCAAAGGCGATGATCTTGGCCATCAGAAGTGGTCCTCCGGGACACGGTCGACTGCTCGGACCAAGGGGTGCCCGCGACGGACGGCCCTGGTGTGCGGAGGTCCATTCCCCTGCCGCTCCCGGGGGCCTCACCGACCCGGTCCGCTGTCACTCTCACACTGTGAGTGCTAACGCCAATGATTAGCACTCCGGGTGGTCGAGTGCAAGCCCAATAGCCAACCCGCGAGCCGCCGTCCGCCCCCGCCCGGCCCGCCCCGGGAACGCCGACGGGCCCGTACGACGCGTGTCGTACGGGCCCGTCGAGAAGCGAGTGGTCACCAGCCGTGGGCCGCGCCGAGCTCCTGGGTTCGGAAGGGGTCAGACCGCCGCGCGGACCATGTCCGCCTGCGGGCCCTTCTGTCCCTGGGAGATCTCGAACTCGACCCGCTGGCCCTCCTCGAGGGTGCGGTAGCCGTCCATCTGGATCGCGCTGTAGTGGACGAAGACGTCCGCACCACCGTCGACCGCGATGAAGCCGTAGCCCTTCTCCGCGTTGAACCACTTGACGGTGCCCTGAGCCATTCCGAACTCCCCTAGTGCTGTGCTGGCCCTTCACGGTCCCGCAGGTCGCGGGCCCGGGTCTGGTTTTGAAGGCCGGCCCGGGGAACCCCCCCTGAGCGCAGCCGTGCACGCCGCAATCCGCCGCAACGGGGGCGCCGGACGGCTTCCGTGAGCGGTTGATTACGTCGACCGCCGCTGAATGTATCCGGACCGACGCCCTCTGCAACAGGGTCAACCGCCGGGAATTCCATAGGCCCGTCAAGAGACAAGAGCGAACAAACCGGAAGAAACTCGGCATTCCGCGCGGGGCATAGCGGACGAATTACCCAAATGCCCGCAGGAATTCTGACATCTGCCTGACATGTTTCACGGCCCCGGCCCGCAACCGGTCCCAGCAGCCGGACGACCTCCGGTGAAGCACCCCGTGCGCCGGAAGGGGAACCCTGTTCCCAGCAGAGCCACACTCTACTCCGACTTGACCGGGAAATATTCCCGCCGAAATGCAAGCGGCCGCCCGCACGTACGGAATTCCAGTCTCCGTACGTGCGGGCGGCCGGGAAGCGGACCGGACGGTTCAGCAGCCGCCGGCCACCGCCGGAATGATCGAAACGCCGGCGCCGTCCTTGATCTCGGTCTCCAGGCCCTCGGCGAACCGCACGTCGTCGTCGTTCACGTACACGTTGACGAAGCGGCGCAGCTTGCCGGTGTCGTCCAGGATGCGGGCCGCGATGCCGGCGTGGTTCTGCTCCAGGTCGGCGATCACCTCGGCCAGGGTGGCCCCCTCGGCGGTCACCTCGGCCGCGCCGCCGGTGTAGGTGCGCAGGATGGTGGGGATGCGGACGTTGGCGCTCATGGCTCTCCTAGCGGGGGTGGGTGGTTCAGGCGGACGCGAGGCCGGCGGCGTGGAAGGAGTCCAGCGTCGGGCGGATGACGGCGGTCATGCCCGCCTCGGAGACGGCGTCCAGCGTCTTGAGGCCGTCCCCGGTGTTGATCGCGACGGTCTCCTTGGACGGGTCCAGCTGACCGGTCTCGACCAGCTTCTTCAGCACGCCGACGGTCACCCCGCCCGCGGTCTCCGCGAAGATCCCCTCGGTCCGGGCCAGCAGCCGGATCGCCGCCACGACCTCCGCGTCCGTCACGTCCTCCACCGCGCCGCCCGTCCGGCGGGCGATGTCCAGCACGTACGGGCCGTCCGCCGGGTTGCCGATCGCCAGCGACTTGGCGATGGTGTCCGGCTTGACCGGCTTGATCACGTCACGGCCGGCCTTGAACGCCGCCGACACCGGCGAGCAGCCCTCCGCCTGGGCGCCGAAGATCCGGTACGGCCGGTCCTCCACCAGACCCAGCTTGATCAGCTCCTGCAGCCCCTTGTCGATCTTCGTCAGCTGCGAGCCCGAGGCGATCGGAATGACGATCTGCTCCGGCAGCCGCCAGCCGAGCTGCTCGCAGATCTCGTACGCCAGCGTCTTGGAGCCCTCGCCGTAGTACGGCCGCAGGTTGACGTTGACGAAGCCCCAGCCCTCGCCGGCCGGGTCCCCGATCAGCTCCGAGCAGAACCGGTTCACGTCGTCGTAGTTGCCCTCGATGCCGACCAGCTCGCCGCCGTACACCCCGGCCATCACGACCTTGCCCTGCTCCAGGTCGTGCGGGATGAACACGCAGGAGCGGAACCCGGCCCGGGCCGCCGCCGCACCCACCGCACCGGCCAGGTTGCCGGTCGAGGAGCAGGACAACGTGGTGTACCCGAACGCCCGGGCCGCCTCGATCGCGCAGGCCACCACCCGGTCCTTGAACGAGTGCGTCGGGTTGCCCGAGTCGTCCTTGACGTGCAGCTGCGCGGTGAACCCGAGCTCACGGCCCAGGTTGTCCGCCTTCACCAGCGGGGTCCACCCGGGGTTGAGGTTCGGCTTGGACGCGACGTCGGTCGGCACCGGCAGCAGCGGCGCGTACCGCCAGATGGACGCCGGACCGGACTCGATCCGCTTGCGCAGCTCCTCGGCGCGCTCGCTGCCGAACTCGTAGGCGATCTCCAGCGGCCCGAAGCACTCCAGGCAGGCGAAGCTGGGGCCGAGCGGGAAGCGGGTTCCGCACTCCCGACAGGACAGGGCGGCGGCGGGGCCGAGGTCGACCGTTGGGGGTACCCCCGGCCGAAGGCTGGGGGAGGGTGCGGCGGTGTCGATAGCCATGATGGCGAGGCCTCTCTCCTCATCTTCCCCGCGGCGCGGTCGCGCCACAGGCCGGAATTGGCACCTGTCCCGCCGGGGCCTGTCGACGACAGCCGCGCGAGAAGGTTGCCGGGACGTCAACGGGCCGTTCCCTCAGTCCCTCTGGATGAGCATGTGAAGTTATGGTTCAGCGGCGACCCCGGCGTGCAAAGGTCCGACCGCTGTACGAAGACTGTATCCGAAGGCGTCCACCCCGAAAGGGACCGTCCGCCAAGCGAGATGGCCCGTTCCACCGATCCCGCCGAGGAGAGTCACCGTGCCCGCCGAACCGACCCCCGCACTTCTCCCGCAGGCGGCGTCCTGGCTCCGCCGCCGCTCGTGGAGCGCGGCCGAACGGCCGGTCGACGCCCTCCTCGCCGCCAAGCGGCGCACCCACCAGACGGTCAGCGTGGTCCTCCCCGCCCTCGACGAGGAGGCCACCGTCGGCGACATCGTCCGCACCGTCCGGCGCGAGCTCATGGACCGGATCCCGCTCGTCGACGAACTCGTCGTGGTCGACTCCGGCTCCACCGACGCCACCGCCGCCGTCGCCGCCGAGGCCGGCGCCCGGGTGGAACACCGCGACCGGATCCTCCCCCGGCTGCCCGCCGTCCCCGGCAAGGGCGAGGTGCTCTGGCGCTCCCTGCTGGTCACCCACGGCGACATCGTCTGCTTCGTCGACGCCGACCTGCGCGAGTTCGACCCGGCCTTCGTCTCCGGCATCGTCGGCCCGCTGCTCACCGAACCCGACATCCACCTGGTCAAGGCCATGTACGACCGCCCCCTGGAGACGGAGAGCGGCGCGATCGTCCCGGCCGGCGGCGGCCGGGTCACCGAACTCGTCGCCCGCCCCCTGCTCAACCTCCACTGGCCGGAACTCGCCGGCTTCGTCCAGCCCCTCGGCGGCGAGTACGCGGCCCGCCGCTCACTGCTCGAACGGCTGCCCTTCCCCACCGGCTACGGCGTCGAACTCGGCCTGCTCGTCGACGCCCTCGAACAGGTCGGCCTGGACGCCCTGGCCCAGGTCGACGTCGGCGTCCGGCACCACCGCCACCAGGACGGCCAAGCCCTCGGCCGGATGGCCGCCACCATCTACCGCACCGCCCTCGAACGCCTCGACCGCACCCACCGCCTCAAGGCCTCCGCCGACCTCGTCCACCCCCACCTCACCCAGTTCACCCGCACCCCGGCCGGCGGAACCCCCATCTTCACCGCCCACACCCACCCCGTGACGGCCCTGGAACGCCCCCCGATGCACACCGTCCCCGAATACTCCACCCGTCATTGACGGGTTTGCCGCCCCGACCCCCCGGCAACATCCCAACCATGGGCGATCTCACGACCGAACGTTCGAGTGCGACCGGAACCGCCCCCGTCCTGGTGGCCTCCAACCGGGGACCGGTGTCCTTCAGCACCGCCGACGACGGCACGCTGACCCTGCGCCGCGGCGGCGGAGGCCTGGTCTCCGGCCTGTCCGCGATCGACGACCCCACCGCCGTCTGGGTCTGCGCCGCACTGGGCGACGCCGACCGCAGAGCCGCCCGGGAAGCCCCCGACGGCCGCCTCGACCTCGCCGGGCACGAGGTCGGCGGCCAGGCCGTACGGATGCTCGACATCGACCCGGAGACCTTCGCCCGCGCCTACAACGGCGTCGCCAACTCCACCCTCTGGTTCATCCACCACCTGCTCTACGCGACCCCCACCGCGCCCTCCTTCGACGCCGACTTCCGCACCGAATGGGCCGCCTACCAGGCCTACAACGCCGCCTTCTCGGCCGCCCTGGCCGCCGAAGCCGCCCCGGAAGCCGCCGTCCTGGTCCAGGACTACCACCTGTCCCTCACCCCGGCCCTGCTCCGCGCGGCCCGCCCCGACCTACGGATCGGCCACTTCTCCCACACCCCGTGGGCCCCGCCCGAGTACTACCGGCTGCTCCCCGACGACGTCGCCCGGGCCGTCCTGACCGGCATCCTCGGCGCCGACCGGGCCGGCTTCCTCACCGAACGCTGGGCCCGCGCCTTCGCCGCCTGCTGCGAAGACCTCCTCGGCGCCACCTTCGACCCCGAGAACCTCACCGTCACCCTCAACGGCCGCACCACCCACCTCGGCGTCCACGCCCTCGGGGCCGACGCCGACTTCCTGCGCGAACGCGCCCACCGCCCCGACGTCGACGAACGCCTCGCCGCCCTCAGGACCGCCGTCGGCGACCGCCGCACCATCGTCCGGGTCGACCGCACCGAGCTGAGCAAGAACATCGTCCGCGGCCTCCAGGCCTACCGGCACCTGCTCCGCACCCGCCCCGAGTGGCACGACCGGGTGGTCCACATCGCCTTCGCCTACCCGTCCCGCACCGACCTCGCCGAATACCGCGCCTACACCGCCGCCGTACAGGACCTCGCAGCCGCCATCAACGCCGAATTCGCCACCCCCACCTGGCAGCCCCTGATCCTGCACGTCAACGACGACTTCCCGCGCAGCCTCGCCGCCTACCGCCTCGCCGACGTGGCCCTCGTCAACCCGATCCGGGACGGCATGAACCTGGTCGCCAAGGAGGTCCCGGTGGTCTCCGACCACGGCTGCGCCCTCGTCCTCTCCCGCGAGGCCGGCGCCCACACCGAACTCGGCGACGACGCCCTCACCGTCAACCCGTACGACGTCATCGCCACCGCCGAAGCCCTGCACACCGGCCTCACCATGAGCCCCGGGGAACGCGCCGACCGCACCAAGCGCCTCGCCGCCGCGGCCACCGCCCTCCCCCCGCAGCAGTGGTTCCTCGACCAGCTCAACGCCCTGTAAGGACCTCCCCCAGATCCCCCAACAGCTCCACCACACCCTCGGGCCCGTCGACCACCAGATCCGCCCGCTCGGCCAGCTCCCGCACCGGCGCGTCCCCCACCGCGCCGCTGCACACGAGCACGCCCGCGAGCCCCTCGCCCCGCAGCTTCTCGACCGCCGCGAAGGCCGCGACGTCCCCCAGGTCGTCCCCCGCGTACAGCACGGCCCGCGCCCCGCGCTCCCGCAGGAACCCCGTCAGCGCCGCCCCCTTGTCCACCCCCGGCGGCCGCAGCTCCAGCACCAGCCTCCCGGGCTCCACCACCAGCCCGTGCTCCGCCGCCAACTCCCCCACCGGCCCGCGCAACAGCTCCAACACCCGATCCGGCTCCGCCGTCCGCCGGGTGTGCACGGCCACCGAGCGCCCCTTGTCCTCCACCCACGTCCCCCCGGGCGCCCCCACCCGCTCCAACACCCCCGGCAACGCCCCCCGCACCGCGGCCACCCCCGGATGCACCTCGGGCGCCGAGACCTCACCCCCCTCCCACCGCTCAGCCCCGTAATGCCCGAGCACCACCACCCCGGGAAGCCCCGCCAACCCCCCGTACTCGACCGCCAAAGCCGCCGGCCGCCCAGTGATCACCACCACGGCCCCCACCCTCCCCGTCAGCACCCCCAAGGCACCCCGCACCCCCGGATGCGCCCGGGCCTGCGAAGGATCCGCAACGATCGGCGCCAACGTCCCGTCGAAGTCCAGAGCGACCACAGCATCCCCAGGCGCCGCAAGGATCCCCCGAAGCCCATCCCGCCCAGCCCCGGTCACCGGCACCCACTTCTCGTCAAATCCCATGCCGTGCCCATACCCCCAAACCCCGCACCAACCCACCCACAGCAACCACCCCCCACCCCCACCCCCCACCAAGGCGAGAGGGACGCGCCCCCGGCCTCACCCACCCTCCCGAGAGCCCACCCCCACACCCAAGCCCCGCGCAGCGGCTCTCACCGAGCCCCCCGCCGCCCCTCCCGCACCCGCCGCAACCGATTCACCAACACCGGCGCGAACGCCAGCGCCTCCTCCCGGTCCAACAACCCGTTCAGCACCTGGTAGTACCGCGTAGAGGAGAGCCCCAACTCCTCCCGGATCGCCCGCTCCTTGGCCCCCGCTGTCCGCCACTGCCGCCCCTCCAGCGCCAGCACCGCCCGGTCCCGCTCACTCAGCTCGCCCAGCTCGCCCACCGCACACCACCTCCGCACATCCCCCCACGGACCTACGAAGTGTCATTCTCGGACGTACCCCCGACACACTCTGCCCCCCACCCCGGTGCCCCCGCCCGACTAGCGTCACCCCCATGACCACGCCGAGCTTCGCCGTCCACATCCCCACCACCGACCTCGACCCCGAGCCCCTCGACCCGTCCCAGATCGTCTCCGGCACCCCCGAGGTCACCGGCAAGGTCCTCGCCGAGTCCCCCGACGGCCGCCAGCTGCGCGGCATCTGGCAGATCACCCCGGGCGTGGTCACCGACGTCGAGGCCGACGAGATGTTCGTGGTGCTGAGCGGCCGGGCCACCATCGAGATCGAAGGCGGCCCGACCCTGTCCGTCGGCCCCGGCGACTGCGCCGTCCTGCGCGAGGGCGACCGCACCACCTGGACGGTCCACGAGACCCTCCGCAAGGCCTACGCGATCACGCTCCCCTAAAAAGACCCCCCGCCCCGGGGGCCCTACTGCTTCCGGACCCGCGCCGCTTCCTTCATCGCCGCATCCTGCAACCCCTGCAGCACCTGCTTCGGCTCCCCGGTCACCGCCTGCCCGATCCCGGTCTTGATCCGGTTGCTGACCTCACCCCAGGCCGGGTCCCCGAACGGGTAGAAGCTCGCATTGGTCAGCCCGACCGCGAACTGCTTGAGGTCCTCGTGCTTGGGGTCCGAGGACATCTGGCTGAACGCGTCCTGGGTCACCGGCAGCAGGTTGTACTGCTCGTCGAACTTGAGCTGGTAGTCCTTCGTGTAGACGAAGGACAGGAACTTCTTGATCTCGTTCTTGTGCCCGTTCGCCTTGAACGCCATCATCCAGTCCGCGACGCCGAGGCTCCCGGTCCTCCCCACGCCGTCCTTCTTCGGGATGGCCGCCGTACCGAAGTCGACCTTCCCGGCGGACGCCATCCGCAGCAGGGTCGGGTGCCCGTTGAGCATCGCGACCTTCCCCGAGGCGAAGTCCTGGAACACCGGCGTGCGGTTCATCTTGCCCGGGTCCGAGTACGTCAGCCCGGTGCTGACCAGGTTGTTCTTCAGCCAGCTGAAGGTCGCCTGGTTCTGGTCGCTGTCGATGGTGTAGTTGCCGACGTCGTCCGAGAGCGAGCCGCCCCCGCTCAGCGTCCACAGCATGGACTCGGCCGGCGCCTCCTCGGGCCCCAGCGGGAGCCCGTACGGGGTCACCCCCGGCACCTTGGCCTTGATCTTCTCCGCCGCGGCCCGCAGTTCGTTCCAGGTGGTGGGCGGCTGCGTGATCCCCGCCTGCCGGAAGATCGCCTTGTTGTAGAAGAGCACCCGCGAGGACGACACGAACGGGATCCCGTACTGGGTGCCCAGCACCTGCCCGGCGTGCGAGAAGTTGTCCATGAACTTGGCCTGGGTGTCCATCGAGAGGACGTCCGCCGCCGGGTACAGCCGGTCGGCCGCGACCTGTTCGGCGAAGCCGCCGGTCTGCAGCAGGTCGGGCGACTTCCCGGCCGCGATCATGTCGTCGACCTTCTTGCCGATGTCGGTCCAGCTGTCCACCTCGACCTGGACCTTGATACCGGGGTTGGCCGCCTCGAAGGCCTTGGAGACCTCGTCCCAGTAGTGCTTGGAGCTGGTCTCGACGTTCTCCCCGTAGTCCGCGGCGACCAGTTTGAGGGTGACCTGCCCGTCGCCCTGCCCGCTGCACGCGCTGACCGTGGTGAGCACCAGTGCTCCGGCCAACGCCGTACCGAGCACACGGAGGGAAACGTGGGCGCGCCTGTCCAACGCGGGTACCGCCTTCAAAAAGAACTACAGCCGGACGAGGGAATCCGGCAGGGGGGAGCGCCACACTCCCAAACCGCTCGCCCATTGGTCCACACCACTCGCCCCCGTCCGTCGAGTAGTTACCGAAGTGCCCTGGTTCATTGCACGATGCGCAACAACCGGCGCACGAAGCCCCTCACCCCGACTCCCCCGCCCAAGCCCGCCCGAAGCCCCACCCAACGCCCCACCCAAAGCCCCGCACACCCCCGCACCCGAGACAAAGCTCACCCAGTATGGACCAGACCAATCCGACAACTGGACTAGACCTCTTCGACCCGACCAAGGGAAACTGTCCCCCGTGAAGCACGTCATCGCACTCGATGTAGGCGGCACCGGCATGAAGGCCGCGCTGCTCGCCCAGGACGGCTCCGTGCTGTTCGAAGCACGCCGACCGACCGGGCGGGAACACGGCACCGACGCCGTCGTCGCCGCCATCCTCGACTTCGCCGCCGACCTGGCCGACGAGGGCCGCGCCCGCTTCGGCCTCGCCCCGTCGGCGGCCGGCGTGGCCGTCCCCGGCACGATCGACGAGAAGAACGGGATCGCGGTCTTCTCCGCCAACCTCGGCTGGCGCGACCTCCCGCTGCGCAAGCTGCTCGGCGAGCGCCTGGCCGACACCGCCGGAGGCACCCGCGGCCCCGCGATGCCGGTCGCCCTCGGCCACGACGTGCGGTCGGGCGGCCTCGCCGAGGGCCGGCTCGGCGCCGGCCACGGCGTCGACCGCTTCCTGTTCATCGCCCTCGGCACCGGCATCGCCGGCGCCATCGGCATCGACGGCCGGATCGAGGCCGGCGCCCACGGCTACGGCGGCGAGATCGGCCACGTCGTGGTCCGCCCCGGCGGCCCCCAGTGCGGCTGCGGCGCCCGCGGCTGCCTGGAGACGCTGGCCTCCGCCTCCGCCGTCTCCCGCGCCTGGGCCGAGGCCAGCGGCGACCCCGACGCCGACGCGGCATCCTGCGCCGCCGCGGTGGACGCCGGGGACGACCGCGCCAGTGCGGTCTGGAAGGCCGCGGTCGACGCCCTGGCCGACGGCATCGTGCTGGCCCAGAGCCTGCTCGACCCGTCCACGGTGATCGTCGGCGGCGGGCTGGCCGAGGCCGGCGACACGCTCTTCACACCGCTGCGCGCGGCGGTCACCGAGCGCCTGACCTTCCAGATGCCCCCGAAGGTCGTACCCGCCATGCTCAAAGACACCGCCGCGTCCCTGGGCGCCGGCCTGCTCGCCTGGGACCTGCTCTCGATGGAGGTGACCGCGTGACCACCGCGGACCGTGACCGTACTGCCCTGTCCGGCGCCCGGCTCGTCCTGCCCGGCGGCGTCGTCGACGGCGACCGCCTGACCGTCGAGGGCACCCGGATCGCAGCCATCACGAGCGGAGCGAACCGCGGGACGAACGGCGGGCAGCCCGAACCCGGCGACCTCGACCTGACCGGCCACACCGTCGTCCCCGGCTTCGTCGACCTGCACGTCCACGGCGGCGGCGGCGCCTCCTACGCCTCCGGCATCGCCGAGGAAGCCCTGCTCGCCGCCCGCACCCACCTCGAACACGGCACCACCACCACCGTCGCCTCCACCGTCACCGGCGAGATCGACGACCTCACCCGCCAGGCCGCCGTCCTCTCCGAACTCGTCGAGGACGCCACCCTCGCCGGCATCCACTTCGAGGGCCCCTTCATCTCCCACAACCGCTGCGGCGCCCACCGCCCCGACCTGCTGCGCGACCCCGACCCCGCCCTGGTCCGCAAACTCGTCGACGCCGCCCGCGGCCACGCCAAGATGCTCACCCTCGCCCCCGAACTCCCCGGCGGCCTCGACTCCGTACGCATGCTCGCCGACCTCGGCATCATCGCCGCCGTCGGCCACACCGACTCCGACTACGCCACCACCCTCGAAGCCATCGAAGCCGGCGCCACCGTCGCCACCCACCTCTTCAACGCCATGCCCGGCATCGCCCACCGCGCCCCCGGCCCCATCGTCGCCCTCCTCGAGGACGAACGCGTCACCGTCGAACTCATCAACGACGGCGTCCACCTCCACCCCTCCGTCCTCGACCTCGCCTACGGCACCGCCGGCCCCAGCCGCGTCGCCCTGATCACCGACGCCATGGGCGCCGCCGGCATGGGCGACGGCCTCTACCCCCTCGGCCCCCTCCAGGTCCGCGTCGAGAACGGCGTCGCCCGGCTGGTCGAGGGCGGCGCGATCGCCGGCTCCACCCTCACCCTGGACGTGGCCTTCAAGCGCTCGGTGACCGTGAACGGCCTGACCCTCGCCCAGACCGTCGAGTCGCTCTGCGCCACCCCGGCCCGGCTGCTCGGCCTCGCCGACTCGATCGGCTCGCTGGAGGCCGGCAAGCTCGCCGACCTGGTCGTGGTCGACTCCGAGAGCTACGACCTGGTCGCCGTGATGCGCCGCGGCCGCTGGGTCCTCGGCGGCGACAGGTTCCCCACCGTCAAGTCCGTCTGAGCAACGGCAACGGCCGCCCCTCCCCGACGGGGACGGGCGGCCGTTTCACACCACGGACCAGCCTCAGCTGCTCGGCTCGACGGTGATCTGGTCGATCAGGATCGGCCCGGAGGGCACCGTGAAGGTGACCGAGTTCGCCCCGGCCTGGAACTGCGGCAGTATCCAGGTCGTGTACCAGGACGACGCCGGGTCCTTGCCGGGCGAGTAGTTCTTGTACGTCAGCCCGTTCGGCCAGTCCTTGCCGTTGACCGAGGCCGCGCCCTTCACGTCCCCGCCGGCGTTGTTGAAGTGCACCGTGAGCTTGTACGTCCCGGCCGCGGCGACCTGACCGTTCCAGGTCACCGAGCCGCCCTGCTGGAGCGTCAGGTAGCTGCCGTCGGCCGACTTGGCGCCCTTGACGCTGTTGCCGGACGGCGCGTTCTGCCCCTGGAGCTGGCCGGCGTCCACGGTCGCCGGGCCGGCCGAGACGGTGGCGCTCGCCGAGGGCGAGGCCGTCCCAGTGGTGGCGGAGGTCGCCGGGGTGCTCGGGGCGGGCGGGGCGGCGGTCGTGGTGCCGCCCTTGGCGCCCTTGTCGCCCTCCGGGTCACCGGTGGAGAGCGCGATCCCGGCACCGATCGCGATCGCCGCGACCACGGCGACCGCGCCGATCACCGCACCCTTGCTCCGGCCGCTGCTCGGCCGCTCGTCCCCCGGCTGCGGCCGGGAGTGCTCGGCGTAGCGGGTCTGCTGGGCGGGCGTGCCGTACTCGGCCTGTTGCGGGAGGCCGGGCTGGCCGTACTGGCCCTGCGGGGGCATCCCCTGCTGGCCGTACGGCGGCTGCGCCGGGCCGGGCTGGCCGTAGGGCGGCTGCTGGGCGCGCGGCGGCTGGCCGTACTGCGCCCGGCCGACCTCCATCGGCCGGTTGTACGACGTGCGGGGAACTCCCTGCTGCGGCTCGGCCGGCTGTCCGGCGGAGCCGTCGGCCGGGCGGTAGAGGTAGCCGAACGGGTCGTCGTCCTGCGGGGCACCGCCCCCCTGGCCCTCGGGCAATCCGTTGTCGCCGGCGGTCGTCACGGTGGTCTGTCCCCCATCCGGTGTGCGCCGCGCGCGGGCGGCGCAGATCATGGACGCTGTCGTACCGGGCACCCTACCTGCCCTACCTGACAGCAGGAAAAGAACCCTTGACAACCCGTGGGTAACCTGCGCGTTCCCGGGCGCCCGGGCCGCCCCGCGAGCCCGCCGTCAGCCCGCCCGCCGGTGCGAGCGCTCGCCGCGCGCCCCGCGCACCGCGCCGCCCCGGGCCCGCTTCTCGTCGTACATCCGCTCGTCCGCGGTGTGCAGCACCTCCTCGATGCTCATCCCGCAGCCGGCCCAGCCGATCCCGAGGCTCACCCCGACCCGCATCGCCCGGCCGTCGATCCGCATCGGCGGAATGATCGCGTTGCGCAGCCGGTGGGCCAGGTCCTTGGCCTCCTCGCGGCCGATCCCGTCGGCCAGCACCACGAACTCGTCGCCGCCCAGCCGGGCCACCGTGTCGCCGTCCCGGACCGCCCCGCTCAGCCGCCGGGCGACCTCGACCAGCACCGAGTCGCCCGCGTTGTGCCCGAACCGGTCGTTGATCGACTTGAAGCCGTCCAGGTCGCAGAAGAGCACCGCCAGCCCCTTCTCGGCCGGCGCCGCCGGACCGGAGCGGAACGGCGCGGACCAGGCCTCGCCGCCGGGCCCGAACTCGGCGGGCACCACGGCGTGCACGTGCTCCCCGTAGCCCGCGCCGAGGCCGGGCAGCGGCCCGCCCTCCAGCAGCCCGTAGCCGTGCACCGGCCCGGCGTACGGGTCCACGCCCTCCAGGCCCTCGTACGCCGTGTGCGCACTGTAGGAGTCGGCCGGGTAGGCGTACGGCTGCGGGCAGCCGACCTCGGCGGTCAGCGCGCCGGCGGCGGCGCCGACCGGCTGCGGCTCGGCGCAGAGCCGGCGGGCCAGCCGGGCCTTGAGCTCGGCGCCGTTGGGCAGGCCGGTGAGCGCGTCGTGGCTGGCCCGGTGGGCGAGCTGGAGCTCGTGGCGCTTGCGGTCCTCGATGTCCTCGACGTGGGTGAGCAGGAAGCTCGGGCCCTCGGCCGCGTCCGCCACGATCGAGTTGCGCAGGCAGACCCACTGGTAGCCGCCGTCCCGCCGGGACAGCCTCAGTTCCGCCCGGCCGCTCTCGGCGCTGGTGCGTTCCAACAGGGCCCGGTCCTCGGGGTGCACGAGATCGGCGAAGCTCTGCTGGCGCAGCACCGCGCGGGGGCGGCCGAGCAGTCGACAGAGCGCGTCGTTGACCCTGGTCAGCTGGCCGCGCCCGGCGCCGTGCAGTTCGGTGATGGCCATCCCGCTGGGCGCGTACTCGAAGGCCTGCCGGAAGCTCTCCTCGCTGGCCCGCAGGGCCTGCTGCTCCTTCTCCAGCCGGGCCAGCGCGCGCTGCATCTCGGCCCGCAGCCGGGCGTTGCCGATCGCGATGGAGGCCTGCAGCGAGAACATCTCCAGGGCTTCGCGGGTCCACGCCCCGGGCCGCTTGCCGCTGCGCGGGCGGTCCACCGAGAGCACGCCGAGCAGGTCGCCGCCGGCGCTGTACATCGGGGCGAGCAGTCCGTCGGCGGGGTGCCAGTCGTTGGCGTAGACGGGCAGCGGGCTGTCCCCGATCCAGCGCGGGATGTCGCTGGCGACGGCCCAGCCGCGGTCGTACGGCAGGAAGCGCAGGGTGCCCCAGTGGTCGCTGACGCCGAGCAGCCGGTCCCAGGACTCCCGTGAGCCGACCTGGCCGAGCAGCACCGAGGGCCCGCCCATCGGGCTCTCCTCCAGCTCCCAGACGGCCGCCACCACGAGGTCGCCGTCCGGCCGGACCAGGCTGACCGCAGCGGCGTCGAAGCCGAGTCCGTGCACCGCGCCCTCGACGACGGCCTGCAGCGTGCCCGCCAGGCTGCGGGCAGCGTTGAGGTCCGCCACGACCCGGTGCAAGGTGCGGAGGGTCGCGAGACGGACGTACGGCTCCGACTCGGCTTCCATGCGGGGGCTCCCCGGCTGCTTCGGATAGTTCTTGATTGGTTATCGTCCGATTGCCAGAAGAACTGAATCACAGGGAGCACAGCGTTCGGCACGCTCGGTCAGCAATAGGCCACCACTTGTGACTTAAATCACACGACACTAATGCGTCCTTAATCAGTTCATCCGCCCCATAGCGGGACAAAAACCGCTATCGGATCATTTCCGGTGGTCGACCGCACCGACTGCGGGCTGAAGCCGACTGCACCGACCGGTACCCCCCGCTTCACCCCTGGGAGTGACCGGACCCCACGCCGCGAGCGGCCTGCGGCGGTGGTCCTACGACCACGGCCCGATGCCGTCACCCGCGGGCGGCGGCTACCGTGCGGTACGTGTACCCGTCCCCGCAGCCCGAAGCTGCCCCCCACGCCACGCCCGACGAGTTCCGGGCAGCCCTCTCCCAGCTCGCCGCCGGCGTGAGCCTGGTGACCGTCCACGACGAGGAGGACGGCGAGGACGTCGGCATGACCGCCACGTCCTTCCTCTCGGTCTCGCTGGACCCGCCGCTGGTGCTGGTCTCGGTCCGCGAGGACTCCCGGATGGACGAGGTGCTCTCCCGGAACGACACCTGGGCGGTCTCGGTGCTCACCGAGGGGCAGAAGGCGCTCGGCTCCCGCTTCGCCATGAAGGGCCGACTCAGCGACCGGCTGCTGTTCGCGGAGACCGCGCACCACCGCGGCGCCCACACCGGCGCCCCGCTGATCGAGGGCGCGCTGGCCACCGTCGAGTGCCGCACCGAGCAGCGGATACCCGCGGGCGACCACATCCTGCTGATCGGCCGCGTCCTGGAAGCCGTCGTCCCCACCCCCGGCGGCCGCCCGCTGCTCTACTTCCGCGGCGGCTACCGCACGCTGGGCTGAAACGGTTCGGCGGGCCGGGAACGACCGGCGGGCGGGACTACTCGCCCCGCTGCAGCCGCCGCCCCTGCTTGAGCTCGGACCGGTGCCGCTTGTTCTCCAGCCGCCGCTCGACCATCCCCCGGCTGGGCCGGGTCGCCCGGCGGGCCTTCGGCGGCGGCGCGCACGCCTCGCTCAGCACCGCCGCCAGCCGCACCGCGGCCGCCTCCCGGTTGCGCCACTGGGAACGGAACTCCGAGGCCTGGACCACCAGCACCCGGCCGTCCACCAGCCGGTTGGCCAGCCGCTCCAGGGCACGCGTGCGCCACACCTCGGGCAGCGCCTTGGACGCGGCCAGGTCGAAGCGCAGCTCCGCCTTGGAGTCGGACGTGTTGACGTGCTGGCCACCGGGGCCGGAGGAACGCGAGAAGCGCCAGACGAGCTCGGCGTCGGGGACGACCACCGACCCCCGTACGCGGATGGGCTCGGACATGCCGCCATCATCCCGCGCCGGGCCCACTGGGGTCACCCGGTTATCCGCACCCACTCACACCCCCGACAATGGCCTACGTGATCGAGCTCGGCTACTCCCTCTCCAACCGCTTCCCCGACCCCCCGCAGACCGACTACCGCACCGCCCCCGTGCGCGCCCTGCGGTACGACCTGTTCTGCGGCGACGTCTACCTGGACGCCGAGGGCGCCGAACTCTCCACCCGCTGGGGCTGGGTCCCGGTGCTGGACTTCGCCTGGGCGCTCTGCGACATCGTCGAGGAGCTCGACCGGGACCCGGACGGCTCCCGCGCCGCCCGGGTGCAGACCGCCGACCTCGACTTCACCCAGAACACCGAGCTGCTGCGCTTCGCCCGCCGCTTCAACTGGGTCGAGGTCACCGCGACATGGCTGCGGGACGAGCCGCCCGCCGTGATCCGGCACAGCGAGCTGCGGCGCGAGGCCCGGGACTTCCTCCAGGACACCCTCGCCGACCTGTTCGACATGCACCCGGACCTGGCCGACAACCCGAACATCTGGACGCTGCAGGGCCGGTTCCCCCGGATCTGACACCCGGGTCCGACCGGACCGGCCAACGCATTGCCCGTCCTTTGCCCGGCTTTGACGTCCGCGAAGAATTCACGGGTTCTCCGGAACCAAGCCCACCGACTGTCGCGTTGTCCCGGGAAAAGCGAACGAAGGGACTGCAATCGCCATGCCAGTGAGCCTCTCCAAGGGTGGCAACGTCTCGCTGACCAAGGAGGCCCCCGGCCTGTCCGCGGTCAGCATCGGCCTGGGCTGGGACACCCGCACCACCACCGGCGCCGAATTCGACCTCGACGCCAGCGCGATCGTCCTGAACGCGGACGGCAAGGTGCTGTCCAACGCGCACTTCGTCTTCTTCAACAACACCAGCACGCCGGACAACACCGTCGTGCACACCGGTGACAACCGGACCGGCGAGGGCGCGGGCGACGACGAGTCCATCAACGTCAACCTGGCCGGCCTGCCCGCCGAGGCCACCAAGATCACCTTCCCGGTCACCATCTACGACGGCACCGCCCGCGGCCAGAACTTCGGCCAGGTCCGCAACGCCTACATCCGCGTGGTGAACGCGACCGGCGGCGCCGAGATCGCCCGGTACGACCTCTCCGAGGACGCCGCCACCGAGACCGCGATGATCTTCGGCGAGCTCTACCGCAACAACGGCGAGTGGAAGTTCCGCGCGGTCGGCCAGGGCTACGCCTCCGGCCTGGCCGGCATCGCCCAGGACTTCGGCGTCCAGATCTGACGCAGCACGGGCACCAACGCCGAGGGGCGGGAAGTCGGTCGACTTCCCGCCCCTCCGCGCTCCCGGGCCGCTCAGCGCGAGGCGCGCAGCTCCGGCAGCTCGATCAGCTCGGTCTCCTCTTCGGGCGTCAGGTCCACCACGGTCGGCCCGTCCGACTCGGCGCCGCCGACCCGCACCGACTGCTCCGGGCGCTCGGACGTCGCGTCCGCGCCGACCGCCGCGGCCTCCTGCGCCTCGGCCTTCGCCTTCGCGGCGACCGCCTCGTCGCCCACCACGTCCGCCAGGTCCGCGCGCTCCCCCAGCTCGGCGACGCTGCCCACCGCCGGCGCCGGAGCCGCCGCCCGGACCGCCGCACCCGGGCCGCGGCCGAAGAAGCTGAAACCCTGCCCGCGCGCCTGCCCGGACTGCACCGGACGCGGCCGCTGACGCTCCGCCGGCGCCGGCACGGCGGCCGGGGCACCCGGCGCCCCGCCCAGCTGACCGACCGTCGCGGTCAGCGCCGGGCGCAGCGGCGTGGGCTGCACCGGGGTGCGGCCGGACGGCGCCTGCGCCGGGGTGGGCACCGAGGGCGCCACCGGGGCGGGCACGGACACCGGCACCGGGGCGGCCGCAGCGGTGGCGGCGGAGGGAGCAGTCGAAGTGGCCGGAGCCGTCCGCGCCCGCAGCGCGACCTCCGCGCCCGCCGTGCGCTCCCGCTGCGCCTCCTGCTCGGCGGCGCGCCGCTCCAGCAGCCGCAGCACGGACGCGGCGCGGACGAACGCGGCGGGGCTGGCCGGGTACTTGGGGCGGCTCGCGGCGAGCGCCCGCTGGGCCGCCTCGGCCTCCTTGAGCGCCTGCTCGGCGACCGCCACGGCCCGCTCCCGGAGCAGCCGGGCGATCTCGGTCTCGGCCTTCGCGAGCCGCGACTTCTCCGCGGTCAGTCGGCGGCCGAAGCGGGTGGCCCGCTCCTCGGCGACCTCGGCCGCGTACTCGGCCTCGGCGAGCTGCTCCTCGAACCGCTCCTCGGCCCGCAGCCGCTGCGCCGCGGACATCTCGGCGGCGGCCCGGGCGGCCTTGTCGCGCTGCCGCAGCAGCACGGCGAAGCCGAGCGTCGCGATCAGTGCGGCGACGCCCACCGAGCGCACCAGGATGGTGTCCTGACTGAAAAGCAGAGCGGCCAGTGCGGCGACCAGCAGTACGCCGGCGGCGGTGGGGGGAAAGACCCGGCCGAGGACGGAGGAATGACGGTGGCGTCCGCGAGACATGCCAAGAAACTAGCGTGCGAATTGGGGCCGTGTCAGCCCAGGGTCCCCTTCCACCCTTGACACTGGGCATTTTTTACCGCACGTGCCCGGCTTTTCACTCAAGATCACGAAAAAAGCCCTGCTCAGCGACGCCCGACGGGATCCGGCCGATCCGTCAGCGGTGGGAGGCCGCCGGACCGCTCGGATCGTCGTGGTCCTCCGGCAGCTTGCAGACGTGCTGCAGCCAGAGCGCCGCCGCGATCACCGCGGCCCCCGCCAGCACCGCGAGCCCGGCGGTGACCGCCTGGTCCTTGCGGGCCGACACGTCCAGTTCGCCGAGCAGGTAGATCCCGGCCCCGGCGTAGATGCCGGTGACCACCGAGGAGACCAGTGCGCTGGCCTGCCCGAGCACCACCGCCCGGGCCGCCAGCAGCGGGTCGACCCGCTTGGCGCCGGGCTGCCGCTCGCGCACCGCCTTCAGCCGGGACCGCAGCGAGAGCGCGGTCGCCAGCAGGATCACCGCCACCGCCGCCAGCACCACCGGGGCCGCGGCCGGCACGGCCGGCAGCGTGTCCAGGGACGCCCACAGCTTGGAGCCGGCCCAGGACAGCGCCGTCGTCGCGGCGGTGATGCCGATCAGCAGACGGAGGCGAAGCAGCTTCACGCGGAGGTGGTCCTTCCCGGGGTTTGCCAGAGCCGACCGCCCGCCCGGTGGCCCGGTACGGCGGCGTCAGGCCACCGTACCGGGACCGGACGGGCGGACATCTACTCGTACGGCCGGGCCCGGTCGCCGAGTTCCCCGGTCGCCCCGGGGACTCCCGGCCGGCCGGGCCCCGGACCGGCCCCAGACCGGCTGCGGACCGGCCCGGGACCGGCTGTGGACCAGCCGCGGACCGGCCCCGCCCGGTGCTACTCGGGCAGCGTCAGCCGGATGTCGTCGCGACGCTTCACGCCCTGCGCGTCCGGACCGCCGAGCGCCTCCAGCAGCGCGCCGACCTGCCCGTGCCCGGGCACCTCGGCCTCGGGCTGGGCGTCCAGCCAGGGGGCGAGCACGAAGGCCCGCTCGTGCGAGCGCGGGTGCGGCAGCAGCAGCTGCGGGTCCTCGCTGACCACGCCCTCGTAGGCCAGGATGTCGACGTCCAGGGTGCGCGGGCCCCAGCGGACCTCGCGGACCCGCCCGAAGGCGTCCTCGATCGCGTTGCCGCGCTCCAGCAGGTCCCGCGGCGGCAGCGAGGTGCGCAGCACCACGACCGCGTTGTAGTAGTTGGGCTGTTCCTCCGGGCCGCCGACGGCCTCGGTCTCGTAGATCGCCGAGACGGCCTTGATCTTCAGCCCGGGGGTGTCGGCGAGCGCGTCGACGGCACCCTGGAGGGTGTCCAGCCGGTTGCCCAGGTTGCTGCCGAGCGCGATCACCGCACAGCGCTGGCTGTGCAGCGTGGTGTCGGCGGAGTCCACCCGGCTCTCCAGGTCGAACGCGTTCGGCTCGGCGATCGGGTCACTGCTGTTCATCGAAGAAATCCCTCTGCATCGGAAACCAGGCGCGCGGTGGGGGTCATGCGCGGCCCCGGTGGATGGTCACGGTCACGTCGTCGAACGGCACGGTGATCGGGGCGTCCGGCTTGTGCACGGTGACCTCGACCTCCTCGACCGCGTCGTGCTTCAGGCACTGGTCGGCGATCCGCTGCGCCAGGGTCTCGATCAGGTCGACCGGTTCCCCGGCGATGATCGCGGTGACCTCCTCGGCCACGATGCCGTAGTGCGCGGTGCGGGTGAGGTCGTCTCCGGACGCGGCGGGGCGGGTGTCCAGGTACAGCACGAGATCGACCACGAAGGTCTGCCCCTCGACGCGCTCGCGCTCGAAGACGCCGTGGTGGCCCCGGGCTCGCAGCCCCCGCAGGGTGACGCGGTCCAGCAAACGAATCACTGCTCCCAGTCGGACGGGCCCCGCCCGGAGGAAAGCTTGGACGGGCAGGGCGAAGGCGGGCAGCACACCCGCCACTCCGTTTCGAATCTACCCGCGAGCGCGGACAACGCCTGACCGTCCTACCCGGCACGAACCGTCGCCACGCGCACCGAAATGGCGATTGACGTGAACGTTCGGTGACCACCCGGAAATTCCCCGGCGACCGCCCGGCACCGAATTCCCCCAGCCCCCGGAATCAGTCCTCGTCGTCCTCGTCCCCGCTGGTCAGAACGGGTGAACCGTGGTGCGACCAGAGCTTCCACCCGGCCGAGGTGCGCCGGAACAGATTGCTCGACACGACCTTTCCGCCGACCAGCGGCCCGAGTTCCCCCTCCTCCTCGGCCTCACCGCCGGAGAGGATGTTCTCGGTGCACGTGACAAGGGCCACATCCCCGTGGACCTCGGCCTCGACATCGGTCAGGAAGAACTGGATGTACTCCGTGTTCATCATGATCAGCATGTACGAGCGGGTCACCTGTGCCCGCCCGCGCAGCACCGGCCAGCCGGGGTGCACACAGACCACCCCGCCCTTGTCGTCGGCGTGCTCGGGCCCCAGCCAGGCCTCCTCGACCGCCTCGACGTCCCCCCGCTCCAGCGCCTCGTAGAAGGCGCGGTTCGCCGCGAGCACCGCCTCCAGGTCCACCTCCCGGGCCTTTCCGGCCGTCCCGCCGCTCAACCTGCCGTCACCTGTCACAGACCCTCCCTCACCCCAGCCGCGCCGCGCGCTGCCAGGCCGCGACCACGCGGACGGCGTCCGCCGTACCGGACACGTCGTGCACCCGTACCGCCCAGGCTCCGGCCTGGGCCGACAGCACCGAGACCGCGGCGGTCGCGTCGTCCCGCTCACGGGCCGGGCGCAGCTCCCCGGTTTCCGGGTCGGCGAGCAGCGTACCCAGGAACCGCTTGCGCGAAGCCGCGACGAGGACGGGACGGCCGAGCGCGGTGAGGGCGTCCAGCCGGCCGAGCAGCGCCCAGTTGTGCTCGGCGGTCTTGGCGAAGCCGAGCCCCGGGTCGAGGACCAGCTGGTCCTCCGTGACCCCGGCGGCCAGCAGCGCGTCCATCCGCGCGGTCAGCTCCTCGACCACGTCCCGCACGACGTCCCGGTAGACGGCCAGCCGGTCCATGTCGGCGGACTGCCCGCGCCAGTGCATGACCACGAAGGGCGCGCCGGTCTCGGCGACCACCCGGGCCATCGCCGGGTCGGCGAGGCCGCCGGAGACGTCGTTGACGATCGCGGCGCCGGCCTCGACGGCCCGCTCGGCGACCGAGGCCCGCATGGTGTCGACCGACACCACCAGCCCGGCGGCGGCCAGCTCGCGCACCACCGGCAGCACCCGGCGCAGCTCCTCCTCCTCGGGCACCCGCTGGCTGCCGGGCCGGGTGGACTCGCCGCCGACGTCCACCAGGTCCGCGCCGCGGGCCCGCAGGGCCAGCCCGTGCGCGATGGCCTTGGCGGGGTCGAACCACAGCCCGCCGTCCGAGAAGGAGTCGGGCGTGACGTTGACCACGCCCATCACGGCGCAGCGGTCGAGCCGCGGCAGTCCGGCCGGCAGGACGAAGGACGGCGAATCGCTCATGCGCCCGCCTCGCTTCGCTCGGCGGGGGCATTCGCCCACGCGCGCCTTCCGATGATTCGCTCGCTGCGCTCGCTCATGCCCCCATTATCGAACGGGGCCCCCGCCGAGGATTCTCGGTGGGGGCCCCGAACGGTTTCGAGGTGCCTCAGGCGGCCTCGCCGACCTCCCGGGTCGACGGGACGGGCATCAGGCCCTCGCGCTGGCGCTTGCGGCCGAAGCGCGGCATCCCGAGGGTGATGAAGGCCTCCGCCTGCATCGCGGCGAAGCCGATCCGCGGCAGGTCCCGGGTGCTCGGGAAGACCAGGAAGCGCGGCTCCCACTCGGGCTGGAACTTGGCGTTGAACTTGTACAGCGACTCGATCTGGAACCAGCGCGACAGGAACACCAGCAGTCCGCGCCAGGCGCGCAGCACCGGTCCGGCGCCGATCCGCTCGCCGCGGGCCAGCGCGGAGCGGAACATCGCGAAGTTGAGCGACACCCGGCGGATGCCCAGGGCACCCACCTCCTGGAGGGCGGCGACGATCAGCAGCTCGTTCAGGCCCGGGTCGGCGGCGCGGTCGCGGCGCATCAGCTCCAGCGAGATGCCGTCCGGCCCCCAGGGCACGAAGTGCAGCACGGCCTTCAGGTCGTCGCCGCCCTCGCCCTCCTCCGGGTCCTTGTGGGCGGTGACCACCACGCAGTCGTCGTCCAGCGGGTCGCCGAAGCGGCCCAGGGCCATCGAGAAGCCGCGCTCGGTGTCGGTGCCGCGCCAGCGGGCGGCGGCGTCGGCGATCCGGTACTTCTCCTCGACGGTGAGGTCGGAGACCCGGCGCACCTTGCAGGAGTAGCCGTTGCGCTCGATCCGCTTGACCATCTGGCGGACGTTGCGCATGGCCCGGCCGGAGAGCGAGAAGGTGCCGGTGTCGACGATCGCCTCGTCGCCCAGCTCCAGCGCGTCCAGGCCCGCCTCGCGGGTCCAGACCTCGCCGCCGACCTCGCTGCAGCCCATCACGGCCGGCACCCAGGCGTGCTCGCGGGCCTCGGCCATGAACACCTTGATCGCGCCCGGCCAGGCCTCGACGTCGCCGACCGGGTCGCCGGAGGCGAGCATCACGCCGGAGACCACCCGGTAGGAGATCGCGGCCTTACCCGTGGGCGAGAACAGCACGCTCTTGTCGCGGCGCAGCGCGAAGTAGCCGAGCGAGTCGCGCTCGCCGTGCCGCTTGAGCAGCTCGCGGACCTTCTCCTCGTCCTCGGCGGTGAGCTCCGGCTTGGGCTTGCCCGGGCGCAGCGCCAGGTAGGCGGTGGTGAAGGCGGTCAGCAGGCCGAGGCCGCCGAGCAGGTAGGCGACCAGGTCGGACATCCGCGCGTTGTTGTAGCGGATCGGGCCCTCGAAGCCGAACAGCCCGTACCCGACGTGCTGCAGCCGCTCCAGCAGGGCCGGGTGCCCGAGCTCGTACCGGGTGCGGGTGCTCACGATCAGCAGGCCGAGCAGCACGCTGAGGCCGCCCATGACGACCAGGTTGACCACCGCGCCCCAGCGGGTGCGCGGGTCGGCCTTGGCGTAGAACTCGCGCTGGTGCACCAGCATCACGGCGAGGACCACCAGGGAGACGACCGCCGGGCCGATCTGGTGCCAGCGCACGATGTGCAGCGAGGCGCTGAGCGGCAGCAGGACGCAGACCGCGCGCCAGGCCCGCCGCTTGCGCCGGCGCAGCGCGTGCGCCAGCGGCACCAGCAGGATGCCGACCATCAGCGTACCGACCGCGGCCAGGCTGGTGGTGCCGCCCGGCAGCTGCCCGGCGAAGGTGTGCATCTTGGTGTGCCGGAGCTTGGGGAACACCGCGCTGGCGATGTCCACCAGCCCGATCAGCAGACAGGCGTAGCCGACCGCGCCGGGGAGCCAGGCCCTCGGGACGGCGGCCGCCTGGTTGCGCAGCGTCTGCAGACCGCGCCGACGGCGCGGCGGCTGCTCGGGGCTCGGCTCAACGGACACGGGAGCGCTCATGGAAGCTCAGCGTAGAGGCTGCGGTGCGGTGTCCGTTCACTCCGGGGGAGCACGTGTGATGGACCTTCATGCGTATTCCTTCATCGGGCAATGCGCATACCAAGGATCCGGAAACGGACGGTAATCCGGTGCCGTGGGCGCGCTGCGGGTTGAGCCGGGGGTGGGAGCCGTGGGTCCGCCGCCGCGTGGCGGGGCACGGCCCTCCGGTACGTGGTACGTACGGTGGACGCCGCATTCTAGGGCGCCGGTTGCCCCGGACCTCCCCCCGCCCTCCCGCCCCCGCCGGGGCGTCCGGACAGCCTAGCTGCGGTGGCCCGGCCTGACGGCCCGCCAGACGATGAAGCCTGCATCGACAGTGTCCCACCGGAAGGCCGACGGCATGGAACTGACCAGCGACGTGCTGGTGAACGCGCTGCTCGCACTCGGAGCTGCGGCCCTGGTCACCACCTTGTGGATCTGGCCCCGGCTCGCCCGGCAGCGCCCGCTCCCGGTGCTCGGCCGGATCGGCCTGCTGACAGTCGTTCAAGTCTCGATCCTCGCGGTGCTGGCGCTGTCGGTGAACAACTCCTTCGGGTTCTACACCTCCTGGGACGACCTGCTCAACCCCGGCGGCGCCAAGCTCGCGCTGACCAGCAACGAGAACCACAAGGGCGGCACCCCGGTCTCCGACCAGCTGGTCCAGCCCACCAACGAGGGCGGCATGGAGAGCGCCCCCAACCTGCCCAAGGGCGCGCCGGAGGAGGTCGGCAAGATCGAGTCGGTCCGGGTCAACGGCAAGGAGACCGGTTTCTCCGACCAGATGTTCGTCTACCTGCCGCCCGAGTACTTCGACCCGAAGTTCGCCCTGGTCCGCTTCCCCGTCCTGGTCGCCCTGGCCGGCTACCCCGGCACCACCCTGAACCTGCTCAAGGAGCTGCCCCTGGTGCAGTCCGCGGCGGAGCTGCAGCACTCCGGCAAGATGCCGCCGACCGTCCTGGTGCTGGCCCGCCCGGCCGTGGTCCCGGCCCGGGACACCGAGTGCGTGGACGTCCCCGGCGGGCCGCGCACCGAGACCTGGTTCGTCAAGGACGTGCCCGAGGCCCTGCACAGCGCGTACCGGCTCGGCCGCTCGGCGGGCTCCTGGGGCCTGTTCGGCTACTCCACCGGCGGCAGCTGCGCGATGCGGCTGTCGATGCGCTTCCCGAACGTCTACGGCAGCGCCGCGGGCCTGCACGGCGACTTCGCGGTCCGCCAGGACCAGTACACCGGCGGCGACCTGTTCAACGGCGACAAGGCCCTGGCCCAGCAGCACGACCTCAACTGGCGGCTGCAGAACCTCCCGGCCCCGCCGCTCAACCTGCTGGTGGTCTCCACCCGCAAGGAGTCCGACTACCCGCAGACCGTCCAGTTCGTCGACCAGGCCACCCAGGTCGCGGCGGCCAACCCCCAGTTCAAGGTGGAGTCGCTGTACCTGGACGACGGCGGCCACAACTTCGACAGCTGGACCAAGGAGCTGCCCGCCTCGCTGGAGTGGCTGGGCTCCCACCTCGGCTGAGGCGTGCGGGTGATTACCCGCCGGTCGGCCCGTCCGGCCGGCGGTTCGGGGGGACGTATCGCGACCGCCCGTCCGACCACCGGCGGGCGCCGCCCCGGATCCGCGCAGGAGGCGCCGTGCTGAGCACCCGATCGCTCTTCAACGAGATCTACCGGAACGACCAGGCCTACCAGCTGTTCTGCAGCATCGCGGCCGGCGGCGAGGACCAGGGCGGCTGGGAGAACGAGCGGATCACCGCCCTCACCCTGGACCCGGTGCTCGCCCCGAAGGTCGCCCGGCACGGCGCGGACGAGCGCAAGCACGGCCGGATCTTCACCCAGCTGCTGAACAAGCGCGGCCTGCCCAAGGTGCCCGTCCCGGACGACGCCGACTACTGCATGCTGCTGGAACGCCAGGGCGTCGGCCTCTCCCACGAACGGCTGAACGGCGACACCCCGCTGACCGACCGCGAGATCATCACCTACCTCGCCCACAGCCGGGTCACCGAACAGCGCGCCGCCGAGCAGATGCGCCAGCTGGTCAAGGTCTACGGGGACAACCCCGAGCTCGGCCGGGCGATGCGGATGATCTCCGCCGACGAGGACAACCACCTCGCCTACTGCCACGAGGAGCTGCTGCGGCTGATCGCCGAGGGCCACGGGCCGTACATCCGGCACGCCCTGGAGACCAGCGCCCGCGGCGAGATCCGCACCCACCGGGACGTCGGCCTCGCCGTCACCGCCCGGATGGCGCGGATCCTGCGCTGGCCGCGCTGGCAGCTCGCCGTGGTCACGCTCGGGGTGCACGCGCTGTACCTGTACGACCGGGCCTTCGGCTGGCGCCGGATGGTCACGCTGCGGATGCCGGAGCGCCGCAACGCGCTGGGCACCCCGGCTCCGCAGCACGCGGAGCCCGAGGTGCCCTGAGCCGCAGCCCCCCTGCCGACTACCTGCCGACTACCTGCCGATGATGAGGCTCATCGCCTCGGCCCGGGTGGCCGGGTCGCGCAGCTGGCCGCGCACGCAGGAGGTGATGGTCTTGGCGCCGGGCTTGCGGATGCCGCGCATCGACATGCACATGTGCTCGCACTCGACCACGACGATCGCCCCGCGCGGCTCCAGGATCCGCATCAGCGCGTCGGCCACCTGGCTGGTCAGCCGCTCCTGCACCTGGGGCCGGCGGGCGTAGACGTCGACCAGCCGGGCGAGCTTGGACAGCCCGGTGATCTTGCCGCTGGGGGACGGGATGTACCCGACGTGCGCGACGCCGCGGAACGGCACCAGGTGGTGCTCGCAGACCGAGGTCAGCTCGATGTCCTTGACCAGCACCATCTCGTCGTGGCCGAGGTCGAAGGTGGTGGTCAGGACGTCCTCGGGCTCCTGCCACAGACCCGCGAATATCTCCTTGTAGGCCCGCGCCACCCGGGCCGGGGTCTCCAGCAGGCCCTCGCGGTCCGGGTCCTCCCCGACGGCGAGCAACAGCTCGCGGATGGCGTTCTCGGCCCGCTTCTGGTCGAAGGCACCGACGGCGGGCGGACCGTCGAGCGTCACCGGGTCGATCATGCGGGCCTCGCTTACTCGTGGGAAGACTCTGGCTGAACAGCACGGATGCCGCGCCTCCAGGGTACAAACCCTGGTGACGCGGCATCCATTCCTACCGGAGGCCGGATCAGCCCTCGGTCGGCGGCTCGGCCGCGGGCAGCGGCGGGAGCTTCACGATGTCGACCGGCACGGTGTCGGAGGCGGCGGCGCCGTTGGTGAGCGCCAGCTCCTTCGGCGACTGCACCGGCGGCCGGGTGGACGGCGTGCGGCGGGCGGAGCCCGTCCAGGCCGGCCGGTTCGGGCGCTTGACGATCGGGGCGAAGATCTCGGCGATCTGCTCCTTGTTCAGGGTCTCCTTCTCGAGGAGCTCCAGGACCAGGTTGTCGAGCACGTCGCGGTTCTCGACCAGGATCTCCCAGGCCTCGTTGTGCGCGCTCTCGATGAGCTTCTTGACCTCTTCGTCGACCAGCCCGGCGACCTCTTCCGAGTAGTCGCGCTGGTGGCCCATCTCGCGGCCCAGGAAGGGCTCCGAGTTGTCGCTGCCGAACTTGATCGCGCCCAGGCGCTCGGTCATGCCGTACTGGGTGACCATGGCCCGCGCCGTGGCGGTGGCCTTCTCGATGTCGTTCGACGCACCGGTGGTGGGGTCGTGGAAGACCAGCTCCTCCGCCGCGCGCCCGCCCAGCATGTAGGCCAGCTGGTCGAGCATCTCGTTGCGGGTGGTGGAGTACTTGTCCTCCTCCGGCAGCACCATGGTGTAGCCGAGGGCCCGACCGCGGGACAGGATGGTGATCTTGTGCACCGGGTCGCTGTACTGGCAGGCCGCCGCGACCAGGGCGTGACCGCCCTCGTGGTACGCGGTGATCTTCTTCTCCTTGTCGGACATGATCCGCGTGCGCTTCTGCGGACCCGCCACGACGCGGTCGATCGCCTCGTCCAGGATGCCGTTGTCGATCAGCTTCTTGTCCGAGCGGGCGGTCAGCAGCGCGGCCTCGTTGAGCACGTTCGAGAGGTCGGCGCCGGTGAAGCCGGGGGTGCGCTTGGCGACGGCCGACATGTCGACGTCGGGCGCGATCGGCTTGCCCTTCTGGTGCACCTTGAGGATGTCCAGACGGCCCTGGAGGTCGGGGCGCTCCACCGCGATCTGGCGGTCGAAGCGGCCCGGGCGCAGCAGCGCCGGGTCCAGGATGTCGGGGCGGTTGGTCGCCGCGATCAGGATCACGCCGCCCTTGACGTCGAAGCCGTCCATCTCGACCAGCAGCTGGTTGAGGGTCTGCTCGCGCTCGTCGTGGCCGCCGCCGAGACCCGCACCGCGGTGCCGGCCGACGGCGTCGATCTCGTCGACGAAGATGATCGCCGGGGCGTTCGCCTTGGCCTGCTCGAACAGGTCGCGGACGCGGCTGGCGCCGACACCCACGAACATCTCGACGAAGTCCGAGCCGGAGATGGAGTAGAACGGCACCCCGGCCTCGCCCGCGACGGCACGCGCCAGCAGGGTCTTGCCGGTCCCGGGCGGGCCGTACAGCAGCACGCCCTTGGGGATCTTGGCGCCGACGGCCTGGAACTTGGCCGGCTCCTGGAGGAACTCCTTGATCTCGTGGAGCTCCTCGACCGCCTCGTCCGCACCGGCGACGTCCGAGAAGGTCGTCTTCGGGGTGTCCTTGGTGAGCAGCTTGGCCTTGGACTTGCCGAACTGCATGACGCGCGAGCCGCCGCCCTGCATCTGGTTCATCAGGAAGAGGAAGACCAGGACGATGATCACGATCGGCAGCATCGACAGCAGCAGGCTGACGAAGGTGCTCTGCTTCTCCGGGCTGACGGTGTAGCCCTCGGCGAGGGTGTTCGGGTCCTTGTCGTTGATCTGGGCCTGGAGCTTGTCGGCGATCGCGACACCCTGGTCGCCGATGTACGAGGCCTGGAACTTGCTGCCGGACGGGACCTTGCCCGTGCCGGCGTTGGACAGCGTGGCGCCGTCCTTCAACTGGATCTTGATCGTGTTCGAGTCACCGGTGGTGATCTGCGCCGACTTGACATTGTGCGCATCGATCGCTGCGACGACCTGCCCGGTGTCCACCGTCTTGTAGCCGTTCGAATCCGAAACGACCTGCATCAGTACGATGACGGCGAGGACGGCCAGCACGATCCACATGATCGGCGCACGGAAGTATCGCTTGACGTCCATCCATGCGGGGCGTTGCCGCCCCGTCCCTCCTGCCACTCAACGGCGCCGGGAGGCTGTGGGCCGCGGCGCAATCGGAATCGGTGCTCATGTGAAGAGCCGTTTATTGGACCGTACCGCAGTCGGACCCACCCATGGCGGGAGCACGGCGACACAGCTTTGCTTCTTTGTCCCCCGGTCCAACGGGCGGGAACAACCCACTGTTCCCGCCCATAGCCCGAACGGAGCCCTCAGCCGCCGTAGACGTGCGGGGCGAGGGTCCCGATGAAGGGCAGGTTACGCAGCTTCTCCGCGTAGTCCAGGCCGTAGCCGACCACGAACTCGTTGGGGATGTCGAAACCGACGTACTTCACGTCGATCTCGACCTTGGCCGCGTCCGGCTTGCGGAGCAGGGTGCAGACCTCGAGCGAGGCCGGGCCGCGCGAGCCCAGGTTGCCCAGCAGCCAGGACAGCGTCAGACCGGAGTCGATGATGTCCTCGACGATCAGGACGTCCCGGCCGGCGATGTCGGTGTCCAGGTCCTTCAGGATGCGCACCACACCGGAGGACTTGGTCCCCATGCCGTACGAGGAGACGGCCATCCAGTCCATCGTGACCTGCGAGTGCAGGGCCCGGGCCAGGTCGGCCATCACCATGACGGCCCCCTTGAGGACGCCGACGATCAGCAGGTCCTTGCCTGCGTAGTCCCGGTCGATGCGCTCGGCCAGCTCCTGGAGCTTGGCGTCGATCTCGTCCTTGCTGATGAGCACCTTCGCGAGGTCAGCGCCCATGTCGTTCTGGTCCACCGGGGATACGTCCTCAAACGTTCGGGGTCTGGATGGCCGACGGCCGGCTCCCCCGGGACATGCCTCGCCCTCAGTCGCCCTGCCGCCGAAAGACCAGCGTGCCACACCTGCGGGTGGCCTCGACGCCCCCGGGTAGGTGCAGCGGACCCTGGCCGCGCCATCCGGTGACCAGCAGGTCCACCGTCTCCAGGTGCCGGGCGAACAGGTCCCCGGCCGGACAGCCCGCGCGCAACGCGGCCCGGCGCAGCACCCGGCGCCGCACGGCGGACGGCAGTTCGGCCAGTTTCACGGCGTCCAGGGTGCCTTCGCCCGTACGGAGGTCGCGTTCGGCCAGAGAGGCCCACTGGTCGAGGGCGTCGGCGTCGTCGCGGAACAGCCGGGCGGTCCGGGCCAGCGCCTCCACCACGCCGCCGCCGAGGTGCTTCTCCAGCACCGGCAGCACCTCGTGGCGGACCCGGGAGCGGGTGTAGGCGGGATCACAGTTGTGCGGGTCGTCCCAGACCGGGATCGCCTGGGCGGAGCAGGCCTGCCGGGTGGCCGCCCGGTCCAGCTCCAGCAGCGGGCGGCGGTAGCGGCCCTTCTGGGCCGGCATCCCGGCCAGCGAGCGCGAGCCGGAGCCGCGGGCCAGGCCCAGCAGCACGGTCTCGGCCTGGTCGTCCCGGGTGTGGCCGAGCAGCACGGCGATCGCGCCGAGCCGTTCGGCGGCCTCGTCCAGGGCGGCGTAGCGGGCGTCCCGGGCGGCGGCCTCCGGGCCGCCGGAGCGGCCGACCCGCACCGGGACGGCCTCGACCGGGTCCAGGCCCAGCGAGCGCAGGCGCTCGGCCACCTGGGCGGCGCGGTCGGCGGAGCCGTCCTGCAGGCCGTGGTCGACGGTGACGGCGCCGACCCGCAGGCCGATCTTGGGGGCCTCGAAGGCGGCGGCGATGGCCAGGGCCATCGAGTCCGCGCCGCCGCTGACGGCGACCAGGACCAGCGGCGAGCCGGGGGCGGCCGGGGTGCGGGGCAGCCCGGAGGGGTGGCGGGCGGCGTTGCCGATCAGGGTGGTGCCGACGGCGGCACCCACCAGCGGCGCCCCGGCCGGGCGTCCGCGGGGTTCGCGCACGGGCGCGGTGAAGGTGGAACCGGCCTCGGCGGCGAGGTCGGTGAGCGTACGGCGAACGGCCAGGCGTATCGCTGCGACGGCGGGGTGAGGACCCACGGCGGACGACTCCTCGACGGAGGGGACAGGACTGCGGCGGGCGGCCGGAGCCGCGCAGCTGCATAGCGCCGCGTTACCGGGCGCTCACAGATGGTGGCAGAAAGTGGCGGGCCGCTACGCCACCCGCGCCACCGGTACGACCACCGTCCCACGTACGGGTGAATGGAGAAACGTATCTTCACCCACCATCTGCCCGATTGGACCACTCGTACGAGCGGGTTTGACCGCCGCCGACCGACGGCGGTCCCCTAGCACGCCGGGAATGCCCGATCGGGGCCTCCCGGTGCCGCTCAGCGGCCCACCCGGGCGACCCAGGCGGCCGGGTCGTGGATCTCGTCCTTGGTCGGCAGGGTGTTCGGGGACGTCCACACCCGGTTGAAGCCCTCCATGCCGACCTCCCCCACCACGGCCCGGACGAACACCGCGCCGTCCTGGTACTGCCGCAGCTTGGCGTCCATGCCCAGCAGACGGCGCAGCATCAGGTCCAGCCGGTTCGCCCCGCGGTCGCGGCGCTGCTGGAACTTCTCCCGGATCTCCGCGACGGTCGGCACCACGGCCGGGCCGACACCGTCCATCACCACGTCCGCGTGGCCCTCCAGCAGCGACATCACCGCCGTCAGCCGACCGAGGATCTCGCGCTGCGCGGGCGACTGGACGATCTCCAGCAGGTTGCCGCCGGAGGCGCTCTCCCGGCCCTCCCGGCCACCCGAACCCGGCAGGCCGGCGCCCAGCGAGCCCGCCGCGTCGCGCAGTCGGTCCAGCAGCGCGCCCGGGTCCACGTCCGTCTCGGCCAGGAAGGACTGCACCTCGGACTGGATGTGGTCGCGCAGCCACGGCACCGCGGTGAACTGGGTGCGGTGGGTCTCCTCGTGCAGGCAGACCCAGAGCCGGAAGTCGGACGGGTCGACGTCCAGCTCCCGCTCGACGTGCACGATGTTCGGCGCCACCAGCAGCAGCCGGCCCGGGCCGGGGCCCTCCGGGCCCAGCCGCGGCTTGTCGAACAGCGCCGCCGGGCTGTCCGGCGCCTCCAGCGAGGGCTCGGCCGGGGCGAAGGTCTCGTACTGGCCCAGCACCTTGGTCGCCATGAAGGCCAGCAGCGCCCCGACCTCGATCCCGGTCGCCTTCTCCCCCACCGCCCCGAAGACGCCCGCCGCCGCGCTGTTCGCCCGCCGCGCCTGCAGCTTCTCCACCAGCGGCTGGACGACCGTACGGAAGCCCGCCACGTTCGCCCGCACCCACCCCGGACGGTCCACCACCAGCACCGGCGTCGCGGCGGCCGCGGCCAGGCTGCTCGACCGCATCCCGGTGAACGCCCGCACGTGCTCCTCGGCCTCCAGCGCGTGCCGGCGCAGCTCGGCGACGACCGCCGCCGCCTCGGCCCGGCTCACCTCCGGCCCGGGCCGCACCAACCTGGTCGCAGTTGCGACCGCGAGATTCCAGTCGACCATGTCAGCCCCGCCACTCGCGCTCGTCATGCCCTCACCGTACGTGCTCCCCACCATCAACGGCAGCCACCCGCCACCAACACCCTGCCCGCCCCCGAACCCCCTCGAACCCCCCACCGCCGGGCCCCCGAAGCCCCCGCCGAACGCCCCTGCCTGGAGGCGACGAGGCCGCCGCACGGACGGCGAGTCAGCGGCCGGCAGCGACGAGGTCGGCGCACGGACGGAGCGGCAGCGGCCGACGCCCCGCCCGCCGGGCCGCCGGAGACGCCAGCACCCCAGCAGCACGCCCCGCTCCGCTCCCCCACCCGCCCGCGCGCCGGGGCCCAGGAGTCGGTCAGTGGCAGCCGCAGGAGGTGAGGCGGGCGGCGATCCGGTCCATGGCGGCGCGGGCGGTGTCCGCCGGGGCGGTGGTGCGGGTCATCACGGCGAAGGCCAGCAGGCGGCCGTCGGCGTCGACCGCGGTGCCCGCGAGGGTGTTGACGCCGCTGAGGGTGCCGGTCTTGGCGCGGACCAGGCCGGCCGCGTCGGCGGCGCCGGAGCCCGAGCCGAAGCGCTTGCTGAGGGTGCCGGTGAAGCCGGCCACCGGGAGGCCGGTGAGGACCGGGCGCAGTACGGGGTGCTGGTCGGAGGCGGCCAGGGCGAGGATCCGGACCAGGACGGCGGGCGGGATCTGGTTGTCCGTGTTCAGGCCGCTGCCGTCGTTGAGGACCACGCCGGTCATCGGCACGCCGAGCCTGCCGAGCTCCTTGGTGACGGCGGCCGCCGCGCCCTCGTAGCCGGCCGGCTGGTGCCCGGCGAGGGCGACCTGACGGGCGATCGCCTCGGCGAGCTGGTTGTCCGAGGTGGTGAGCAGGCGCTCGACCAGCCGGGCGACGGTCGGCGAGTCGACCTTGCCGAGGACGGGGGCGTCGGCGGCGGCCGGGGAGGTGGCCGGCTTGGCCTTGCCCTCGACGGTGACGCCCTGGGCGGCGAGCATCGTGGCGAAGGCCGTGGCGGCCGCGCCGGCCGGGTCGGCGACCCGGGCCGGGGCCTCCTCCTTGCTCTTCGGGTCGACCTTGGCCTCGTCCACCATCAGCGGGACGACCAGGGCGAGGTTCTCGTTGTCGGGCTTCCGCTGCTGGGTGCTGTCGGGGTACAGCGACAGGTCGTAGTCCAGCCGGACCGTCGTGGTGCCGGCCGCCTTGAGCGCGGTGGCGGTCTGCCGGGCGAGCGCCTCCAGCGAGGCCGGCGCGGTGTCGGCGTCGGCGGGCCCGCCGCCGAGCTGCACCTGGTCGGCGGGCAGCGCGGTGAGCGTCGGGTCCCCGCCGCCGACCAGGGTGATGCTGCCCGGGTCGGCACCGCGGACCACCCGGGTGGAGAGCCGGGTGTCGGCGGGGATCAGCGACAGGGCCGCGACCGAGGTGGCCAGCTTGGTGGTGGAGGCGGGGGTGGCCGGGGTGTTCTCGCCGGAGCCGTACAGGAGCTGACCGCCGGCGGCGTCCGCGACGGCGAGGGTCACGGTGCCCAGGCTCTTGTCGGCGAGGACGGGGGCCAGCGCCTGCTGGAGGCCCTGCGCGGTGGGGACGGCGGCCTCCGGACCGCTCTCGGCGACCGCCAGGACGGCGCCCGTCGCGGGCACCGGGCGCGCGACGGGCGAACCGCTGCCACTGCCGCCACCGCTGCTCCCGGGCGTGCCGGCGGGCGGCTCGGCCCGGCGGCCGGGGCTCTGGCTCGGACCGGCCTTGCCCTTCCCCTGCTCGCCCTTGCGGCCGTCACGGCCGTCGCGGCCGTCACGACCGCCCTGGTCGCCCTGGCTGTTGTCGTCCTCGCCCTGCCCCGCGCTGTGCCCGCCCGGCGAGGGGGACGGCTGCGCGTACGCACCGCCCGCACCGAGCACCGTCCCGGCGACCAGCAGGGCCGCTCCGAACAACCCGGCGGCCGTCCCCCTGCGACGGCGCGCCGCCCCCACCCCAGCTCCCACCGACCGGCCCCTTTCCCCAGCACTCACTCCCGTAGGAGACACTTGGATTCTGTCAGTCCCTACCTTGGAGGAACCGTTGGAATTCGACGTCCTTATCGAAATCCCGAAGGGCTCTCGTAACAAGTACGAGGTCGACCACGAGACCGGCCGTCTGCGGCTCGACCGGATGCTCTTCACGTCGACCCGCTACCCGGCCGACTACGGCTACGTCGAGGGCACCCTGGCGGACGACGGTGACCCGCTGGACGCCCTGGTCATCCTGGACGAGCCGACCTTCCCCGGTTGCCTGATCAAGTGCCGCGCCATCGGCATGTTCAAGATGACGGACGAGGCGGGCGGCGACGACAAGCTGCTCTGCGTCCCGGCGACCGACCCGCGCTGGGAGCACCTGCGCGACATCCACCACGTGTCGGAGTTCGACCGCCTGGAGATCCAGCACTTCTTCGAGGTCTACAAGGACCTGGAGCCGGGCAAGTCGGTCGAGGGCGCCAACTGGGTCGGCCGGGTCGAGGCCGAGGCCGAGGTCACCGCTTCGATCAAGCGCCTGGCGGAGCAGGGCGGCCACTGAGCCGTCGTTCCGATCCCGTTCGCCCCTCGTCCGTTCGGGGGAGTTCGGGGTAGGGCGTGTCTTGTGGGTTTTGTCGGATCAGGCCGCGGCGTTGGGGTGCGTGCATCGCAAGGCGGAGGAGGAAGCCACTGCGGAGCATTGGCGACCGACGACAACGCGGCGAGGTGCGTGCCCCGGCGGCGCGGACCCGGCAAGGACCCGCAAGACACGCCCCGGGTCGGGACAGCCTGGGGCCGGGGTCCGCGGATTCGTCCGCGGACCCCGGCCTTCGTCATGCCCCCGGGATCAGTCCTCCAGCCGGAAGCCGACCTTGAGGCCGACCTGGAAGTGCTTGACCTCGCCGTCCTCCAGGTGGCCGCGGATCTGCGTCACCTCGAACCAGTCGAGGTTGCGCAGGGTCCGCGAGGCCCGCTCCACCCCGTTGCGGATCGCGGCGGCGACGCTCTCGGGCGAGGACCCGACGATCTCGGTCACCCGGTACACATGGTCGGTCATGGCGAACTCCCTCAGCTGTGCGACGGCCCCCGGTCCACCGTGCACCGCCCCCGCCCGGCCTGCACCCCGACGGGTGCCGACGGGCGTCCGGGAGGGCGTCAGAACGCCGCGCGGACCCCGCCGACCGGGACGCCGCCGCCGAGCAGCGGGGCCGCGCCGATCCGCTCGACCACGTCGTCCGCCCCGGTCACCCCGAGCCGGCGCAGCGCCGCCGCCAGCACCGGGCCGCGGGCCCGCTCGGAGCCGTCGTCGATCTTGAAGGCGAGCGCCCGGCCGTCCGCCAGCGCGACCACCTGGACGGCCTCGGCGCCCATCTTGGACAGCGTGCCCGGGACGGCCCGCATCAGCAGGGTGTCGGCCCGGCGGGTGCCGGCCACGTACTCGGGGTGGGCGCGCATGGCGTCGGCCACCCGGCGCTGCGGGGTGCCCTCGGCGGCCAGCACCAGGCCGCGGTAGCCGCGGGCCAGGCCGGTCAGCGAGACGGTGAGCAGCGGGGCGCCGCAGCCGTCCACCCCGGTGTGCGCGGGGGTCTCGCCGGTGCCCTCGGCGAGGGCCTCGCGGGCCAGCTCCTGGATCGGGTGCGCCGGGTCGAGGTAGTGCTCGGTGTCCCAGCCGTTGGCGACGCAGGCGGCCAGCCAGCCGGCGTGCTTGCCGGAGCAGTCCATCAGGATCGGGGCGCGCCGGCCGCCGGACGCGAGCAGCAGCTCCGCCTCGGTCTCGTCCAGCGGCAGGTCGGCCGGGGTGCGCAGGGCCGACTCGTCGAGGCCGGCGGAGCCGAGGATGGCTCGTACCCCGTCGAGGTGAAACGATTCTGCGGAGTGGCTGGAAGCCGCCAGCGCCAGCAGCTCGCCCTCGATCGCCAGCCCGGCCCGGAGCGTGGCCACCGCCTGGAACGGCTTGGCCGTCGAGCGGGGGAAGACCGGCGCGTCGGGGTCGCCGAGCGCGAACTCCACCGACCCGTCGGCGGCGAGCAGGACCAGGGAGCCGTGGTGGCGGCCCTCGGTGAAGCCCGAGCGTATGACCTCGGCGAGCACGGGCGGGGTGGCGGACTGGGACATCGCGGAGCCTTCCGGAGGCGAGGGTGGGCCGGGAGGAAGCCGGACCCCACCCGCCCCGCGACGACTCACCCGGTCAGAGCGGTCTCTCCGAGAGCAGGTCCTCGACCCGTGCTTCCCCATCACGGTACCTGCGGGTGATCTCGGCATTGCAACCGTCCGCCGTCCGCAGCAGCCGCTGGCGCCGGCCGGAGACCTCGCGCTCGTGGGCGCGCAGCCGCTCCAGGGCGGCCAGCAGCTCCTCCGCCGGGTGGGCCGCCAGGTCGGCGAGCTGGACGTCGCCCATCAGCGCGTCCGCCTCCAGCTGGGACTCCTGGGTGCGCGGCGGGCCGAGGGTGACGTGCCGGGCCGAGCGGCGCACCGTGGAGGGCGCATCGGTCAGGATGGCCGGCAGCCGGTCCAGCAGGTAGCCGCCGGGCGCCTCGTCGACCACCGGGGCGCCGCTCCCGTCACCGGCCCCGTCGCCGCCCGCGTCGCCGGCCGACCGGGCGGGGTGGGCGGGGCCGCCGCCGGGGCGCCGGTCGAGCTCGGCGCGCAGGATGTCCATCCGCCCGTGCAGCAGCCGCCGCAGGTAGGACAGGTCGGCCTCCTGCTCCAGGGTCTCCCGGCGCAGGATCCGCAGCTGGTCCAGGCCCAGCGCCTCCAGGTCGGGTTCGCCGTCCCGGACGGCCGTCCGGGACCGGTCCCCGGTGGCCTGCGCCACCGGTCCGGAACGGCTCCACGCCGCGCTGCTCGCGTCCATCATCCAACCCACCTGCCGTCGTCCGATCCCGCCCGCTCGCGGCACCCCGTCCCTGCCGCCGGTCCGGCCCGTCCCCCGACGGGCTCGCACGTCCCGTCCGTTGGCACGCCCGGGGGCCCCGAAGGGTTCCGCTCCCCGGCCGGGACCACCCGCCGGGGCGACCCCGACAGAACGCCTGACCTACCGGCTCGACCGCCCGGCCGAACCCGGGCCCGGTGCGGCGGACCTCCAGGCGCGCCGGGCCCTTCGTACGGTTCCCCAGCGTGCCACCCCACCCGGCGCGCGCGCACCGCCCGTGCACCCGAACGGCCCCCTGGCGAACGGGGGTGGCTGATATGACCGGGCCTTTCCGCAGGGAGAGCAGCGCCCGAACCTGCGCAGGCGCGCACTGCACGGCGTGCGCCACCCGTTTGCGCGCCCCAGGGGTACGCCCCCGACCCCTTTTTTACGCGGCCGGGTCCGAGCCCCCACGGGGCCGTGGCGCGCTCCGGCACAATGGCGGCATGCGAGCAGTGGTGCAGCGAGTGACCGAGGCCCGGGTGACCGTGGCCGGAGAGACCGTCGGCGCGATCGAGGGGCCCGGGCTCTGCGTCCTGGTCGGCGTGACCCACGAGGACACCCCGGCCAAGGCGGCCCAACTGGCCCGCAAGCTCTGGACGCTGCGGATCCTGCCGGTCAACGGCGAGGGCGTGGAGCAGAGTTGCTCCGACATCGGCGGCCCACTGCTGGTGATCAGCCAGTTCACCCTCTACGGCGACGCCCGCAAGGGCCGCCGCCCCACCTGGACCGCCGCCGCCCCCGGGCCGGTCGCCGAGCCGCTGGTGGACGAGGTGGTGGCCCAACTTCGCGCGCTGGGCGCCAAGGTGGAGACGGGCCGGTTCGGCGCCGACATGCAGGTGGCGCTGGTGAACGACGGCCCGTTCACCGTCCTCGTCGAGGTCTGAGGCCCCGGAAGGCCTGCCGCCCTGAGCCCTTGCGGGCCCGGACTGCTGCGAGCCCGGACTACTGCGGGACGATCACGTCCTGGGTGCCCGGCACCGTGCCGGCCAGCAGCACCGCGTCCACCGGGACGTTCCGCTTGACGATCGCCAGCGCGATCGGCCCCAGCTCGTGGTGCCGGGCCGAGGAGGTCACGAAGCCCAGCGCCCGCCCGTCCGGGTCGGTAGCGAGCCGCACCTCGGTGCCGTGCGGGGGCAACGTCTCCTCGGTGCCGTCCAGGTGCAGGAAGACCAGCCGGCGCGGCGGGCGGCCCAGGTTGTGCACCCGGGCGACGGTCTCCTGGCCGCGGTAGCAGCCCTTCTGCAGGTGGACGGCGGTGCGCAGCCAGTCCACCTCGTGCGGGATGGTCCGGTGGTCGGTCTCGAAGCCGAGCCGGGGGCGGTGGCCCTCGATCCGCAGCGCCTCGTACGCCCAGACGCCGGCCGCCGGACCGTACCCGGCGGTGAGCTCCGCCAGCTCGGCGCGCGGAACGAACAGGTCGCGGCCGTACGGGAGTTCGCGGACGGCGGCAGCGCCCTCCACGGAGCCGGTGGAGCCGGCCGGCAGGTGGACCACGGCGTAGTCGGCGGTCGCGTCGGCGACCTCCACCCGGTAGAAGAACTTCATGCTCTCCAGGTAGCCGACCAGCGCGCCCTGGGTGCCGGGCTCGACGTGCGCCCAGGTGGTGGTGCCGTCGTCGACCAGGTAGAGCGCGTGCTCGACGTGTCCGTTCGGGGAGAGCACCAGCGCCTCGGTGGCGTGCTGCGGCTCCAGCCCGCTGACGTGCTGGGTGAGCAGCAGGTGCAGCCAGGTGAGGCGGTCCGCGCCGGTGACGGTGACCACCCCGCGGTGCGAGAGGTCGACGAAGCCGGTGCCCCGCGACAGGTTCCGTTGCTCACGGAAGATGTCGCCGTAGTGGGCGGCGACGCCCTCGTCGGCCCCCTCGGCGGGGACGGCTCCGGGCAGGGCAAGCAGCGGGCTCTTCACACCGGTCATACCGGCCAGCTTACGACCGCTCGTCGGCCCGCCCGGCGGCGCAGTCGGCGCAGCGGCCGAAGATGGCGAAATGCTTGAGGTCGGTGTCGAAGCCGTGCTGCTCGCGCAGCCGCTCGATCAGCGGCTGGGCGATCTCGGTGTCGGTCTCGGTGACCTTCTCGCAGTCCCGGCAGACCAGGTGCAGGTGGTGGTGGCGGCCGGCCAGGTGGTAGGTCGGGGCGCCGTGGCCGAGGTGGGCGTGCGAGACCAGGCCCAGCTCCTCCAGCAGCTCCAGGGTCCGGTAGACGGTGGAGATGTTGATGCCGCTGGCGGTCTTGCGGACGTGGCAGAGGATGTCGTCCGGGGTGGCGTGGTCGAGGACGTCCACGGCCTCCAGCACGAGCTGCCGCTGCGGCGTGAGGCGGTAGCCGCGCTCGCGCAGGTCGGTCTTCCAGTCGCCGGAGAGCTGCCAGTCGGTGGTGCCGGTGTCCGCCACGGTTCTGTCCCTGCCAAGGTCGGGGGTCCTGAAGCAAGTGTAGGGACCGGCCGGGGGCCGGTCCCTACCTCGTGCACGGATTGCTCCTCCGGGGAGGAGGCGTGCCTTCTCGAGCTGCGTCTGCTTGAGCCGCGTCTACTTGAGCTGCGTCTACTTGAGCTGCGTCTACTTGAAGAACGCGATGCCGTCGTCCGGCAGGTCGTTGATGTCCTTGATCAGCTGGGCCGGGCTGAGCACCTTCTTCAGCTGCGCGGACATGTACGGGCGCAGCGGCACGTTCGGGGCGGCCTTCTCGCCGACCCAGAGCAGCTCGCCGTTGACGAAGCCGTACAGCCGCTTGCCGCCGGAGTACTCCGGGGAGCCCTCGATCCGGGCCACCGCGTCGGTGGAGACGTCGACCTGCGGCTTGCCGTCGGCCAGCTCGCCGTACCAGATCTCGACCGTGCCGTCGTCGCGGACCGAGGAGATCTCGATGCCGCGGACACCGCTGGTGCCGTCGTGGTTGCTGGTGATGCGCCAGAAGGCGTGCTCGTTCTCCAGCGGACGGACCTTCTCACCCTCCTCGTCCAGCACCCAGGTGCGGGAGCGGAACTCCAGGAAGGGACGGCCGTCGTGCCGGATCACGATCTCCTGGCCGAAGTTGCACTTCTCCGTGCCGGGGAAGTCGTAAACGCCCGCGCCCTCCCAGGTACCGAGGAGGAAGGCGAGCGGGACGACGTCCCTGTGGAGGTCAGAGGGGATCTCGATCATGTTCCTGGTCGCTGTCGTGGTCGGTGCGGTCTGCCTCAACCGTACGGCAGGGTCAGCGCTGGCCCTGGTACAGCTTCATCACCGAGAAGATGGCGAACCAAGTGATCAGCACGGCCATCAGGGCCAGCAGACCATCGAAGAACCATTCGAGACCGGTCACGGGGGAGCTCCCAGGCAGAGACAGTGTGGTGGATTTTGCTCGCGCTCACTCTATCCGGCGTGCTACGGCCGTTCGCGGTGAGCCCCACCACGTCGGGTTCCGCGCCGCCACACCCTAGGACCTGCCCAGCCGCTCCGGGGCGCCGTCCAAGGTTTGCCCATGGGATTCCGTGATGACGGCGGACGGGGGCGGCGGGACCTCTAAGGTGGCGCCATGTCGAAGAAGCTCGTCATCAAGGTGACCGCCGGGGCGGACGCGCCCGAGCGGTGCTCGCAAGCCTTCACGGTGGCGGCCGTGGCCGTCGCCAGCGGGATCGACGTCTCGCTGTGGCTGACCGGGGAGTCCTCCTGGTTCGCGGTGCCGGGGAGGGCGGCGGAGTTCGAGCTGCCGCACGCCGCGCCGCTGCCGGACCTGCTGGACTCGATCCTGGCGTCCGGCTCGGTGACGCTGTGCACCCAGTGCGCGGCCCGTCGCGGGATCGAGCAGAAGGACACCGTCGAGGGCGTCCGGATCGCGGGCGCGCAGGTCTTCGTCAGCGAGATCATGGCGGACGGCGTCCAGGCCCTCGTCTACTAGGACCCGCTTCCGGGCCGACCCCCAGGGCCGGCCGCCTACCGGGGCCCGTCCCGTTCCTCGTGGTCGGGGCGGTCCCGGTCGTGGCCGGGCTCGTCCCACTTCGGGTCCTCCCAGCGCGGGTCGTTCCACCAGTCGTCGTCCGGGTCCCGCTTGTTGGCGAACACCGCGGCGGCCGGCGGGATGACCATCGCGACCACGCACAGCCCCACCGCGGCTCCCACCGAGAAGAACCGCACCACGCCCCAGGCCAGCACGAACAGCCCCAGGCACACGCCCATCATGGCGTAGTAGTAGCGCCGCCGGCGCCTCGTCTGCACGTCTTCCACGGTACGACCGAGGGCCCCTGCGCGGCAGGGGCCCTCGGCGTGATCGTCCGTCCTGGTCAGACCGCGATCGCGACCTCGACGGCGGTGCCCTGGGAGGCCACCACCTGACGGTCCACGGTCTGGCCCGGGACCAGCGCCCGCAGGGTCCACTTCCCCGGGCGGGCGAAGAACCGGAACTGGCCGGTCGCCGAGGTGGGCACCTCGGCCGTGAACTCGCCGCCCTCGTCCAGCAGCCGGACGTAGCCGTTGACCGGCTCTCCGTCGCGGGTCACCGAACCCTGGATGATCGTCTCGTTCGCCACGTCAACTCCTGCCAGGTCCGGGCCGCCGGCCTTCGCACCGCACATGTCTGTCTCCTTCTGACTTACGGGTCGAGCCGGGGGCTCAGTTGCTGCCGAGCTCGATCGGCACGCCGACCAGGCTGCCGTACTCGGTCCACGAACCGTCGTAGTTCTTCACGTTCTGCTGGTCGAGCAGCTCGTGCAGCACGAACCAGGTGAGCGCGGAGCGCTCGCCGATCCGGCAGTAGGCGATGGTGTCCTTCGCCAGGTCGATGCCCTCGGCCTCGTACAGGGCCTTGAGCTCCTCGTCGCTCTTGAAGGTGCCGTCGTCGTTGGCGTTCTTCGCCCACGGGATGTTGCGGGCGCTCGGCACGTGGCCGGGGCGCTGCGACTGCTCCTGCGGGAGGTGGGCCGGGGCGAGCAGCTTGCCGGAGAACTCGTCGGGCGAGCGGACGTCGACCAGGTTGAGGGTGCCGATGGCGGCGAGCACGTCGTCGCGGAAGGCACGGATCGAGGAGTCGACGGCCTGCGCCGTGTACTCGGTGGCCGGGCGGGCCGGGACCTCGGCGACCAGGTCGCGGGAGTCCAGCTCCCACTTCTTGCGGCCGCCGTCCAGCAGGCGGACGTCGCCGTGGCCGTACAGCTTGAAGTACCAGTAGGCGTACGAGGCGAACCAGTTGTTGTTGCCGCCGTACAGGACGACGGTGTCGTCGTTGGCGATGCCCTTGGCGCTGAGCAGCGCCTCGAAGCCGGCCTGGTCGATGAAGTCGCGGCGGACCGGGTCCTGGAGGTCCTGCTTCCAGTCGATCCGGACGGCGTTGCGGATGTGGTTCTTGTCGTACGCGGAGGTGTCCTCGTCGACCTCGACGATGACGACCTTCGGGTCGTCCAGGCGGGCCTGGACCCAGTCGGCGTCGACCAGGACGTCGCTGCGGCTCATGGTGGTGTTCTCCATCCGAGGGCGGTTTGCGGAAGGTGCTGCTCAGCTGCTCAGCGGGGGTGCTGCAGTGGTGCCCGAACGGAGGCGGTCCGAATTCCTGTCCGAATGATGGGACGGAGGAGCGAAACCGGGACGACCGGGCGGGGGATTGCGGAGTACCGGGGCGACCATCGGCCCCGAGGGCCGGGCAAGGTCACCGGGAAGATCGGCGGCGGGCATGAACTGCCCTGCCAGAATGCCGACTTAGCGCATTCGACACAGACAGGCGGCCACGCGGCACAGGTCGACCGCCCGCCGCTTCGTGAGATCCGTCTGTCGCTTCATGCCGACGATGCTAGGGACACCGAGGGCCCGCTGTCATCAGCGTATCGAATGTCGAGATCAAAACGACCGGATGCTGGGATTCGACCCCCGGGCGGCCCGGCGGGCACCGGCCGGGCGCCCGCCGGCGGCACACAACGGGCGGAAACGACACCGCTCCGCGGTCCGCGCTGGACAGCGCGTCTCGCGGAGCGGAACGGGGTCCTACCCCTTCGGAACGACCCGGCCGCAGCCGGCGGGGCCGCGGTCAGCCCAGCAGCTTGACGCCCTTGCCCTCGAAGGACAGCTGGAGGCCGTCCGGCAGCGGCGTCACACCGTCCTTCGCGGCCAGCTGCAGGCCGGCCGGCATCGAGTCCAGGGTGAAGCTGGCCGGCTCGACCTTCCGGTTGCCCAGCCCGGCGAACATCTCGGCCAGCGAGCTCAGCTTGAGGCCGTCCACGGTGATGGTGTTGCCCTGGTTGTGCACCGTCGCCTCACCCACCGACACCGGCCCCAGCGAGGCCTTGACCTTGCCCGGACCGCCGTACGACAGGCTCAGCCGGGCGTTGCCGCCGACCGGCAGCGAGGCGCCGCCCATCAGCTGGGAGGCCGGGGGCAGCAGCTGGGCGAGGTCCTGATAGGTGATCACTCCGCTGCCCGCGCCACTGTCCACGGTGGCGCTGTTCATGCTGTCGCTCACCTCGACCCCGGACAGCTTCGCCTTGAAGGAGTGCAGCGCCACCTGCTGCCCGTTGTTCTGGACGGTCAGGCCGTCCGAGGAGATCCGGACGTCGTCCAGCTTCTTCGAGATCACCTGGGTGAGGAACGGGAAGCCCTCGATCGTGACGTCCGGCCGCTGGCTCATCCGGCCGTTCTTCACCAACTGGTCGGCGGCCTCGTCCTCGGCCACGCCGACCGCGATCCGGTCCGCGCCCACCAGCAGCCCGGCGAGCACCGCCAGGCCGATCGTCGCCTTCAGCCATCCGCGCATCGTGTCCCCCGTCGTCGCCGGTCGCTGTCTCGTCCCGGAGCCGCGCCGGGCGCGACCCCTCCCGCACGACCGTACGACGTCCCGCCCCGGACAGTGGTTCCGGGGCGGGACGCCGTGGTGACGCTCGACTCAGCCGGCCAGCAGGTCGGTGGCCATCCAGATCAGCGGCGCGGCCACCGCCAGCGGCAGCGCCACGCCCGCCGTCATGTGCACGAAGCGGGACGGGAAGTCGTACGCCGCGACCCGGCGGCCGACCAGCGCCCCCAGCCCGGCCAGCGCCCCCAGCGCCACCGGCGCGCCCACCAGGAAGCCCAGCAGCACCGCCGCGACCAGGCCCAGCACCGGGCCCAGCTGCTTCGGACCGGGCAGCGGAGCCGCCGCCAGCAGGGTGGCCAGCGCGACCGCGCCCACCCCCGCCGGCACCCAGTCGGCCAGCAGCAGCGTGGTGCACAGCGCCGTCACCACGGCGGCCGAACCCAGCACGGTCAGCGCGTAGAACCGCTCCTTCGGGTCCGACGGACGGAACGTCTGCAGCACCAGCACCAGCAGGAAGAACCCGCCCAGGGTGCCCACCACGGCCGCCGCGCCACCGTTGGTGTCCGCCAGCAGCACCGCCACGTCCGCGGTCAGCCCGGCCAGCGCGGCCAGCAGGATGCCCTGACGGGCCGGCCACATGCCGTTCAGCCGGAACCAGCCGGCCGCCGTGAGCAGCTGCAGCAAGGCCACCACCAGGGCCAGCGGCACCTGCCCCAGCGCGGCGCCGCCGGCCAGCAGCGCGGCCGCGCCGGCGGTGATCAGGGCGGGCTGCAGGCCCGGGTCGATGATCGGCGAACCGGTCCGGCCGCCCGGGGCCGCGGCCGGCGACGGGACGCCCGGCAGCGGCTGCGCCGGGACGGCGCCGTACGGCGGGGCGGCGGGGGCGTCCGGACGCTTGAGCGTCATGGTCGGCGAGTCGAGGCCGGGCGCGGCGGCGGGCAGGCCGGCGGGCGGCATCCCGGCGGGCAGGCCGGCGGGCGGCATCCCGGCGGGCGGGCCGACGGGCGGCATCCCGGCCGCGGGGTGCCCGAGCGGCGCGGCCTGCTGCGGGCCGGGCTGCGGCACCGGGGCGGGCGCCCCGGCCGGAGCCGCGTGCCGGGCCCGGGACGGCTGCTGCTGGTGCGGCGGCGCCTGCTGCGGGTACGGCTGCTGCTGGTACGCCGCCTGCGGGTACGGCTGCGCCATCGGGGGCTGCCGCACCGGCGGCCGGCCGTGCTGCGGCGGCGGGGCGACCGGCATCGCACCGGAGACCGTCACCGGCGGCAGCAGCGTGGTCGCGGCGTCGTCCATCGGCGGGACGGGCGGCAGCAGCGTGGTGGCCGCCGCGTCGTCCAGCGGCGGGACGGGCGGGAGCAGCGTGGTCGCCGCATCGTCCATCGGGGGCACCGGCGGCAGCAGCGTGGTCGCGGCGTCGTCCAGCGGCGGGACCGGCGGCAGCACCGTGGTCGCGTCCGCGTCGTCCACCGGGTAGCCGTACGGGTGCTGCGGCGGCTGCTGCGCGTACTGCTGGTGCCGCTGCTGCTGCGGATAGGGCTGCTGGGGCTGCTGCGGCCAGTTGCCGTAGCCGCCGCCGTGGTTCGGGTTGTTCGGGTTGTTCATGTCCGTCACGCCGCTCAGCCTCCCGCGAACGGCGGGAGGACCTCGACCGTCCCGCCCTCGGTCAGGGCGACGGTCGCGTGGTCCCGGCCGCCGACCTGCGCGCCGTCGACCAGGTACGAGCAGTGCCCGAGCAGCTGGACGAGCTTCGGCCGGTCGGCGTGCCGCTGCCTGGCCGCCGCCAGCGCCTCCGCCAGGGTCGCCGCCTCGTACGGCTCCTCGGCCAGCCCGGCCTCGGACTTCGCCGCCGCCCAGTAGCGGATCGTCCCGCGCACCCGGGCTCCGCTCGCGGGCTCGGTGGTCGCGCCCATCGGGCCACCCCTTCCGTTCGTCCTCGCCCGGCCCCGGTGACCCGGTCCGGCTCGCCACCGCGGCCGCCCGCCCGACCACCCGAACGATGGACCCGGGCAGCGCCGCCGATGTGCGTCCCATGATGGCGTGTCCGCCGGTGCGAGCGGCAATCGCCCTGGCCCGACCGGCCCGGAGCGGCGCTCGAGGCTGTGTCCATACTCACCCGGCGCACGCCCGGATTGGGCGAACCGCCGGATTCGCCCACTCCCGGTGCGCGGGGAGGTCGGCTATCCTCGACCTCCAAGAGGGATCCGGGCAGAGTCGCCCCCGGGTCCTTTTGTGCTTTCAGGACGCCAGTACGGACGTTCTTGCGATTCGTCGGCCCACCCCCGACGCGTCGCGGGAACCGCCCCGCTCTCGCGGCACAAGGACGTGCCGGGTCGGCGGGGTGTCGCCACCCGGCGCCGGGCCGCCACCCGGGACCGGACCAGACCGGAGGGTTCGCGGGATGAACAGGGCAGAAACGGTGCGCCGCGGGTTGCGGGACCCCCGGTGCGCCGAGAGCTCCCGCGAGACCCCCCGGGCGTCCTCCCACCTCCCCTCAGCACCTGCGTCCACCGACTGCGGCGGCAGTCGGGACGCGACCGCGACGACCCGGAAAGGGGACCACCGGGTATGAGTTCACTCCTCCTCCTCACCAACGCGCTACAGCCGTCGGCCGAAGTGCTGCCGGCCCTCGGCCTGCTGCTGCACAACGTCCGGGTGGCCCCCGCCGAGGGGTCGGCCCTGGTCGACACCCCCAGCGCGGACGTCATCCTGGTCGACGGGCGGCGCGACCTGCCGCAGATCCGCAGCCTGTGCCAGCTGCTGCGCTCCACCGGCATCGGCTCCCCGCTGATCCTGGTGGTCACCGAGGGCGGCCTGGCCGCCGTGACCGCCGAGTGGGGCATCGACGACGTCCTGCTGGACACCGCCGGCCCGGCCGAGGTCGAGGCCCGGCTGCGGCTCGCGCTGGGCCGCCTCCAGGTCGTCACCGACGACAGCCCGATGGAGATCCGCAACGGCGACCTCTCGGTCGACGAAGCCACCTACTCCGCCAAGCTCAAGGGCCGGGCGCTCGACCTCACCTTCAAGGAGTTCGAGCTGCTCAAGTACCTCGCCCAGCACCCCGGCCGGGTCTTCACCCGGGCCCAGCTGCTGCAGGAGGTCTGGGGCTACGACTACTTCGGCGGCACCCGCACGGTGGACGTGCACGTCCGGCGGCTGCGCGCCAAGCTCGGCGTCGAGAACGAGCAGCTGATCGGCACCGTGCGCAACGTCGGCTACCGCTTCGTCGTCCCGGAGAAGCCCGAGAAGAACGAGCGCCCGGACCTCGCCCCGCGCCCCTCGGCCCCGCTGGAGACCTGACCGGACCGCCGGGCGGGCCGTCCCCCGCCCGGCTCGTCCGGATTGCGCCCGTTGCGCCCCCGGAGCGGCCCCTGGTCCCACTGCCGCCCCGGGGGCCACACGCGTAGACTCCATCCGTGGCCAAGGTGACGCGCGACGATGTAGCCCGACTGGCTGGGACCTCGACCGCGGTCGTCAGCTACGTGATCAACAACGGTCCCCGCCCGGTCGCGCCCGCGACCCGGGAGAAGGTCCTCGCGGCGATCGAACAGCTCGGCTACCGGCCGAACAGCGTCGCCCAGGCGATGGCCTCCCGGCGGACCAACCTGATCGGCATGGTCGTCCCGGACGCCCGCCAGCCCTTCTTCGCCGAGATGGCCCACGCCGTCGAACGGGCCGCCTCCGAGCGCGGCAAGCTCGTGCTGATCGGCAACTCCGACTACGTGGACGACCGCGAGGTCCACTACGTCCGCGCCTTCCTCGGCATGCGGGTCTCCGGCCTGATCCTGGTCAGCCAGGGCCCCTCGCAGCGCGCCGCCGAGGAGTTCGCCGCGATGGAGGGCGCCAAGGTGGTGCTGCTGCACCGCCGCCCCGAGGCGATCGACGACGTCGCGGTGGTCACCGACGACGTGGGCGGCGCCGAGGCCGTCGTCCGCCACCTGCTGGAGGTGCACGGGCACCCGTACGTGGCCTGCTTCGGCGGCCCGGTGGAGTCCCCCGCCCCCGGCGACCCGGTCATCGACCACGTCGAGGGCTGGCAGCGCGCCATGGACGCCCACGGTGTCCCCACCGAGCCGCACCTGATCGACGCCCCCTTCCACCGCTACGGCGCGTACGACGTCGCACTCGGCGTGCTGAGCTCGCCGGACCGGCCCCGGGCGATCTTCTGCTCCACCGACGACCAGGCCATCGGTGTGCTGCGGGCCGCCCGCGAGGTCGGCCTGCGCGTCCCCGAGGACCTCGCGGTGGCCGGCTTCGACGACGTGCCCGAGGCCGCGCTCGCCGACCCGCCGCTGACCACCGTCGCCTCCGACCGCGACGCGATGGCCCGGGCCGCCGTGGACCTGGTGCTGGACGACTCCCTGATGGTGCCCGGATCGGACACCGAGCGGGTCCGCAAGTTCCCGTCCCGCCTGGTCATCCGCCGTTCCTGCGGCTGCGACGGGGCCGCCCCCGAACGAGCTCCCCTGGAGTAGCCGGAGCGGAACGGCCGATTCCGCTCCATCGGCGGCCTGACCAGGCTTTATGAGAAGTCAACGGGCTTCTCGCCGCGTTCTGAGCCGCTTCTCATCCCGTCCTCATCCACCAGGCGGAGCTTGGTCGGCATGAGCGAACAGCGGCACAACCCCAGCGAGCAGTACGGTCCGTACGAGCCCCGCGTCATCGAGGGCACCGTGCTGGGCTCCGGCACCGGAGGCACCGACCCGCGCACCGGGTACGGCCACCGCGAGGAAGCCGCCGACCCGTACGCCGGGCACGGCCACCGCGAGAGCGGCACCGACCCGTACGCCGGGTACGGCCACCGCGAGGACCACTCCGGCAGCGCGTTCGACGCGACGCCCCCTCCCCCGCCGATGCCGCCCGAGCCGCCCACGCTGCTCGGACAGCCCTCGGGGCCCGAAGACCCCGGCAACCACGGCGACCACGGCGGCCGGGCCCGGCGCGGACTGCTGCGCGGGCGGCTCGCCCTGGTGACCGCCGTCGCCGCGATCGCCGCCGTCATCGGCGGCGTCACCGGCGGGGTCATCGCCGCCGACCGGCAGTCCTCCGACACCCGGGTCGGAACGATCGCCAGCCCCGTCTCCGCCCGCACCGACGGCACCGCCAACGTACCCGCCATCGCCGCCGCCGTCTCGCCCAGCGTCGTCCAGATCACCGTCAAGGACGGCAACGGCACCGCCACCGGCACCGGCGTCGTCCTGAACACCAGCGGCCAGATCCTCACCAACTACCACGTGATCGACACCGCCTCGAGCGGCGGCCGGATCACCGTCACCTTCAAGGACGGCTCCACCGCCTCCGCCACCGTCACCGGCACCGACAAGAACCTCGACGTCGCCGTGATCACCGCGAGCGGCGCCAAGAACCTCACTCCCGCCGTCCTCGGCGACTCCTCCACCGTGGCCATCGGCGACCCGGTCGTCGCCATCGGCAACCCCGACGGCCTCACCGGCACCGTCACCTCCGGCATCATCAGCGCCGAGAACCGCGACGTCACCGTCCAGCTCGACGAGGGCTCCACCAGCGGCAACGGCGGCTTCGGGCTCCCCTTCCTGCCCGGCCTGCCCGGCACGCGCGGCGGCGCCCAGCAGCAGCAGAACAGCGGCAGCACCACCACGTACAAGGCCTTCCAGACCGACGCGGCCCTCAACCCCGGCAACTCCGGCGGCCCGCTGATCAACGCCAACGGCCAGGTCATCGCCATCAACTCGGCGATGTACGCGCCCAGCGGCTCCAACAACTCCGGCAGCAGCAGCGCCGGCAGCGTCGGCCTCGGCTTCGCCATCCCGATGAACGACATCAAGCAGGTCCTGCCGAAGCTCGAAGCCGGCCAGAGCCTGTGAGCCACAATCCGTAGGAACCGGTGAGCGTCCGCGAGGCGGACAATTGCCAGCAGCAGAACCGGCAAGACCCAGCAGGACCCAGCAGGCCCTCCACCCGACGAGAAAGGGCACCAGCCCATGACCCCGTCCGCCGACGACCGCACCCCCGCCGAGGCCGGCCACCCCTCCGCCCGGCTCCTCGTGGTCGACGACGAACCCGCCCTCCGGGACGCCCTGGAGAGCAGCCTCGCCTTCGAGGGCTACGAGGTCGCCACCGCCACCGACGGCTACGAGGCCCTGGAGTCCGTCGAACGCGACAAGCCCGACCTCGTCCTGCTGGACATCATGATGCCCCGGATGGACGGCCTCACCGCCGTCCGCCGGATGCGCTCCCGCGGCGACACCGTCCCCGTCCTGATGCTCACCGCCCGCGACGCCGTCGGCGACCGCGTCACCGGCCTCGACGTCGGCGCCGACGACTACCTCGCCAAGCCCTTCGAACTCGACGAACTCCTCGCCCGCGTCCGCGCCCTGCTGCGCCGCAACGCCCTCGCCACCGAGGCCGCCGCCCGCGCCGCCGCCGAGGACGACAGCGAGGTCCTCGCCTTCGCCGACCTCCGGATGAACACCGCCACCCGCGAGGTCACCCGCAGCGGCAAGCCCGTCGAACTCACCCGCACCGAGTTCATGCTGCTGGAGATGTTCCTCTCCCACCCCCGCCAGGTCCTCACCCGCGAACAGATCCTCAAGGCGGTCTGGGGCTTCGACTTCGAGCCCTCCTCCAACTCCCTGGACGTGTACGTGATGTACCTGCGCCGCAAGACCGAGCAGGGCGGCATGCCGCGCCTCATCCAGACCGTACGAGGCGTCGGCTACGCCCTCCGCCCGGCCGCCGGCACCAACGCGTGAGCACTGTTCCGCCCCCGCCGCTGGCTCCACCCCGCGTGGTGCCCAGCAGACGCCGGCGCCTCGTCCACTGGTACCGCTCCCGCTCGCTGCGCGGCCGTCTCACGTTCCTGAGCGCGGCCGCGGTCGCGGTGGCGATCGCGCTGTCGGCGCTGGCGTGCTGGTTCATCGTGGAGAAGCAGCTGTACAGCCAGGTCAAAACGGAACTCCTCAATGCTCCGCAGCCCCGAGGCGTCCCGTCCGTCCTCTACTGCGCGTCCTCCCCGCAGGAGACACCGACACCGCAGGGAGCCTCGCCGTCCGAGGGCAACACTCCGTTCAGGGACGTCCAGTTCGTCATCGCGAAAACCGGTCAGGTCTGTTTCCTCGAACGCGGCGGCCGAGCGGTTCTGACCGAGCCGGGCGACACCCAGGCCTACCACCTCAAGCCGGGCCAGTCGATCGTCCGTGACGGCAGCTACGCCAACGGCGATCCGGCCGTCATCCGCATCTCCGCCGTCCAGGGCCACAACCTCGGCCCGGTCCTGGCGATGGTGGCGACCCCCACCAAGTCCATCGAGGACTCCCTCCAGGGCCTCGCCATCCTCCTCGGCGCCGTCTCCCTCGGCGGCATCCTGCTCGCCGCCGTCGCGGGCCGCCTCGTCGCCCACTCCTCCCTCAAGCCGGTCGACCAACTCACCGACGCCGTCGAGCACATCGCCCGCACCGAGGAAGTCGGCACCACCATCCCGGTGAACGGGGACGACGAGATCGCCCGCCTATCCACGTCCTTCAACTCGATGAGCACCGCCCTCGCCAACTCCCGCGAGCGCCAGACCCGTCTGATCGCCGACGCGGGCCACGAGCTGCGGACGCCGCTCACCTCGCTGCGCACCAACGTCGACCTGCTGATCCGCAGCAACGACACCGGCCGCCCGCTTCCCCCGGCGACCAAGACCAAGCTGCTGGGCAACATGAAGGCCCAGATGCAGGAACTCACCGTGCTGATCGGCGACCTGCTCCAGCTGTCCCGCCCCGACACCCCGAAGGCCGGGCCGAACCTGACCGTGGTCGCCCTGCACGAGATCGCCGGGCGGGCGGTCGAGCGGGCGAAGCTCCGCGGCCCGGGGCTGGCCTTCGAGACGACCGTCGACCCCTGGTTCGCACACGGCGACGCGGCGGGCCTGGAGCGCGCCGTGATCAACCTGCTGGACAACGCGGTGAAGTACAGCCCGCCCGGCGGCACCATCGAAGTCCGGCTCCAGCAGGGCGTGCTGACCGTCCGCGACCACGGTCCGGGCATTCCCCCGGACGAGCTGCAGTACGTCTTCGACCGGTTCTGGCGCTCCCCCTCCTCCCGCCAACTCCCGGGCTCGGGCCTGGGCTTGTCGATCGTCGCGCAGAGCGTCCGGGAGGCGGGCGGCGAGGTCACGCTGGGCCCGGCCCAGGACGGCGGCCCGGGTGCGCTGGCGACCGTACGACTTCCCGGCGGCCCCGCCCCCGAGTAGCCGCCGGGAGAACAGGACGGGCGGGGCGCCCCGACAGCGCCCCGCCCGTCCGAGGGCCCCGTCTCCGGGGCCCCGTGTCCGGCTCACGGTCAGTCGATGTCGCTGCCCGGGCCGAGAACCTTGACCCGGTCCTGCGCCGGCGGCTTCAGCGGCGAGCCCGCCGAGCTGTGGGCCGTCAGGTAGGCCGTGAAGACGTCCAGGTCGGAGGCGCCGACGAGCTTGTCGGTGCCGGCCGCGAAGGCCGGGAAGCCGTCGCCGCCGCCGGCCAGGAACTCGTTGGCGGCGACCCGGTACTTGGCGGCCGGGTCGACCGGCGCACCGTTCAGCCGGATCGAGTCCGGGACCACCCGGTCCGCGCCGGTCTTGCGCATGTCCAGGGTGTAGTGGAGGTTCGAGGACACCTGGAGGATCTTCGGCGCCGCGTCGTTGAGGCCGCTCACCTGCTGCTGCAGCAGCTGGACCAGCTGGGCGCCGGTCAGCGTCTTGACCTGCATCATGTTGGTGAACGGCTGGACGGTGAACGCCTCCCCGTAGGTCACCACCCCGTCGCCCTCACTGCCCGAGGCCTTGTAGACCAGGTCGGAGCGCAGTCCGCCCGGGTTCATGAAGGCGACCTGGGCACCGCCCTTGGCGGCCGGGGCGAGGCCCTCCAGCTGGGCGTCGGCGATCACGTCGCCGAGCGGCTTCTCCAGGTCGCCGCTGCCGCGGCCGTTGATGTCCGAGGAGATGTAGCCGATCGGCCGGTTGGCCTTCGGGGCGGCCAGCTTGGAGTAGTGGTCGATCAGCGCCGTCATGTCCGGGGCCTTCTCGACCGTACGCCGGACCACGTGGTTCTCGGCCTTGACCGACGGGCGGACGATCTCGCCGGTGGTCTTGTCCAGCTTCATGTCGATCTCGGTGAACAGCCGGCCGAAGGAGGCGGCGCTGGTCACCGAGCGGGGCACGCCATTGGGGTCGGGGATGCTGCAGGCGTACGCGTTATGGGTGTGGCCGGTGACGATGGCGCCGACCGCCGGGTCGATCTTCCTGGCGATGTCGACGATCGGGCCGGAGACGCCCTGGCCGGCCGGGCCGCAGTCGTAGTTGTAGACGCTGCTGGCCGGGTAGCCGCCCTCGTGGATCAGCGCGACGATCGAGTTGACGCCCTTGGCCTTCAGCTCCGCGGCGTACTTGTTGATCGTGGTGACCTCGTTGGCGAACTTGAGGCCCTTGACGCCCTCGGCGGTCACGATGTTCGGCGTGCCCTCCAGGGTGACGCCGATGAACCCGATCTTCACGCCCTGCGACTTGGTCACCCAGTACGGCGGCAGCAGCGGCTTGCCGGACTGCTCGTCGGTGACGTTGGCCGACAGGTAGTTGAAGTTGGCGCCCTTGAAGGTGCGACCGGGCTCGTAGCAGCCGTCGGTCGGGTGGCAGCCGCCCTCCTGCTTGCGCAGCAGCTCCGCGGCGCCCTGGTCGAACTCGTGGTTGCCCACCGAGGTGACGTCCAGGCCGAGCTTGTCCATCGCCTCGATGGTCGGCTCGTCGTGGAACAGCGCCGAGGTGAGGGGGCTGGCGCCGACGATGTCGCCGGCCGCGACGGTGATCGAGTCGTCGGCCGGGATCCGCGCCTGGCGCAGCTCGGTGGCCAGGTACTCGATGCCGCCGGCCGGGGTCGAGACGACCTGACCGGTCGCCGGGTCGACCTCCTTGACCGTGCCGGAGGAGCCCGCCGGGGGCTCCAGGTTGCCGTGGAAGTCGTTGATCGCCAGCAGCTGGAGGTTGACGGTCTTGTGGCGCTTGGCGTTGGCATCGGCGGCCTGGGCGGCCGTCGGCACGGCCACCGTGCCGAACAGACCTGCGGCGGCGACGACGGCGAACGCCGCCCGTCGGGATCTGACGGTGAGCATGAGGGGTCCCCTGCACCTCGGAGGAGCACGCGGCGGCGAAGCGCACCGGCGCGTGGGCAATGTGTTGCGCGAGTGCAGCCTAGGGTCAACGCGCGTAGCTGTCAGGACCTCGAACGTAACGAGAGGATTACCTGCTGACGAACCATCGCCCTCGGGCCGGGACGGGCCGCCTGCGTACGATCACCCCGGCCCCTCCCAACCCCCGCCTCAGACGCCTGGCTCCGCCGCCAACTGCCGCTCGGCCCGGACCCGTTCGGCCACCGCGTCCTCGGTCATCGCGCGGTCGGTGTACACCAGCGGCCGCTCGGTGTCGGTGATGATGTGCTTGACCACCTGGACGTTGCCGTTGACGTCCCAGACCGCGATGCCCGGCGACAGGGTCGGGATGATCTCCACCGCCCAGCGCGGCAGGCCCAGCACCCGGCCGGTGGACCGCGCCTCCTCGGCCTTCTGCATGTAGATCGTCCTGGTGGAGGCCATCTTCAGGATCGCCGACGCCTCCTTGGCCGCCGCGCCGTCCACCACGTCCGACAGGTGGTGCACCACCGCCACGAAGGAGAGCCCGAGCCGCCGGCCGAACTTCAGCAGCCGCTGGAACAGCTGGGCCACGAACGGGCTGTTGATGATGTGCCAGGCCTCCTCGACCAGGAAGATGCGCTTCTTCCGGTCCGGCCGGATCCAGGTGTGCTCCAGCCACACCCCGACGATCGCCATCAGGATCGGCATCGCGATCGAGTTGCGGTCGATGTGCGAGAGGTCGAAGACGATCAGCGGGGCGTCCAGGTCGATGCCGTCGGTGGTCGGGCCGTCGAACATGCCGCGCAGGTCGCCGTCGACCAGCCGGTCCAGCACCAGCGCCACGTCCAGGCCCCAGGACTGCACCTCGTCCACCGCCACGCCCAGCGACTCCACCGAGGACAGCTCGGGGCTGCGCAGGGTGTCGATGATGTCGTCCAGCACCGGCTGACGGTCCTTCACCGAGGCGATCACATGGGCGTGCGCGGCCTTCAGCGCGAAGCCCGCCCGCTCCTCCAGCCCGCGCCCCATCGCCACCTCGATGATGGTGCGCAGCAGCGACAGCTGCCCGGTCTGGGTGATCGCCGGGTCCAGCGGGTTGAGCTTCACCCCGCCGTCCCGGGCCGCCATCGGGTCCAGCCGGATCGACTTTATGCCCAGCGCGTTGGCGATCAGGTTCCACTCGCCGACGCCGTCCTCGCCCTGCGCGTCCAGCACCACGACCTGCCGGTCGCGGAACCTCAACTGCCGCAGCACGTACGTCTTCTCCAGCGCCGACTTGCCGTTGCCGGACTCACCCAGCACCAGCCAGTGCGGGGCAGGCAGCTGCTGCCCGTACAGCTGGAAGGGGTCGTAGACGTAGCCCTTGCCGCTGTACACCTCGCGTCCGATGATCACGCCCGAGTCGCCCAGCCCCGGCGCGGCGGTCGGCAGGTAGACCGCCTGCGCCTGGCCGGTGGAGGTGCGCACCGGCAGCCGGGTGGTCTCCACCTTGCCGAACATCAGGCTGGTGAACGCGTCGGTGAGGTTGCCGAGCGCCATGGGCGGCCTCCTGGTGCCAGCTAGGGGTGGTCGAGCGCAGTGGGTGGACGAATGCGGTCCGGGGGGACCGGAGCGACGGTCAGCGGCGGATGCCGGTGGCGAACGGCAGGGTGTTGACGAAGGCCCGGTGGTGCTCGCGGTCGCACCACTCCAGCTTGAGGTAGCTCTTGCCGGCCGAGGCCCGGATGGTCCGCTTGTCGCGGGCCAGCGCGTCGGGGTTGCGCGAGGAGACCGTGATGTAGCCGACCAGGTTCACCCCGGCCGCGCCGGAGGCCAGGTCGTCACCGCGCTGGTCCACCCGGCCGGTGTGGGCCAGGTCGCGCGGGTCGACCGTGCGGTTCATCTTGGCCGCGCGACTGGCCTCCGCCTCGTCGTTGGTCTTCTCGGTGAGCATCCGCTCGATCGCGACGTCGGTGGGCTCCAGGTCCATCGTCACCGCGACCGTCCGGATCACGTCCGGGGTGTGCACCAGCAGCGGCGCCAGGAAGTTGACGCCCACCGGGGTGAGCGGCCACTCCTTGATCCACGCGGTGGCGTGGCACCACGGCTCCCGGGTCACCGACTCCCGGGTCTTCGCCGTCAGGTACTGCGGGTGGGTCGCGTCCAGCTCGGCCGGCCAGGCGTTGCGCCGGGACATCGCCTGGATGTGGTCGATCGGGTGGTCCGGGTCGTACATCGAGTGCAGCAGCGAGGACAGCCGGGCCTGGCCCAGCGGCTGGCGCACCCGGATGTCCGCCTCGGCCAGCCGGGCGCAGATGTCGGTCAGCTCGCGGGCCATCACGGCCGCCAGCCCGTCGTCGTCCCGGGCCCGCCCGCCGGTCGCCGTGCGGCCCATCGCGTGCGCCTCGGCGGCCAGGTCACGGGTGTAGTGCATGCAGGCCACCAGGTACGCCCGGTGCTGCTCCGAGGAGGTCGACACCATCGACTGCAGCTGGTCGTACGAGTCCTGGAGCCAGCGCGGCGCGTCGTGGTCGCCGCGGCGCTCGACGTCCTTGGCGTGGGCGTCCGGGTCGGCCGGCAGGGTGCGGGCCAGGATCTGCAGCCGGGTCACGAAGCCGTCCCCGTTGGCGACGTGCTTCAGCAGCGTGCCGAACCGGTCGACCAGCGCCTCCTGGTCCTCCGAGTCGCGCAGCCCGACACCCGGGCCCTCGATCTCGATCGCGGCCGTCACCGTCCGCCGCTCCAGGTGCATCAGCACCCCGACCTCGTCCGGCCCGAACGGCGCGGTCAGCCAGCGCAGCCGACCCACCCCGGGCGGCGGGCCGATCTCCACCTCGCGGCCGTCCATCCGGGTGCCCGCGTCCATCGCGTCCGAACGCCACGACCCGCGCCCGCTGCGGACCGTCCGGCGGTAGGTGCGGTTGATCTCCACCCACCGGTAGAACGTCCGCTTGCGGTACGGCACGTAGACCGCCGCGATGGCCAGCAGCGGCAGGCCGAGCAGACCGGCGATCCGCAACGGCAGGACCGGCATCAGCAGACCCCAGAGCATCCCGAGGAACGCCCCGAAGATGATCAGTATGATCTCGCCGGACTCCCGGTTCCGGCCGATCACCGCGTTCGGGCGGGCCTTGCCGATCAGGTAGGTACGGCGCTGGTGCACGTACGGCTGGGCGTACTGGGCCCCGTACTGGCCGAGCGGTTCGCTGCTCACTTACCCGTCACCCTCCCTTCGCTGGATTGCTGTCGCGGTTCGGAACCGAGGTCTGCGGCGGCGGCCCGGCCTGCGCCGGCGGGGCCGGCGTCCGGCCGGCGTGCGCGGCGATGCCGGGCGCGACCGAGCCGCCGCCCGCACCCCCGCCACCGCCGGCCTGCGGACCGCGGTCGCCGTGGGTCGTGATGCCCTGCTTCATCAGGTTCGCGGTCCCGTTGATCATCGCCGAGCCGGCCTGCACCGCGCTGGCCCGGGCCCCGCGCATGTTCAGCATCTCGTCGCCGAAGGTCGGGACGAAGCGGTACACCGCGGCGCTCGCGAAGATCGACAGGAACAGGATCGCCAGGCCGGACAGCACCCGGGCGAAGTCGTCGTTGGCCCCGGCACCGGTGGCCACCGCGCCCGCCAGCCCCAGGATGATCACGATGATCGGCTTCGCCAGGTCCACCGCCAGCATCATCCCGGCCCACCGGCGCACGTGCTTCCACAACTGCCGGTCCACCAGGCCCGCGTACACCGCCGTCCCCAACAGCGCCCCCACGTACAGCATCGCCGCCCGGATCACCAGCTCGATCCAGAGCACCGCCGCCGCCAGCACCGCGACCAGCGACACCAGCACCAGGATCAGCGGGCCGCCGCCGACGTTCCCCTTCTCCAGGGTGTCGGCGAACCCGCCCAGGTACGTCCCGGTGTCCGACTTCGTCCCGACCGCGATCGCCTTCGTCAGACCGTCCGTCACGCTCACCACGGTGAACAGGATCAACGGCGTGAACGCGGAGGCCACCACCGTCAGCCACAGGAAGCCGACCGCCTCCGAGATCGCCGTTGTCAACGGCACCCCGCGCACCGCCCGCTTGGTCACCGCCAGCAGCCAGAGCACCAGCGTGATCACCGTCGACACGGCGAACACCACGGCGTACTGCTGCAGGAACGACTGGTTGGTGAAGTCCACCGACGTCGTCCCGTCGATCGCCCCCGACAGGTTCCGCACCACCCACGCCGCCGCCTGGGCACAGCCCTTGGCCAGCGACCCGAGCGGGTCGGTCACGTTGCTGACGGTGCTGCTCCCGGGGAGCGAGCCGCCGGGCTTGTCCACGCAGAGGATGCCGCTCCCGGAGATCGGCAGATCGGGACAATTGGGGTTCGAGGTCCCGGTTGGTGTCGGTGTCGGCGTCGGCTCCGCGAACACCCGCTGGGCCGCCAGCATCACCGTCACCTGCAAGGTGGCGAAGACACCGGCCAGTGTGCCCGCACGGCGTGCGGTCGTACGGCGTTTGGTCTGGTCAACGGGCATAGCGGAACCCCCCGAACTGCTGGACGGCGCCGGTGATCTCCTCGGCGGTGGCGGCCTGCTGGTCTCCGGGCATCGGCGCGGGGCCCTGCCTGCTGGTGTAGTCGGTGAGCTTCCAGTCGCTCCCCGTCCAGTGGAGCGAGAGCGTGAGGGTGAACCAGTTCGCGGTCACCGGTTGGACGGAGCGTTCGCCGGCGAGGCCGGTGAGGCCGGTGCACCACACCTCGACCTTGGTGTCCGCGTCGGTGTAGCCCGTCGACTTGGTACCGACGGGGACGGTGCGGCTGACGAAGGTGAGGCCCTTGGGCGCGCGGCCCTGGGCGTCGAGGCCGTAGCGGGCGGCGGTGTCGCCGCCGAAGCCCTGGTCCAGGCGGCTCTGCAGGGCACCGACCGAGCCCGGGTCGGCGATGGTGGCGACGATGGTGTGGCGGCTGTCGGTGCGGAACATGTCCGGGGAGCCGATCGCCACCGCGTAGTTGGCGGCGGCGGACTGGGCGCCCTGGTCGCTGTGCGGGTAGCCGGAGGCGATGCCGTTGACGGTGGTGCCGACGGGCTGGTCGCCGCTGGGGGCCGGGCCGGCGCCGGAGGTGGCGCTGGGGGCCGCGCGGTCGGCGGAGCTGCCGCCGGGGCCGGGGCCGGGTTTGCCGCGGTTGGCGATGGAGATGGCCACGACGAGGAGGGTGACGACGACGAGGACGGTCAGCAGGGTGCGCATCGGCCGTGACTGACGGGCGGTCGGCAGTGCGGAGGGCTGTTCGTCGACCGGCAGCCGCGTACGGGTGTGCGGCTGGTCGTCGGACAACGGCACGGCGGCCCTCCTGGTGCGGGGAGCCGGGGCGGCTCCGGGGGCCCTCCGTCCGGGGGCGGGCGCGGACGGGGGGGTGGGAACGGGGGTGGACTCCTGGCGGGTCGGCCCACTGGGGAGGTCCGGGCGGGAACCTGCCCTCAGGCGGGCCGGATCACTGCTGTCCGATCGTCAGATAGCCATGCCGTAGACAATGGTGAACAGAGTGCCGAGTGATCCGATGATGAACACGCCGGTCAGCCCGGCGATGATCAGCCCCTTGCCCTGTTCGGCGCCGAAGCTGTCGCGCATCGCGGTCGCACCGATCCGCTGTTTGGCCGCACCCCAGACCGCGATGCCGAGGCAGACGAGGATGGCGACGGCCATGATGACCTCGACCATCACCCGGGCCTCCGACCCGAGGCTCGCGAACGGGCCCCAGTCCGGGGCGATCCCGCCGATGATGGTGTCGATATTCGGCTTCTTGGGGGGGTCATCGGCCAGGTGGCCGACCGCATAGGTGTGCACGCTGCTCAGGTTCATTTCCATCTCACCGCCCGATCAGGCAAATTCAAGGGCCCGGACCCCGCCCGCGCGAAGGGTCGGTGCCTATTCTTGGCCAGATCTGATGTCGACTTGGCTACTTCTCGCGGATTGGTCGTGAGGCATCGGACACGTACGCGAGGATGTCCACCGTACGAAGGATAGCGCTCACTCTTTGTATCTCTGATGATTGCGGTGAGCAACGCCTTCCGGGACACTTCGACTGACGATTCGTCGGGATGGTGCTGATGGTACTCCGGAAGGGCGGTACGGCCGCCGCTGCTGCGGGAGTTGTCGCGATCGGGTTCCTCGGTCTGGTGACGATGGGGACGTATGCGGCGAGTGGGACGCCGCAGCTGACGGCGAATCGTTCCGCCCTCTCTCCCGGGACCGTCCCGGCGGCCTACCAGGACGCGATCCAGAAGTGGGGCTCGCTCTGCCCGGAGATCTCCCCGCCGATGCTCGCGGCACAGCTGTACCAGGAAAGCGGTTTCGATCCCAAGGCCCAATCCGGGGTCGGGGCGCAGGGAATGGCGCAGTTCATGCCGGACACCTGGCCGGTGTACGCCACGGACGGTGACGGGGACGGCAAGAAGGACGTCTGGAACCCGTACGACGCGATCGCCACGGCGGCCGTGTACGACTGCGCGCTCGCCAAGGACGTGGCCGGTGTGCCGGGCGACCCCCAGGCCAACATGCTGGCCGCCTACAACGCGGGACCGTACGCGGTGACGAAGAACCGGGGCATCCCGCCGTACAAGGAGACCCAGGGGTACGTGCGGAACATCCAGGCGATGGCCCGCAGCTTCACCGCGGCGACCGCGCCGGTGGAGGTGTCCGCGCAGTCGGCCGCCGCGATCTACTTCGCGCAGACCAAGCTGGGCACGCCGTACCTGTGGGGCGGTGAGGGGCTGGCCTCGCAGAACGGGCAGTTCGACTGCTCCGGGCTCACCCGCGCCGCGTTCGAGAGCGTGGGGATCGAGCTCCCCCGGGTGGCCAACGACCAGTGGTACGCCGGTCCGCACCCGTCGCGCGACCAGCTGCGGCCCGGGGACCTGGTGTTCTTCGCGACGGACCTGAGCGACCCGCGGAGCATCCACCACGTGGGGATCTACGTGGGCGGCGGCTACATGCTCAACGCGCCGCACACCGGGGCGGTGATCCGCTACGACAAGATCGACACCAGGGAGTACATCGGGGCGACCCGGGTCACCTCGGACGGCGCCCAGGCGCTGCCGACCCGCGGCAACAACGGCAACGGAGCGGTCAACGCCCCGAGCCGCCCGGGCACCACGGCGCCGACCACCCCGGCCGCCCCCGCCCAGCCGGCGGCCGCCGCCCCGCCCGCCCCGACGGCCGCGGGGCGGGCCGACGGATCCGCCGGAACCGGCAGGACCGGCTGAGTCGTCCGTCCCATCTGTGTGCGGCCTGTGGACGCTGAGTCAAGTTTCCATAACCGCGCGTTTCCGTGGAACGCTGTGTCCCGGCGATGACGTTGGGTCCGGTGGCCCCTCGTCAGCTTCGCGCGCCGGGCGGGCCCCGGCGGGATCGAACAGGTGCAGCGGACCAGAAGGAGGTGCGGCGTGTCGACGCCGCTTGCCGACACGACCAACCCCGACCTCGGTCTGCTCTACGCCGTCAACGGCCTGGCCAAGCGCTCCCCGCAGTGGCTGGACCACGCGGTCTCGTGGATCGGCGAGTACGGCATCCTGATCGGCCTGGCACTGCTCGGGCTGGTCGGCTGGCTGCAGGCCAGACGCCGCCCGGACGCGCCGGTGGCGATCGCCGGGCTGCTGTGGGTGCCGCTCTCGGTGGCCGTCGCCGAGCTGGCGAACCTGCCGATCGCCGCGATCGTGGACCGGCCGCGGCCCTTCGTCGACCACCCGGGGCTGCTGGTGCTGGTGGACGGCAAGGCCGGCACCCACTCCTTCGTCAGCGACCACTCGACCATGACGATGGCCGTGGCGGTGTCGCTGTTCCTGGTGAACCGGAGGCTGGGCTGGATCGCCGGGGGCCTGGCCCTGCTGCAGGGCTTCTGCCGGATGTTCATGGGCGTCCACTACCCGACCGACGTGATCGGCGGCTTCGCGCTGGCCGTCGCCGTGGTGCTGCTGCTGGCGCCGATCGCGATGGCGGTGCTGGTCCCGTTCTGCCACGCGCTGGGCCGCACGGCGGTGGCCCCGCTGATCCGGGCGCCGGAGCGCGGCGCCGCCGGGCGCGGCAGCGCCCAGGGCGGCCGTCGCCGCGGGCGGGGAGCGGTGCGCCGGGAGGAGCAGCCGCCGGAGTCCGACCTCGCGGCCTGACCGGGTCGAGGGCCGGGCCGGGGCCCGGGTCGGTGCCCGGCCGGACCGGACGGTCTAGTCGGAGGCCTCGGCCCCGTACTCGGCGAGGTGGCCGGCCCCCTCGCGGCGGGCCAGGTCCCGGGAGCGGCGGGCGGCGGAGTACCAGCCGCAGCTGCAGGTGGCGAAGGCGAAGGAGCCGCGTTCGCTGACCGCGACACGGTGCTCGGGCATCCGGGTGGTGCCGGGGGCGACCGGCAGCTCACTGCGCACGGGGTTCACGGTAACGCGCCGGGCCGCCGCCGCGCGACACCCGTCGGTTCCGCCCGGACCCGTAACCCTTCGCGACCCAACTCGTTTGCCCGGAAAGAGCTCTGCCCTCCCGGCGCCCCAGCCGGTGCCGCAGTCGGGCGGGCAGTCGGGCCCGAGGGGGTTGTCGCGAGGATGAAGATGACCGACCAGCAGCGGACCGGCCGGCAAGCGCGCCGTCCGGGGCCGCGCCTGCGCTCGGCGGCCGGAGCCGCCGTGCTCGCCGCGGCGCTGGCCGCGGGGGCCGCCGGGTGCTCCGGCCCTTCCGGCGGCGGTTCCTCCGACCAGCAGTCGAACGCCCCGGACCAGCTGGCCGGCGACCCGCTGACGGCGGTGCGCAACGCCGCCGACATCACGGGCCGCACCGGTTCCGCGCACGTCGCCACCGAGCTGGTCACGGAGTCCGCCGACAAGAAGGCCTCCTTCTCCGGGACCGGCGGCTACGACTACGTGAAGCGGATCGGCCGGCTGGAGGTCCAGGTGCCGCCGGGCGCGGCGACCACCGGGAAGATCGTCGAGGTGGTCCTGCCGGGCACCGTCTACCTGCAGAACAGCGGCGCCAAGGTGCCCGAGGGCAAGTGGGTGAAGCTGGACGTGCGCCAGCTGCCGGACGGCAACCTGGTCAGCAGCGGCGCCACCGACCCGGCCTCGGCGGCGGGCGCGCTGCGCGGGGTGCAGAAGGCCGACCTGGTCGGCACCGAGACGGTGGACGGCGCCCCGCTGCACCACTACCGCGGCACCCTGGACCTGGCCAAGGCGGCCGACGCCACCGGCGGCCGGGGCGGGGACGGCCTGCGGATGGGCGGGCAGACCTTCACCGTCAAGGAGGTCCCCTACGACGCCTGGCTGGACGACCAGGGGCGCCTGCACAAGGTGGTGGAGGTGTTCACCTTCGCCGGGGTCGCCGGGTCGAAGGAGGCCAAGGACCAGGTGAAGGTCACCTCGACCACCTCGCTGTCGGACTTCGGCAAGCCGGTCGAGGCCGCCGAGCCGCCCGCCTCGGACATCTACCAGATGAAGCCGACGGAGAGCCCGAAGTAGTCCGCCGGGGCAGCGCTCCGGCGCCGGGGCGAAACGGGGCGCCGCCGGAGCGGGTGGCCGTCCGGGGAGCGACGGCCACCCGTTTCGGCGGCGCCGAGATGGCCCGTCCGTGCCATGTGGACGGGCCCCGGAGTGCCTAGGCTGGACGTCGGGTGGCTGCCGCCCGGGCTGGCGAGGCACTGAAGGGGTGGTGCAGGTGGTGTCGTCCACGGGCGGCCGCAGCGGCGGCCACGACGACGCGGCCCTCGACGAGATCGAGCTGGCCGGCGAGCTGATGATCGCCGCGACGGCCAGCTCCGGTGACCGGCTGCCGACCGAGCGGATCGACGAGGTGCTGCTGGACCGGGTGGACCCGGCCCGGGCCGAGCAGGAGGACGAGGGCTGACGGTCGGGGGCCGACGGGCGGGGGGCGACGGGCGGGGACTGACGGACGCCCCGGGCCGCCGGGGATGCGTCAGCTGCGCAGCAGCCGGCCGATCGCGGCCGAGGCCTCCGCCACCTTGGCGTCCAGCTCGACGCCGCCCTGTTCGGCGGCCGCGGCGACGCAGTGCCGCAGGTGCTCCTCCAGCAGGGAGAGCGCGAAGGACTGCAGGGCCTTGGTGCTGGCCGAGACCTGGGTGAGCACGTCGATGCAGTAGACGTCCTCGTCCACCATCCGCTGGAGGCCGCGGATCTGGCCCTCGATCCGGCGCAGCCGCTTGAGGTGGGCGTCCTTCTGCGCGCTGTAGCCGTGCGGGCCGTGCGGGCCGTGCCCGCCGTGGTCCGCGTCGCCGTGGCCCGCGGGGGCGGGGGTGCCGGCCTGCGGCTCGGTCCCGGGCCCGGGGTCCGGCTCGGTGCGCGCTTGCGTCGTGGTCATCGGCCCGCCTTCGTCTGAGTGCCTGGTGGCTGCGTCGGCCACCAGTGTCCAACACCGGGGCCCCGCGTGGTGTTCCGACGGCGCACCCGGCATGTGCCGAACGGCCTGGTGGGGGTCGTGGCGGGGTTCACCCGTCTGAGCGGCGCCCCCGGCTTCCGCACGCGGGACGGGGCAAACGCGCCGAGGTTCCGTCAGACTGAGTCCTTGCGCCGCACCTGGCGGTGCGGTCCGGGACAGCCGGTGCGACAGCCGAACGGAAGGGGAGGATCCGCCTCCTCGGTCACCACCCCGTTTGCGCGATCGCACTTGGTTGCACCTAGCATCGTTCAGTCCGTACCCCGCACATCGGAGAATTCCGTGCGTTTTAGCCTGACCCCGAAGGAGACGAGTTTCTACGACATGTTCGCCGCCGCCGCGGAGAACCTCGTCGTCGGATCGAAGCTCCTGCTCGAACTGCTGGGATCAGACGTGTCGGCCCGCGCGGAGATCGTCGAGCGCATGCGCGCCGCCGAGCACGCCGGGGACGACACCACCCATGCCGTCTTCCACCAGCTGAACTCCTCCTTCATCACGCCCTTCGACCGCGAGGACATCTACAGCCTCGCCTCGTCGCTGGACGACATCATGGACTTCATGGAGGAGGCCGTCGACCTGGTCGTCCTCTACGACATCCAGACCCTGCCGAAGGGCATCGAGCAGCAGATCGAGGTGCTGGCCCGCGCCGCGGAGCTCACCGCCGAGGCGATGCCGAACCTGCGCAGCATGTCGAACCTGACCGAGTACTGGATCGAGGTCAACCGGCTGGAGAACCAGGCCGACCAGATCCACCGCAAGCTGCTCGCCCACCTGTTCTCCGGTCAGTACGACGCCATCGAGGTCCTCAAGCTCAAGCAGGTCGTGGACGTCCTTGAGGAGGCGGCGGACGCGTTCGAGCACGTCGCCAACACGGTGGAGACCATCGCCGTCAAGGAGTCCTGACCCTCGTGGACATGGCTGCACTCATCGCCGTCATCGGCGTTGCGTTCTTCTTCACGTACACCAACGGCTTCCACGACTCGGCGAACGCGATCGCCACGTCGGTCTCCACCCGGGCGCTGACCCCGAAGGCCGCGCTCGCGATGGCCGCCGTGATGAACCTGGCCGGTGCCTTCCTGGGCAGCGGGGTGGCGCACACCGTCTCGAAGGGGATCATCGAGACCCCCACCGGCAACCAGGGGATGGCGATCCTCTTCGCCGCCCTGGTCGGCGCGATCGCCTGGAACCTGGTCACCTGGTACTTCGGTCTGCCGTCCTCCTCCTCGCACGCGCTGTTCGGCGGCATGGTGGGCGCGGCCCTGGCCGGCGGCATCGACGTGATCTGGAGCGGGGTCCTCGACAAGATCGTCATCCCGATGATCGTCTCGCCGGTGGTCGGCCTGATCGGCGGCTTCGCCGTGATGCTGGCGATCCTGTGGATCTTCCGCAGGGCCAACCCGCACAAGGCCAAGCGCAACTTCCGGGTCGCCCAGACCGCCTCGGCCGCCGCGATGGCGCTGGCCCACGGTCTGCAGGACGCCCAGAAGACCATGGGCATCGTGGTCATGGCGCTCACCATCTCCGGCCACCAGACCACCGGCGACATCCCGGTCTGGGTGAAGATCTCCTGCGCGACCATGCTCTCACTGGGCACCTACGCGGGCGGCTGGCGGATCATGCGCACCCTCGGCCGCAAGATCATCGAGCTGGACCCGCCGCAGGGCTTCGCGGCCGAGGCCACCTCCGCGGCGATCATGTACATCACGTCGTTCGTCTTCAAGGCGCCGATCTCCACCACCCACGTGATCACCGCGGCGATCATGGGCGCGGGGGCCACCAAGCGGATCCGCGCGGTGCGCTGGGGCGTCGCCAAGAACATCGTGCTCGGCTGGTTCATCACGATGCCGGCGGCCGCCATCGTCGCAGCGCTGATGTACTGGTTCGTCCACCTGTTCTGGGGCTGATGTCCGAACGGACACACCAACGTGACAGGGCCCGCCCCCACATCTCGGGGGCGGGCCCTTCTTCATGCCCCGCGGCGGCACCGCCATGCAGCACCGCGGGACAGCTGGGGTCCGGCTTAGCCGAAGCGGCCGGAGATGTAGTCCTCGGTCGCCTGCACGGACGGGTTGGAGAAGATCCGCTGGGTGTCGTCCAGCTCGACCAGCTTGCCCGGCTGGCCGACGCCGGCCAGGTTGAAGAAGGCGGTGCGGTCGCTGACGCGGGCCGCCTGCTGCATGTTGTGGGTCACGATGACGATGGTGAACTGCGACTTCAGCTCGCCGATCAGGTCCTCGATGGCGAGGGTGGAGATCGGGTCGAGCGCGGAGCAGGGCTCGTCCATCAGCAGGACCTGCGGCTCGACCGCGATCGCGCGGGCGATGCACAGGCGCTGCTGCTGACCGCCGGAGAGGCCGGCGCCGGGCTTGTTCAGCCGGGTGTGGACCTCCTTCCAGAGGTTGGCGCCCTTCAGCGAGCGCTCCACCACCTCGTCCAGGACGGCCTTCTTCTTCACGCCGGCGAGCTTGAGCCCGGCGACCACGTTGTCGTAGATCGACATGGTCGGGAACGGGTTCGGGCGCTGGAAGACCATGCCGATGGAGCGGCGGACGGCGACCGGGTCGACGTTGGAGGCGTACAGGTTCTCGTCGTCCAGGAGGACCTTGCCCTCGACCCGGGCGCCGGGGATCACCTCGTGCATCCGGTTGAGGGTGCGCAGGAAGGTGGACTTCCCGCAGCCGGAGGGGCCGATGAAGGCGGTCACCGAGCGGGGCTCGATGCTCATCGAGATGTCCTCGATGGCCTTGGTGGTGCCGTAGTAGGCCGACAGTCCGCTGACGTCGATGCGCTTGGCCATGATCGTTGCTTCTCTCGCCCGCGGCCAGGGGCCGCTAATGAATGCTGTGTCGTACGTCAGTCGGTCGCTCAGTGTCCGGCCTTGGGCGAGCGCCAGCGTGCGATGCCCCGGGCGATGAGGTTGAGCCCCATCACGAAGGCGATCAGCACCAGCGCGGCGCCCCAGGCGCGGGCGTAGCCGAAGTCGTTGTTGACCACCGAGTACTGCTGCCAGATGTACATCGGCAGGGACTGCTGCGGTCCGTCGAACGGGTTGCTGTTGATGTAGTCGGCGCCGAACACCAGCATCATCACCGGGGCGGTCTCGCCCGTGATGCGGGCGACCGCGAGCATCACACCGGTGGTGATGCCGCCGATCGCGGTGGGGAGGACGATCCGCAGGATGGTCTTCCACTTCGGCACGCCGAGGGCGTACGAGGCCTCGCGCAGCTCGTTCGGGACGAGCTTGAGCATCTCCTCGGTGGAGCGGACCACGACCGGGATCATCAGGATGGCCAGCGCGAGGCTGCCCGAGAAGCCGGAGTAGCCGAAACCGAGGGCGAGGTTCCACAGCGAGAGGACGAACAGACCGGCGACGATCGACGGGACGCCCGTCATGACGTCGACGAAGAAGGTGACCGTCTTGGCGAGCCGGCCGCGGCCGTACTCCACCAGGTAGACGGCGGTCAGCAGACCGAGCGGGGCGGCCATCAGGGTGGCCAGGCCGACCTGCTGCAGGGTGCCGAGCAGCGCGTGGTAGATGCCGCCGCCGGGGCCGGACTGGATCACGCCCTTCATCGAGTGGCTCAGGAAGTTCCCGTTCACCACGCCGATGCCCTGCTGGACGGTGTAGACGGTCAGCGAGACCAGCGGGACGACGGCCAGGATGAAGGCGACCCAGACCACCGAGGTGGCGAGCCGGTCCTTGGCCTGGCGGCGGCCCTCGACCTGGGCCGAGATCAGGTAGCTGCCGAACAGGAAGAGCAGGGCGGAGATCAGGCCCCACTGGAGGTGGCTCTGCAGCCCGCCGGCGGCGCCGATCCCGCAGCCGACCGCGATCGCGCCGACGGCGACGACGGGCGGGGTCCACTTGGGCAGGCGGTTGGCGGTCAGCTTGGGGCCGACCTGCGGCCGTGCGTCCTCGGGGACGGTGGTGGCGGTGGTCATGCGTTGGCCCCCGAGTACTCCTTGCGGCGGGCGATGATCAGTCGCGCGGCACCGTTCACCAGCAGGGTGATCACGAACAGGACGAGGCCGGAGGCCATCAGCGCGTCGCGGCCGTTGTTGCCGGCCTCGGCGAACTTCAGCGCGATGTTCTGCGCGAAGGTGCCGCCGCCCGCGTCGAGGATGTGCAGCGACAGGATGCTGTTGGCGGAGAGCACCACCGCGACCGCGATGGTCTCGCCGAGCGCCCGGCCGAGGCCGAGCATGGAGGCCGAGATGATGCCGGGGCGGCCGAAGGGCAGCACCGCGGTGCGGATCATCTCCCAGCGGGTCGCGCCGAGCGCGAGCGCCGCCTCCTCGTGCATCCGCGGCACCTGGCGGAACACCTCGCGGGAGACCGCGGTGATGATCGGCAGGACCATGATCGCCAGCAGGATGCCGACGGTGAACAGGTTGCGCGGCGTACCGGTCTTGGTCTGGTCGAAGATGTACGTCCAGCCCAGGTACTGGTTGAGCCAGCTGGTCAGCCCGTCCATGTGCGGGACCAGGAACAGCGCGCCCCAGAGGCCGTAGACGATGCTGGGGACGGCGGCGAGCAGGTCGACCAGGTAGGCGAACGGCTGGGCGATCCGCCGCGGCGCGTAGTGCGAGATGAACAGCGCGATCCCGATGGCCACCGGGACGGCGATCACCATCGCGATGATGGCGCTGACGATGGTGCCGAAGGCCAGGACGGCGATGCCGAAGACCGGCTTCGGGGCGTCCGGCGTCCACTCGAAGGTGGTGAGGAAGTTGCCGTCGTTGTTGCTGAGGGCCTGGCCCGAGCGCCAGGCCAGGAAGCCGGCGATCGCGGCCATGATGACCAGCAGCAGGATGCCCGCGCCGCGGGCGAGGTTCATGAAGATCTTGTCGCCGACGCGGCTGTCGCGCTGTCGGCGTTCCCTGCCTCGCGGGGCGGCAGGGGAGGATGAAGTCATTGGTCTACTCCGGTCTGGTGGTGCCGCCCCGGTAGGGGGTCGGCACCATGGCGGCGGTGCCCCGGACGTTGGTGCTGGGTCGGTGCGTTCCGGCGGGACGGCCCCGGCCCCCCTCGCTCACGGGGCCGTCCCACCGGTGGTCCGGTCGGGTCAGGCGAGGGTGCCGACGGCGGCCTTGACCTTGTCGCCGATCGCGGCCGGCATCGGGACGTAGCCCTTGTCGCCGATCGACTTCTGGGCGGCGTCGCTGATGGTGTAGGTCAGGAAGGACTTCAGGGTGTCCAGCGTCTCGGCCTTGTTGCCCTTGTCACAGGCGATCTCGTAGGTCACCAGGACGATCGGGTAGGCGTTGTCGGCCTTGGTGCCGTAGTCCAGGGTGAGGGCGAGGTCGCCGTCGGTGCCGGACACGGTGGAGGAGGCGATGGTGAGCGCGGCGTTGGCGGCGGTCGCCTCGACGGGCTTGGCGGCACCGGTGGCGATCTGGGCGCTCTTCAGGTTGTTGGTCTGGGCGTAGGACAGCTCGGCGTAGCCGATCGAGTTCTTGACCTGCTTGATCTGGGCCGAGACGCCGGCGCTGCCGTTCGCGGACTGGCCGCCCTTGCCCTTCCACGCCTTGTTCGGCTCGGCGCTCCAGGCGCCGCCACCGGTCTTGGCGAAGTACGAGGTCAGGTTGAAGGTGGTGCCGGAGTCGTCCGAACGGTGGAAGCTCTGGATCTCGGCGTCCGGCAGCTTCGCACCCGGGTTCAGGGCGACGATGGCCGGGTCGTTCCACTTGGTGATCTGCGAGTCGAAGATCTTGGCGGCGGTCGGGCCGTCCAGGACCAGGTTGTCGACGCCCTCGACGTTGAAGACCAGCGAGACCAGACCGGCCACCATCGGCAGGTCGATCGCCTTGCCGCCGGTGCAGACGGCCTTGGAGGCGTCGACGTCGGCGGGCTTGAGGGCGAAGTCGGTACCGGCGAAGGCGACCTTGCCCTGGGTGAACTGCTGGACGCCGGCACCGGAGCCGCCGCCGCTGTAGTTGACCGTGGTGCCGGAGCAGGCGGAGCCGAAGTTGGTCTTCCACACGTCGATGGCCGGGGCCTGCGCGGTCGAACCGGCGCCCAGGAGCGTGCCGGCCTTGCCACAGTTGATCGCGGCACCGGCCGCGGAGGAGCCGCTGGAACCGCCGGACGCCGTGGTGGAGTTGTTGTTGTCCGACCCGCAGGCAGCGAGCGACAGCGAGCTGACGAGCGCCATGGCACCGATGGCGAGGGCCTTGGAGCGGCCGTTCCGCTGGAGCTTCACAGGGGTGTCCCTTTCTGTGGCATTGCCCGCTGCGCGGGCCGTACGAGTACGGCTGAGCATGGGTTTTGCTGTGGTCCGGGGCCCGTTCGGCCCGCCGGTAGTCCCGAAGTTAGGCCGGGTAAGTGACACGACAGCCGGTCGCAAGTGAACGGGAAGTGAACCTCGAACGGATGACAGGAAACTACGTCACGTAGTAACGGTTGCGTCACGGCAAGGGCGCGGGAAGATCACTTCCACCGTTCCTGCACCGGCCGCGCCCCGCTCGTCCGTACGGGCTTGGCACCCAGGATCACCAGCAGCGCGTCGATCAGCAACCGGTCGCGGTCGTGGGTCAGCCGCGCCCTGGCCTTGCCCGCGGGCAGCCAATCCAGGCGGTCCACCTCGCGGTTCGGCCGGAAGGCCCCGGCGGTCGGCACCGCGGCCCAGTACCGGACCTCCTTCGGACGGCCCTGCGCCAGGTAGTGCTGGGTGGGCAGCTCGGGGCCGAGCAGGCAGTGGAAGCCGGTCTCCTCCCGGACCTCGCGCAGCGCCGCCTCGACCACCCCCTCGCCCGGGTCGAGCTTGCCCTTGGGCAGGCTCCAGTCGTCGTACTTCGGGCGGTGGATCACCGCGATCCGCGGCCGCCCCAGCCGACCGCTGGGCTTCGGGCGGCCGGGCAGCCAGAGCACCCCGCCCGCCGCCAGGACCACCGGGGCGCGGCCCGCCCTGGCCGTCACCCGCTCCGCCGCCGGGTCCGCTGCCCGCCCGGTGCTCAGGCGATCGTGCAATTCAAGCCGTCCGTGGTGCGGGGGAATGCCCCCAGCCCTCGGCAGGGGGGAGCTCCAGCCAACCGTCCGGGCCCGGCGGGAGCTCGGACCACCGGCGGCCGAAGGCGTACCGCGCCGCCTCGACCTCCAGTCGTTGATCAGCATGCACCACGCCCAGCACGTAGGCGGTCGCGGGGGTGATCCGCGGGGTGCGCGCCGCCGTCGCGGCGGTCACCGCCGCGTCCGCCGCCTCCTGGTGCCGGGCCAGCACCGCGTCGAGCTCGTCCAGCTCGGCGGACGACCGGCCGCACACCTCCAGCGCGTACCGGGCCCGCTTCACCAGGATCCGCAGCCGCGACCAGGGCGCGTCGTCGGCCGCCAGCGCGGTGTCCGCGTCCGCCGCGCCGCGCGCCGCCGGCACCGCGCCCAGCCGGCGCAGCCCGTCCCCGCCGTACGGCGTCGCGGCCCGGTGCAGCGGCAGCTGCTGGGCGCTCGCCGACAGCGCGGTGAACGCGGCCGCCGCCTGCGGCAGCAGCACCGCCGACGCCCGGCCGCCCGCCGCCTCCAGCAGCGGCGCCTCGCCGACCAGCAGGGTCATCCGGTCCGCCAGGGCGTGCAGCCGGGCCGAGCGGAGCTCCTGGAGCACCGTGGAGTGCGCCCTGGTCCGGGCCAGGGTCAGCTGCCGGTCCAGCAGCGCCCGCGCCTTGGGGGCGCCCGCGTGGCCGGCCAGCATGCCCGTCCCGTCCGGGTCCGTGCCGCTCAGCGAGTCCACCGCGCCCAGCAGCCGGGCCGAGCGGCGGACGTAACCGGGCTCCAGCGCCAACAGGTTGAGCAGCCAACGCAGTTCGGTGCGCGACTCCTGCGCCCAGGCCTGCTCGAACACGGCCCCGAAGGTGTGCAGCAGTCCGCCGATCCGCCGCACCGCCCGCAGCAGGTCGGCGGTGCCGCTCGCCGGAACGGCCGCGGCCGAGCCCGGTCTGGCGCCGACCTCGCCCACCGCAAGCGGCAGGGCGCGCAGGAACGCGCCCGCCTGGGCGGTGAGTTGACGGGAAAGGATGTCCCCGGCGGTCGCTGTGGAGGCCGCCTGGGCCGTCATCGGCGCTTCGGTCATGGCGTGGTTGATCCCCGTTCCCCCGGGGCCCTTCCCCGGGGCTGGTGGCCGACCGCCGGAGCAGGTCCCCCCGGGGCCTCGGGGGCCCCGCCTGCTCCGGCGGCTCGCATCAGTGGACGCGTCAGCGCGAGGTGGCGGCCCGACGGCGCTGGCGCGAATCGATGAGCAGGTCCTGGACGTGCCGCAGCGGCTTGCCCTCGGCGTCCTGCGAGTGGCGGTCCCAGGCCCCGTCCGGCCCCAGGTGCCAGGACTCGGTCTCGTCCGAGACACCGAGGTCGATCAGCCCGGACAGCTCGGCACGGTGCGCCGGGTCGGTGATCCGCATCAGCGCCTCGATCCGGCGGTCCAGGTTGCGGTGCATCATGTCGGCGCTGCCGATCCACACCTCGGGATCGCCGTTGTTGCCGAACACGAAGATCCGGGAGTGCTCCAGGAAGCGCCCCAGGATGCTGCGCACCCGGATGTTCTCGCTCAGCCCCGGCACCCCCGGCCGGATCGCGCAGATGCCGCGCACCCAGACGTCCACCGGCACCCCGGCCTGGGAGGCCCGGTAGAGCGCGTCGATCACGGTCTCGTCGACGATCGAGTTGACCTTGATCTTCACGTACGCGGGCCGGCCGGCCCGGTGGTGGGCGATCTCGTTGTGGATCCGGGAGACCAGCCCGTCGCGCAGGCCGCGCGGGGCGGTCAGCAGCCGGCGGTAGGACTCCCGCCGCGAGTAGCCGGACAGCCGGTTGAAGAGGTCCGAGAGGTCGGCGCCGACCTGCGGGTCGGAGGTGAGCAGACCGATGTCCTCGTACAGCCGGGCGGTCTTCGGGTGGTAGTTGCCGGTGCCGACGTGGGAGTAGCGGCGCAGGGTGTCGCCCTCCTCGCGGACCACCAGCGACAGCTTGCAGTGGGTCTTCAGGCCGACCAGGCCGTAGACCACGTGGCAGCCGGCCTCCTCCAGCTTGCGGGCCCACTTGATGTTGGCCTGCTCGTCGAAGCGCGCCTTGATCTCGACCAGCACCAGCACCTGCTTGCCGGACTCGGCCGCGTCGATCAGCGCGTCCACGATCGGCGAGTCGCCGGAGGTGCGGTACAGGGTCTGCTTGATCGCCAGCACGTCCGGGTCGGCCGCGGCCTGCTCCAGGAAGGCCTGCACCGAGGTGGAGAAGCTGTCGTACGGGTGGTGCAGCAGGACGTCGCGCTCGCGCATCGCGACGAAGATGTCCGGCTGGGAGGCGGACTCGACGTCGGTCAGTCCGCGGGCCGTACCGGCCACGAACTTCGGGTACTTGAGCTCCGGCCGGTCCAGCTCGGCGATGCCGAACAGCCCGGTCAGGTCCAGCGGCCCGGGCAGCGGGAAGACCTCCGCCTCGGTGATGTTCAGCTCCCGCACCAGCAGGTCCAGGATGTAGGGGTCGATCGACTCCTCGACCTCCAGCCGGACCGGCGGGCCGAAGCGCCGCCGCATCAGCTCCTTCTCCAGGGCCTTGAGGATGTTCTCGGTGTCGTCCTCCTCCACCTCCAGGTCCTCGTTGCGGGTGACGCGGAAGGCGTGGTGGGCCAGCACCTCCATCCCCGGGAAGAGCTCCTCCAGGTGCGCGCCCATGACGTCCTCCAGCGGGACGTACCGCTGGGGCGAGGCCTCCAGGAAGCGGGCCAGCGACTGCGGCACCTTCACGCGCGCGAAGTGCTTGTGGCCGGACACCGGGTTGCGGACGACCACGGCCAGGTTGAGCGAGAGCCCCGATATGTAGGGGAAGGGGTGCGCCGGGTCGACCGCCAGCGGGGTCAGCACCGGGAAGATCTTCTGCCGGAACAGGGAGTGCAGCCGGGCCTGTTCCTTCTCCGCCAGCTCCGGCCAGCGGACCACCTCGATGCCCTCGGCGGCGAGGTCCGGCAGCACCTCCTGCTGGAAGGCGGCGGCATGGCGGGCCATCAGCTCGCGCGAGCGGGTCCAGATCAGGTCCAGCACCTCGCGCGGCTGGAGGCCGGACGCGCTGCGCTGGGCGACGCCGGTGGCGATCCGGCGCTTGAGGCCGGCGACCCGGACCATGAAGAACTCGTCCAGGTTGCTCGCGAAGATCGCCAGGAACTTCGCCCGCTCGAGGAGCGGGATCCCCGGGTCCTCGGCCAGCTCCAGGACGCGCTCGTTGAACGCGAGCCAGCTCCGCTCACGGTCCAGGAAGCGGCCCTGCGGCAGTGCTTCGAACTCCTGCTCGTCCGTGGCCGGCAGCTCCGGCGGGACGCCCAGCGCAGTGGACATCCGCGCCGTGGGCGACAGCGGGGCAGGGACGGGGCGGGGGATGCTCATGGGTTCCAGCTCCTCCAGCAGGACGGCGTCCGAACACGAATGGCTCTGCGGGCCGTCGCCCTCGCCCCGGGTCGCCCCCGGGGACAGCGCCCACCCACCGGGCGCGGTCCGTACAGGACCGGCCGGGGAATGGCGGTCGACTCTGCACGAGCGAGACACTACGGACTTCATCCTGTGATCTTCGCGGCAGCAATTGAATCCACGGTAAACACCGCATGGCCAGGAGGAAAGCTGAGTCGGTCGGAGCAAGGGGGCGGCGGGGGTCGCTGCCCCTCGCCCGCGACCGCTTCGTTACCGCCGGGCCGGTTGCGACGTGGGGCCGGCGGTGGGGCCGGTTGTGGGTCGACCGTGGGGTCGGTGGTGGGGACGGCGGTGGGTCTAGCGGTCGGCTTCCCGGTCCGCCTGGTACCGGGCGCGGTACATGAGGTCCACCTCGTGGACGGTGAATCCCAGTCGCTCGTAGACCCGGACGGCGGCCGGGTTGTCGGCGTCGACGTAGAGGAGGACGGTCTCCAGTCCGCGCTCGCCGGCACCTGAGCCGGTCAGGTGACGCAGGCCGGCGGCGGTCAGCGCGCGGCCGAGGCCGCTGCCCTGCTCGGCCGGGTCCACCCCGACGACGTACACCTCGCCGAGCTCCGGCTCGGTGGCGGTGGCCGGGTGCACCTTGGTCCAGTGGAAGCCGACGACCTTGCCGTCCCGGGTCGCGAGGAAGAAGCCGGCCGGGTCGAACCAGGGCTCGGCGATCCGCTCCGCCAGGTCCTGCTCCGTCCAGGAGCCCTGCTCCGGGTGGTGGGCGAAGGCCAGGGCGTTCAGCCGCAGCCACTCGGCGTCGTCCTCGCCCGGGCGGAAGGTACGGAGCTCGATGCCCTCGGGGACGGCCACGGCCTCGGTCTGCGGACCGGTGCGGCGCATCTGCCGCAGCTCCCGGACCAGTTCGGCGCCGTACGCCCCGGCCAGGTGCCGGGCCGCCGGATGGCCGCCGTGCACCCAGAAGTCCACCGCGTCCCGACCGGCCGCGTGGGCCTGCTCCAGGACGGCGTCCACCAGCGGCCGGGCCAGGCCGCGACCGCGGGCGGCCGGGTCGACCACCAGCTCGGCGGCCGGGTTGGCGGCCGCGGTCTCCGGCACCTCCAGTTGGCCGTAGCCGACGACGGTCCCGCTCTCGTTCCGGAGGATGTGGGTGACGCCCGGCCGGGGCGTCTCGGCGTTCCGCAGCCGGAGCCGGCCCTGCTCGGAGACGGCGGCCCGACCGTCGACCGCCTGGGCCTCCGCCAGAACACGCAGGGCGCCGTCGCGCTGCTCGGGGCGGAGCACGTTGCTCGCAATGACCGCTGTCTGATCGTCCATGCCCTGACGATACGTCAACGGAAATGCGAAAAGCCCCTGATCCGAAGGGATCAGGGGCTTTTCTGAATGATTGTTCGGCGGCGTCCTACTCTCCCACAGGGTCCCCCCTGCAGTACCATCGGCGCTGTGAGGCTTAGCTTCCGGGTTCGGAATGT